>JBEKAM010000018.1:0-33822 GCA_050015915.1 Solirubrobacteraceae bacterium
CAGCAGCATCGCGCCGTCGTCCTCCAATAGCTCAGAGCAGCGACGGAAGTAAGTGGGGAAGTACTGCCAGCCGACGGCCTCGATCATCTCGATCGACACGAGCTTGTCGTAGCGGCCTGTGAGCTCGCGGTAATCCTCGAGCAGCACGGTCACGCGGTCCTCGAGCCCTGCCTCGCGCACCCGCTCGCACGCATACGCGTGTTGTTCGCGGGAAATCGTGGTAGTCGTGACGCGACAGCCGTAATGCTGGGCGGCGTAAACAGCGAGCCCGCCCCAGCCGGTGCCGATCTCAAGCAGGTGGTCTGACTGCTTCAGCGCGAGCTTCGTGCACACGCGCTCGAGCTTGGAAAGCGACGCCTCTTCGAGCGTTGCCTGCGGGGTCTCGAAGACCGCGCACGAGTACATCATCGTGCGGTCGAGGAACAGCGCGAACAGCTCGTTGCCGAGGTCATAGTGGGCAGCGATCCGCTTGCGCGAGCGCATAGGGGTGTTACGCGCGAGCCACCGCGCCCAGCGCTGGACGGGGATGAGCACCGGCGCGAGCCTCCTTCTGAACGTATCGAGCGCGCCGACGTTGAGCGCGGCAATACGTGTCAGGGCGACGAGGTCATCGCACTCCCACAGCCCGTCCATGTAGGACTCGCACAAGCCGATACTGCCGCGCAACAGTTGGCGGTAGAAGCGCAACGAGCGCACGTGCACGACCGCGCGCAGCGGGCGCTCGGCAACGACCCCCCCGAAGCGAAGTCTGGCGCCGTCCTCGATCAGTTCGAGCTCTCCGCCGCGAATGCGCGTGAGCAGTCGCAGCACGAGCGAGCGCGCGGCGCTATCCCAGCGGCGTCGCAGCCAGTGCGCCTGCGGGCGCTGCAGCGAGACGGGCCTGCGAGCGACCACCTCGCGGGCGCTCATGCGGACACCGCCGCTTCGTGGTCGACGTGTTCGGGCGTGGCACTGCTGGACGGCGCGTGCTGCTGACGCGGATGTGGGAAGTAGCGGGCGCCGCGCAGCCGCAGACGCAAGGCGTGTCCGTAGATGCGGGCCAGTATGCGCATCGTCAGGAATGGATAGCGCGCGAGGGCCCGCGAGAGCTGGTAGCCGCTCAGCTCCCGGCGCTCGAGTGCGAGGGTCGCGTCGAACACCGTCACTCCATCCGGACGCTCGGAGGCGATGTGCACGGCCAGCCGCTCGCCCGGCTCGGTCAGCCGCCAGTCGTAGGTGTGCTCCATGCCCATCAACGGCGATACATGCAGCGCCTTCTCGAACTGGCCGCCCATCAGCTTCACGGTCCCATGGTCGGCGGCGTGCCCGACCGGCATCACATACGCATGGTGCTCGCCCCAGGGAGTGTTGGTGACATGCGCGACCACCGCCCGCACGTGCTCACCGTCGCGGTCATAGCAGTAGTAGAAGCTCACAGGGTTGAAGCAGTGCCCGAAGTAGCGCAGGTGCGTGAGCAGCCGGATCGGCCCGTCTGGCGTCTCACCGGTGCGCTCGGCGACGAGCTCGCGCACCGACTGCGCAAGCGGCGTGTGCGGATCGCCGAGGTAGTCCGCGCGACGAAACCAAGCAAGCGCGGGGCGCCGGGCGGACCACAGCAAGCGACCATCGAAGCACTCGGGGATCTCGTCGAGGTCGAGGCAGACCATGAACATCCGGTGGTGGAGCTCGTCGCTGGGCGTGCCGTGGCGGCGGTGGCGCACGGAGCCCTCGTAGAGGCAGCTGTTCACAGCTTCACCCCAAACGGCTCACACGCACGCAGCGCGCTGCGTACACCGTCCTCGTGAAAGCCCCAGCCCCAGTACGCGCCGCAGTAGTGGGTGCGTTGCGCGAGGCCACTGATCGTCTCGTGCTGGCTCTGGGCGGCGACGCCCGCGGGCGTGTACACGGGGTGGGCATAGGAGATCGTGCGGATCACCTTCGCCGGTTCGATCGCCTCGGTGCGATTGAGCGTGACGCAAAAGTCGCGGTCGGCGTCCAGGCGCTGCAGGTGGTTCATGTAATAGGTGACTGTGCTGAGCGGCTTTGGCTCGCGCAGCAGGTGAAAGTTCCATGCTGCGCGCGCTTGTTGGCGGCGCGGCAGCAGCGTGCTGTCGGTGTGCAGCACCGCCTCGTTGCGCTGGTATGGGATTGCTCGGAGCAGCCGTGCCTCCTGCGTAGATGGATCGCTCAGCAGTGTGAGCGCCTGGTCGGAGTGGGTGGCGATCACGACATGGTCATAGCGCTCGGTGGTCGCACCATCGTGGGAGCCGCCGGCGGCGATCTCCACGTGGTCGGCGTGGCGGGTGATCGAGCGCACGGGAGTGCTCAGGTGCACACGCTCGCGAAACGGCGCGATCAGCGCGTCCACGTAGCGGGCGGAGCCGCCGACGATGGTCGACCATCCGGGGCGGTCGCGAAAGCCGAGCATCCCGTGGTTGGCAAAGAACTCCGCGATGAAGCGCACAGGGAATGAGTCCAAGAGGAGCGGGTCCGCGGACCACACGGCGGAGACCTGAGGGACGATCAGCCGATCCACGAAAGCCTGCGAGAAGCGGTTGCGTGCGAGGAACGACTGCAACGACTCCTCTGCTTGAACTCCGCCATTGCCACGCGTCTCGTGCGTGAGCAGCTCGCGCAGTTTCCGGTTGAAGCGCAGCAGATCGACGATCATTCGCTGGAAGCGCGGGCTCAGCAGGTTGCTCGGCTGGCAGAACAGCCCGCGTGGGGTGCCCGCGTACTCGAAGTCTTCCTCCTCGCCCTTGACCGAGAAGCTCATGTGCGTTGGCTGGCGGGCGACAGCGAGCCGGTCGAGCAGTCGTGTGAGGTTGGGGTAGTTGCGATCGTTCATCACGATGAAGCCCGTGTCCACGTTATGGCTCGAGTGATCGGTCTCCACGTGGATCGTGTTGACGTGTCCGCCCGCATAGGCGTTGGCCTCATACACGTCGATCTCGTGCTGGTGCTGCAACAGATGCGCGGCCACGAGTCCGGAGACGCCGGCGCCGACGATTGCGATCCTCACGTTAGAGCCTCTCGATTGACCGCATCATGGCAACGAGTGCATCGACAGCGCAAAGCGTTGACGGGCACGTGGATTTCCTCACAACTTGCATGGGTTGAGCTTATGTACGCCTCATACCCGCTGACGGATCATCGCCATTCGCACAAATCTCAGAAGGAGTGCGAGCCAGACACGTCGAACAGAACCGCCGATGAAGCGAGCTGCCACGAAGACACCCGAGCGTCCCACCACCGAATCCGAGTCCGTGCGAGCGGTATCACCGATTGGCGGGACCAGCGAGCACCAGAGTCTGTCCAAGTACATCCAGGCACGGTTCGACGAGTGCTCGCGCTCGCAGAAGGACGTTGCCCAGTACATAGTCGACCATCTCGACGAGGCGGCCTTCCAGACAGCTGAGGAGCTGGCCCGGCGTGCGAACACCTCAAGCTCTACGGTCGTACGTTTCTCCCAGGCATTGGGCTTCGAGGGTTTTCCGGAGCTGCAGGCGGCCGCGCGCGAGGAATACAGGCGTGTAAACGCCAAGGCCGCGCAGGACGGAGCAGCCAATGGCTCAGCGCCCCTGTTCTCACTTGATCAGAACGAGTTTGAGGCTGCGCTTGCGGCCGATCACCTGAACGTCGAGGACACCGCACGCAAGGTCTCGCGCAGTGCGGTGGATGCGATGATCGAGGCGATCGTCGAAGCCGACAAGGTGCTCGTCGCGGGCACCGATCAGATGGCGTTCTTCGCTAGCTACCTGCGCCACCTGCTGATGCTGCTCGATCTGCGTGTCGATGTTGTCGCGAGCCCTTCACAGGAGGCCCTCAGTCGCCTCGGTCGCATCGACGGTGCGACGCTCGTAATTGGGCTCTCCGCTGGGCGCCCGCATCCGCTGGTCGTGCGAGCGATGAAGCTTGCGCGCCACCGCCAGGCGCACACGGCGGCGATCACAGACGCGACCCTCTCTGAGGTCGCGAAGCTCGCGCAGATCAAGCTCTACTACTCCTCAAACAGCCCAGCATATGTGCGCTCGCACACGGCGCTGTTGAGCGTCATCCAGGCGCTCGCCTACGGCGTGTACGCGCGGGACACCGCGCAGTACGACGACCGCATCAAGGCTTTCCGGCTCAAGTAGCGCTACGCCGTGAGTCGTCCGTCTCGCGGCCGCTTCGCGGCGGGCGAGCCGGGCCGCCTCACGGCTTCGCTTGGCTGGGTATGGCGGGTATGGCGTTACGTTGCCGTTGTGCGGATCAGGCGACGGGGAGTGTGTGCCGGTATCGGGGCGCGTGCGGCTGGGCGCGGATCGTGCGGGCTAGGCGTCGCACTCCCTCACGCAGCTGCTCGGGTGTGAGTGCCGTGAACGACAGGCGCAAGTGGGTAGCGCGAGGCGATTGCACGAGCATGGCGGGACCGGGGGTGTAGCTGACGCCGCCGGCGAGCGCGGCGCGGTAGAGCTCATCATCGTCTCGAGCCTGATTGAGGGTGACCCACACGTGGCCACCTGCGCTGGGGCGCTCGTAGCTGGCGAGACCTTGCATCTCGCTCTCCAGAGCTTCGAGCAGGGCGTCTCGGCGCGGGTGGTAGAGCTCACACGCACGAGCAACCTGCGCTGGATAGCAGCCTTCGGCGAGGAAGCGCGCGCTCACTTGCTGGGGCAGCGTCGCGCAATGGGCGTCATCGTCGCGCTTCTCGGCGATGATGCGGTCGAGTACCGGGCCGCTCGCAGCTACCCAGCCGGCGCGCAGGCCGGGGGCGACGGTCTTTGAGAGCGAGTCCACGTAGATCACGTGCGTCGGGTCGAGTGCCCGCAGCGGTCCGAGGTCGGTGCCGTCGTAGCGCAGATCCGCGTACACGCCGTCCTCGAGCACGAAGAAGCCGTGGCGGGCGGCCAGCGTGAGCAGCCGAGAGCGGCGCTCCTCGCTGAGATCGCGGCCGGTGGGGTTGTGCCCCCGCGGCTGCAGGGCCACCAGCTTCACCTCGTGCCCGCGCAGCAGCTGCTCGAGCGCCTCGACACTGAAGCCGTCGGCATCTACTTCGACGGGCATCACCGTTGCCCCGGTTGCGCGCAGCGCCTCGATCATGCCCATGTAGGTGGGGGACTCGCACGCGACCACGTCGCCTGGGCGGAGGATCGCGCGGGCGACGAGCGTGAGTCCTTGGCGCGCTCCTGTGGTGATGAGGAGACTGTCGGCCTCGTCATCCAAGCCCCGAGCGCGGCCGAGCGCCGCGAGCTGCGTACGTAGCTCGTCACTGCCCTCGATGGGGCAGTACTCGAAGCTCGCGAGCGCTTCGTGCTCTAGCGTCTGGCGCACGGCTGTGGCAAGTTGCTCCACCGGTATCTGCTCGCGGGAGGGATAGCCGACAGATAGGGCGATCAGCCCCGGACTCACCGCGTGTCTTGCCGCCTCGCTGAGGGTCCTGCCCGCGTCGCCACTGCGTTGTGGAGCGAGCGCATAGGTCTGCCAAGACGGATCGGCCTCGCCAGAAGCGCTCCTGGCCGCGGCTCGCACGAACGTGCCGCGACCGACTGCGGAGACGACAAGGCCGTGCTCCTGCAGGCGTTTGTAGCAGCGGCTGGCGGTCAGCTGATTGATGCCCGCTATCGCAGCGAGCTCTCGTGTCGTCGGCAGCTTGTCGCCCGGTGCGAGCTCTCCCGCGGCGATTGCAGCCGTGAACACCTCCGCAAGCTGCTGGGTGAGCGATAGGTCGGCGCCGCGATTGACGGCACGTAGGCGATCGGTCAGCGGCATGTAGTCATTCAATCAAGATTTGATGGATATTGCAATTGAGATTGAATGGTTTAGGGTCAATCAATGTCGCTGAAATGGCTAGTTTGAGGTGGAGCAATGGCGAGAGATTGGTTGAACGCCGAGATCGCACGTCAGCGTCAGGATGAGCTCAGGCGCAACGCCGAGCGCAACGCGGACAGTGCCGACTGGCTTCCCACCAGGCGCGTGTCAGCCCGTGTTGGGCCCCAGGAGGCGGTCACGATCCGTTTGGCAGCCGCCGATGACGGGCACGAGCTCGACTTCCTCGCTCGCGTTCACGGCGCCGGTGTGCCGCTTGGCCCGAGCCTGATCGCCGAGCTCGGCGGTAGGCCCGTCGCGGCGATGTCCCTGCGCGATCGGGCGGTGATCGTCGACCCCGGCGAGCGGACGGCCGATGTGGTCGCGCTGCTGCGGCTGCGAGCGACCCAACTGGTGGGCGACTCGCGACGCGGATGGGTCTCGCTGCGAGCGTTTGCAAGGCTCTCACGAGGTCTGTTGCCCTGATGGATCACCAACCGCAACGTGCGACGATCGACGACTTTGTGACGATTGTCGACGAGATGCGCGAGTTCTGGGGCGATCGCGATCTCACGGCACTGCACCACCCGCTGCTCGTGCACGAGTTCGGCGATACGGCTCTCGTAATCAGAGGCGACGGCGCGGCGCGCGATGAGAGTCGGGTGATCGGATATCTGTTCGGACTGCTGACCCCAGCGAGCGTTGGCTATATCCACGTGGTGGCCGTGCGCGACGGCCATCGCCGCGAGGGTCTCGCACGACGCCTATACGAGCACTTCGAAGAGCTGGCCCGCGCGCATGGGGCTCACGCGCTCAAGGCGATCACCAAGCCGGTCAATACCCGCTCGAGCGCCTTTCACCAGGCGCTGGGCTTCTCCGCGAGCGAGTGCGTCGACTACGGCGGGCCAGGGCAGACGCGCACGGTGCTCTGGAAGGAGATCTCACCAGCGGTAGGACACGCGCCCGCCGACAACACGGCGGGGCTGTCAAACTAAAGGCATGAGAGACGAGGCGACATTCCGCGTCAAGACCGGCCTGGCAGAGATGCTCAAGGGCGGCGTGATCATGGACGTAGTCACGCCCGATCAGGCGAAGGTCGCCGAGGACGCCGGCGCGGCCGCGGTGATGGCGCTCGAGCGCGTGCCCGCGGACATTCGTCGCGACGGCGGCGTTGCGCGCATGTCAGACCCGGAGATGATCGCCGGCATCCAGGAGGCGGTGAGCATCCCTGTGATGGCCAAGGCGCGCATCGGGCATTTCATGGAGGCGCGCGTGCTGGAGGCGCTGGAGGTGGACTACATCGATGAGTCGGAGGTGCTGACGCCGGCGGATGAGGCCAACCACATCGACAAGTGGGACTTCAAGGTGCCGTTCGTATGCGGTGCCACGAACCTCGGCGAGGCGCTCAGGCGCATCGGTGAGGGCGCGGCGATGATCCGCTCGAAGGGCGAGGCGGGCACCGGTGACATCGTCGAGGCGGTGCGCCACATGCGCCAGATCACCGGCGAAATCCGTCGCCTGGCGACGCTTGGCAGCGATGAGATAGCGACCTTTGCCAAGAACCTTGCTGCGCCTTTGGACGTTGTCCGCGAGGTCGCTGGGCGTTCCAGCCTGCCGGTTGTGCTGTTCTGCGCCGGCGGCATCGCAACGCCGGCTGACGCCGCGCTGATGATGGCTCTCGGTGCCGAAGGCGTGTTCGTAGGCTCAGGGATCTTCAAGTCGGAGGACCCGCCGTCGCGGGCGCGCGCGATCGTGGAAGCGACCACGCACTGGCAGGACGCAGAGCGCGTAACAGCCGCCTCGCGAGGACTCGGCACGCCGATGGTCAGCCTCGAGAGCTCCAAGCTCGAGAGCGAGCAGCTACTCGCCCAACGTGGCTGGTAGCGACTCGCCGCTAGTCGGCGTACTCGCGCTGCAGGGCGGCTTCCAGGCGCACGAGCGGATGCTGAGAGGTCTGGGGGCTGGTACGCGCGAGGTACGGGTGCCGAGCGACGTCGAGGGGCTGGATGGGCTGGTGGTGCCCGGCGGCGAGTCGACGACGATGACGCTTGGCATCGCTCGCGAGCGACTCGCCGAGCCGATGCGCGAGATGGCGGCGCGGGGCACGCCGATCATGGGCTCATGCGCTGGGTTGATCATGCTCGACCGCGATCATCTTGGGGTGATGGACATGCGCGCCGAGCGCAACGCGTTTGGACGTCAGATCCGAAGCTTTGAGGCGGACGTGAAGATCGCTGGCATGCAGGGGCCGGCGATCAGAGGGATCTTTATTCGCGCGCCATGGATCGCCGAGCACGGCCCCGGTGTGGAGATCCTTGGTGAGGTCGATGGCCATGCCGTGGCGGCCCGCCAAGGACGGATCCTGGCTGTGGCCTTCCACGCAGAGATCGGGGAGGATGATCGTCTGCATCGGATGTTTCTCGACTGGGTGGAGCAGGCAGCCGCCGCCGGCGCTACGCAGGCTGTGTCGGCGAGCGAGGTGGGGGAGGGCCGCTGATGCGCGTCTCCATCTCCGCCGATGAGCAGACCGGGATCGCTGTTGTGCTCGCCGCGGAGCTGGAGCGACGCGGACACGAGACGCTTCGTCACGGAGCTCTGGCTGAGGATGAGCGTGACGACTGGGCGTGGGCGTCGGAGGCGGTCGCACGCGACGTCGCCGAAGGCCGCACCGAGCAGGGGATCGTCTGCTGCTGGACGGGTACCGGTGCGTCGATCGCAGCCAACAAGGTCGACGGCGTGCGGGCCGCACTGTGCCTCGATGCGCCCACCGCCGCCGGGGCACGCAGGTGGAACGACGCGAACGTGCTCGCGCTGAGCCTGCGCGCGACCTCCGAGGCGGAGTTGGGGGAGATCCTCGATGCCTGGTTCAGTGGCGAGCCCAGCAGGGATGCCGAGGACCGCGCGAACGTCGAGCACCTCGACGCCATCGAGCGTGGAGGCGAGGGCTAGGCGGGTAGGCCGACGGGTAGCTCGGCGTTGGACTCGAGCTGTGCGCCGGCCGCGGCGAGCGCGGGCACGCCGCCGTCGACCACGTGGATCACGTCGTGCGCGCCGTGGTGCTTGAGCAGGCTGGCGGCGGTTGCCGCACGTACGCCACCCGCGCAGATGACCGCGATCGGCCGGTTTGGGTCGATCCCGTCCGGGATCCCAACGATGTCATGCCAGGCGGTGAACACCGATCCGGGCAGGTGTCCAGCGTCCCACTCGTGACGCTCGCGTACGTCCAGCAGCTGTAGCTCCGGTTCCTTTGTCAGCCAGCCACGCAGGTCGGCCGCTGCGACCCGGTCGGTGTGATCGGCTGGATGACGTTCCTGGCGCCAGTTTGTCATCCCTCCGGCGAGTAGGCCGGCGATGTTGCGCACGCCTACCGACAGTGCCAGCTTCGCCGCGCGACGCCCGTCCGCGTCGTCACGGCCGATGAACACGATCTCCTGGTCATGGTCGGCGAGCCACGCTAGCTTCGAGCCAAAGCCGGAGGTGAACGACGGTATGCAGATCGAGCCGTGGATGTGCACGTCGTCGAACTGCAGGTCCGTGCGCACGTCCACCAGCAGCGCGCCCTCTTCGCGCTTGAGCTGAACCTGGTGAGGGTAGAGCGCCGCCACCTCCACGCCCGTGGTGACGAGCGGGCCGCGGTTGAGCTCCACGATCTTCTCGAAGTTTGGTGGCTGGGGACCGAGATTCGACACCGCCTGCGCAACGAACTCCTGCTCGTCCTTGATTGCAAGCGTCGGGTTGTGAGCGCGCTCGAAGCCGATCGTCGAGCAGATCTTTGCGTTCATGCCCGCGCCGCCGCACATCGAGCCGCCCAGGTGGGCTGGCCACAGCTCACAATCGTCGGGAAGGCGTAGCAGCTTCTCGTGCACGGAGGCGAAGATCTGGCGGGCGCCCTCTGTTTTCTCGATCGCCAGATCGGTGCGGGCGACGTCGCCAACGAACAGGCTGTCTCCACTTAGCACCGCCCACGGATCGGGGCCGCGCTCGTCGTCTATCAGCAGGAAGGCGGTGTGCTCCGGGCGGTGGCCGGGGGTATGCAGTGCGCGGATCCTTAGCGAGCCGAGCGTCAGCTCCCAACCATCCTCGAACGGCTCATGATCGTAGGCGGGCTGCGCCGCGCGGTGGACGTGGATGCGCGCGCCTGTCGCCGCCACCAGCCGTCCGTGTCCGGATACATGGTCGGCGTGGTTGTGCGTCTCGAGCACATGCGCGATGTTGACCGCGCGATACCGCGCCAACTCGAGGTACTCGTCGATCTCAAAACGCGGGTCCACGACCGCCGCGACACCTGCCTTCTCGTCTCCGATCAGGTAGGAGGCGCAGCCGAGGTCGTCGTGGGTGATCTGCTTGAAGAGCATCAGTAGGTCCGCTCGGATCGATGCGCGCTCATGCTTGCTGTGGCAGCTCGCGGGTGATGTCGGCGCACCGCTCGCACACCTCCGGCGGGATTACCCCGGCGCGCATCAGTAGGGCGAACATCCTGCAGCCCAGGCAAAGCCCGAACACCGACTCCAGCGTGGCCGCTGCTATCAGCAGGCCCAGCAGGACATATGCGGCGGTTGTTAGGCCGAGTGCGAGAGCGAGCACTGCTGCCGCTACGGACAGCGTCGCGCCGATCGCCTGTGCGAAGCGCTTGGGCGGGCCCGGCACCGGCCTTGCTGCAATTGGCAGGCGCGGAACGATCACCCGCGTGACGAGCTGGCCGAGTGGACTGAGCGTCGGTCCGCTGGCCACCCGTGCAATGAACCCATAGGCGATTAGCACAGTCAGCCACGGCACATTCAGCGTGATCGTCAGCACGCTCAGCACCACCACGCCGCCCGCGACCAGGCGGGCGGACACCTCGTTGACCGGGTCGGGGAACGAGAACAACGACTCAGGCGGATTGTCCACAGAGAGCATCGACATTATGAAAATCAGTATAGGGCAGGGGTCGGCGAGCTAGATCGAATCAGAGACGTTCGCGCGGTCAGTCACGGATCGCCCGCCGAAACAAAGCGTCTGCGTGCGCGGCTCACGCCGCCTGGAAGCGCACGACGCCGTCCTCTTCCTGCTCGACGACCGACCCGTCTGCCAACAGCAGATCCACATGGCCGAGGACCTCCGACAGCGTGAGGTATGCCTGCGTGACCGCCACGTTGCCCCATAGCTCCTGGGCGATCTCGTGTGCGGTGTGCGGCTGCGAGGCGATCAGGCGGCGGATCTTCTCCGCACGTCGCGTGTGCATGCGGAAGCGCTCATCGATCAGCGACACGTGATCGGTGATCGGCCGGCCATGTCCGGGGAGCACCAGCGAGAGCTCCATCGCACGGGTCTTCTTCAAGGAGTCGATGTACGTGACCAGCGCTTGCGGGCGCGGTGGCGGCGGCGTCGGTTCCTCCTCCGGGGCGTCCAGTGGGCGGGCGAGCAGCGGGTTCGATGAGATGTGTGCGATCAGGTGGTCAGCTGCCAGCAGCAGCGAGCGGGACTCGTCGAGGAACACTGTGTCGGAGGGGCTGTGGCCGGGGCGGTGAAGCACGCGCAGGGTGCGATCGCGCAGCTGGAGCTCGGAGCCATCGGCCAGTGGCCGGGTCACCTCGACCGCGGAGCCCCAGGCGCGAAAGCCAGCGGAGACGGCTCGCAGTGCGGTCACGATTTCGGCGGGGATGCCGTGGCGCAGCATCAGCCGCTCGGCGAAGCTGTCGTCGAGGTCGCTTTGGTGACCGTAGCTCGCGAGGAACGGCGCGAGCCCCTCGAGTGCCGCGACCTCCGCGCCTGAGCGCCGCGCGAGAATCGAAGCGAGGCCGAAATGGTCGATGTGCTGGTGACTGATCACCAGCAGCTCGATGTCCTCGATCCGGTGCCCGCGCTCCGCGAGCAGTTGTTCGAGCTCATCCAGCGCCTTCGCCGAATTCGGCCCGGAGTCCACCAGCGTCAGCGGCGAGTCCTCGATCAGATAAGCGTTCACCCGCCCAACCATGAAAGGCGTGGGAATAGCCAAGCGATGGATGCCAGCATCGGCAGCGACCGCCAGCGCCGCGCGCTCTTCCTCCTCCTGGCGCTGCTTCACCTCGTCACCTGCGTCGCGAATCAGGGCGAGCACCTCGTCGCGGCGGCGTTCCATGTCCGCCGGCGAGACGAGCGACTCCAGGCACAGGCGCAAAAGCGGCTCGGTATTGGAGGAGCGCACGTTGAAGTGCCAATCGTCGTAGTCGATCGAGATCCCGTCCAGGTGCTGCTGGCGTGCATCGCTGTAGCGCGCGGCGATCTCCTGCATCTTGCCCTCGGCGTCCTTTACTTCGGAGTTGATCTCGCCGGAGATGAAGTACTTGGCGTGGTAGGGGGCGAGCAGCTCCGACATGCGCTTGCCGCTCGTGGACAGCAGCTCGAGTACCAGCAGCGCCGGGAGCGTGCCGGAGTCCGCGCAGTAGAAGTCGCGGAAGTAGTAGTGCCCGGAGACCTCGCCGCCGAACAGCGAGCCCTCCTTGCGCATGCGCGTCTTGAAGAACGCGTGCCCCACCCGGTTCATATACGGCGTCCCACCCGCCTGTGTGACCGTGTCGGGCACCGCTCGCGAGGCACGCACGTCGTAGAGGATTGCCTGGCCGGGGTTCTTCTCGAGCAGGGTCTGGGCGAGCAGCGCAGTCAGGAAGTCGCCGTCGACGAACGCGCCGGTGTCGTCGATGAAAAAGCAGCGGTCAGCGTCTCCGTCCCAGGCGATACCCAGGTCCGCACCGGTGTCGCGGACCTTCTCCATGATCAGCTTCCGGTTCTCTGGCAGCAGTGGGTTCGGCTCGTGGTCGGGGAAGTGCCCATCGGGTGTCCAGTAGGTCTCGATCAGCTCGAGCTCGAGGCTCTCCAGCAGCGGCCCCACCATCGGGCCCGCCATGCCGTTGCCACCGTCCACGACGACCGTCAGAGGTCGTGAGGAGGAGCGCACCGCGTCCGCGTCGATGAAGCGCAGCGCGGCCGTCTGGAACTCCTCATAGAGGTCAACCTCCTCGACCGTGCCGCCGCGTGGCTCGTCACCGAGCTGTATGCCGGCCGCGTCGGGCGACTCGATCCAGCGGCGTATGTCCTGGATGCCTTCGTCCCCCGACAGCGCGAGCGCTCCTTCGCGCACGAGCTTCGCGCCCGTGTATGCCTTGGGGTTGTGCGAGGCCGTGCACATCAGCCCGCCGTCGAGCTCACGCGAGCCGACCAGGTAATAGAGCATCTCGCTGCCCACCTGACCGGCATCGACCACGCTTGCGCCTGCCGCAAGTAGACCCGCGCGATAGCGCGCCGCGAGCTCCGGTGCGCTTAGGCGCATATCACGCCCAAGTCCCACACGCAGATCTCCTATCTCCTTGCCTGCCAGGCTCGCCAGCACCACGGCGAATCCCGCGCCGATGCGCTCGGCGACGTCCCCGTCGATCTGCTCGGGATACAGGCCGCGGATGTCGTAGGCCTTGAAGATGTCAGGGGAGGGCATGGTGCTCATGTGCTCGGGCATCCTAGTGGGCACGAGCGCGCCTACTCGACCTACGGGCCGTCTTTCGAAGCTGGGGATTCGTAGACTTGCAGTTATGTCAGGGCACTCGAAGTGGTCGAGCATCAAGCACAAGAAGGCGGTGGTGGACTCGCGCAGGGGCGCTCAGTTCTCCAAGCTCTCGCGGGCGATCATGGTCGCCGCGCGCGACGGTGGCGGCGATCCGGAGACCAACGTGGTCCTGGAGAACGCCGTGCGCAAGGCCAAAGAAGCATCGATGCCGAAGGAGAACATCGAGCGCGCGATCGCCAAAGGCACCGGTGAGGGTGGCGAGGCGGACGCGATCGAGAGCGTCCTCTACGAGGGCTATGGCCCGGGTGGAGTTGCCGTGCTGGTGGAGGCGCTCACCGATAACCGCAACCGCACCGGCGCGGACGTCAGACACGCCTTCTCGAAGAACGGCGGCAGCCTCGGCGAGCCGGGATCGGTCGCATACCTGTTCGATAAGAAGGGTGTGATCGTGATCGATGCCGAGCGCTACACCGAAGACGATCTGATGGTGGCCGTGGACGCGGGCGCCGAGGACATCGGCACCGACGATGACGTCTTCGAGGTGATCACCGCGCCAACGGACTTCGCGCCCGTGCGCCAGGCGCTCGAGGACGCGGGCGTTGCGATGGAAGATGCCGAGGTGGCCTACCGGCCGTCGAGCCTCGTCCCGCTCGACGAGTCCCACGCCGGCAGCCTCATGCGCCTGATCGAGTCGCTTGAAGAGAACGACGACGTGAGCGCGGTGCACGCAAACTTTGACGTGTCCGCAGACGTGCTCGAGCGTGTCGCAGGCTGAGCGGCCCGCTGTGGTTGCGGCGAGACGCCCGCCTGTTGTGATCCTGTGCGGTGGTCGCGGCACGCGCCTGCAGGAGCACACGCAGGCGATCCCCAAGCCGCTTGTGGAGATCGGCGGCATGCCGATCGTGTGGCACGTGATCCAGCTGTACGCGGTGCAGGGCTTTCGCCGCTTCCTGCTCGCGACCGGCTACCGCAGCGAGATGATCGAGCGCTTCGTCGCCACGCACGACTGGCCCGAGGGCGTGAGCGTCGAGTGCGTGGACACGGGCCTCGACACGCAAACCGGCGGGCGTATCAAGCTGCTGGAGGGGCATCTGGAGGGGGATGAGCTCTTCTGCGCCACCTACGCGGACGGCCTCGCGGACATCGATCTGGAGGCGCTCTTGGAGTTCCATGCAGCACACGGCGCGCTGGCCAGCATGACGGTGGTCAGGCCGCAGCTGCAGTTCGGGGTGACTGAGCTGGCCGATGACGGGCGCGTGACGGGCTTTCACGAGAAGCCCACCTCTGATCATTGGATCAACGGTGGCTTCTTCTGCTTCGGGTCGCGGCTCTTCCGCTACCTGGAGCCAGACAGCGTGCTCGAGCGCGGGCCCCTCGAGCGCTTGGCCGCCATCGGCGAGCTGCGCGCGCGCCGCCACGAGGGCTTCTGGGAGTGCATGGACACCTACAAGGACGCCGTTGCGCTCAACGACCTGTGGGCTACTGGTCAGGCACCATGGCAGCCGCTAGCTCGAGGCGGTCAGCCGCCGCGCGCGAAACAGCGGCACCGGCCCACGGATGCCGCGCAGGCGCCGCTCGCCGGCGAAGGACCACGCATACGCATCGCCCGCTGACTCGCGCACCTCGCGCTCGGCCAGCACGCTGCCGGGCCTCGCGATCGCGGTGATGCGGCTGGCAAGGTTGACCGGCCGCCCAAACCAGTCACCCGCCCTCGGCAGCGCCAGCCCGATGGCGGCGCCGGCACGAAGCTGCGGGAAGTCCTCCCCCTCGGCGTTGGCCGCGTCGATCAGCTTCAGTGCAGCGTCCAGCAGCGACTCGGGCTCAGGCGATGTGAGCATCGCCGCGTCCCCGATCGTCTTGACGAGCTTCACCGGAGGATCGGCCACTTCGGAGGCGAGCGCCTCCAGCCGCGCGGCGAGATGACCGAGCTCCTCGGGTGCCACCTCCTCACCGAGACGGGTGAAGCCGACAAGATCGGCGAAGCACACAGCGACCTCACGCGAGCCCGGCAGGCGACCGCCGCTTCGCTCCATCGCACTGATCACCTCACTCTGCGCCGTATGACGCAGGTGCAGCGCGAGCATGTTGCTGATCAAAGGATCCACCATCGGGTACAGCTGCGCCGCTGCCTGGCCGTAGCGGTTGGCTAGCTCGCTTTCGCTCATGCCCGGCTCGAGCACGAGTTTCAGCGGCAGCGCCCGTAGGGCCTCGGCCGCCTGTGAGAGGCCGCGGCCCAACACCCGCAGCAGCTCGAGGATGTCCTCATCAGAGATGCCGGCTTGGCGTGCAGCGAGCGTTCTGCGGGCTGAGTCAAGCTCACCCTCCGTATAGACCGGCTCGTCGGGGTCGGGAATGGGAAGCCCCATTGCGCGACGTGCCGCGGTCAGGAACTCGATCTCCACGCCGCTCAGCTCTGCCACTTCGGCGGCGGTGTAGCGCTCCGGCCCCACGATCACTCGGTCGGCAGGCAGGAGGATGATGGTGCCGCTCGCGGTGCTGCGGCGCAGCTCTGACATCGGCACACCGTTGGCGGCCAGCTGTTCCAGCAGCGCCAGACGCTCCGCGCGCGAGCTGCCCTCGAGCCCGTCGAGCAGCCCCTCGGCGGCGAAATCGGGCGGCTCGGTGCTCATAGCCGCGCAGCGTAAGGCAGGCAGGCGTCCGATGCCGGGCGCAGAATCACAGACCGTGATCGTCCTCGGCATCGATCCAGGTCTCGCGAACACCGGCTACGGCGTCGTCGCGCGTCGCGATGGGCGGCTGCTCGCCCTGGACGGCGGTGTGATCGAGACACGCGCGGGGCTCACGCCGGAGCGACGACTGACCCAGATCCACGCCGCGATCGACGCGCTGCTGGAGGAGCACAAGCCGGATGCGGTGGCGTTGGAGGAACTGTATTTCGGCCAGAACGTGCGCACGGCCTTCGCCGTGGGGCAGGCGCGCGGGGTGATTCTGCTCGCTGCCGGCCAGCACGGCCTGCCGTGCACGAGCTACACACCCCAACAGGTCAAGGGCTCGGTGTGTGGTAGCGGCCGCGCACAGAAGGATCAGGTGGCGCGGATGGTCAAGGTGCTGCTCGGCTTGGCCGAGGAGCCGCGACCGGACCACGCTGCTGACGCGTTGGCGGTGGCGCTCTGCCACGCCAACTGTGCGCCGATGGCGATCGCGCTCGCGGGAGCTTCGGCATGATCGCGCTGCTACGCGGCGAGGTGGCGGTGCGTCGCAGCGACCACGTCGTCGTCCTGAGCGGCAGCGTCGGCTATCGCGCAGCGGTCTCCGCGCAGACGCTCGCGCAGGTGCCCGCGATCGGTGAGGAAGTGACGCTGCACACACACTTGATCGTCCGCGACGACGCTCTCGCGCTCTATGGCTTCGCCTCCGAGCAGGAGCGCGATCTGTTCTTGATGCTCCTGTCCGTGCAGGCGGTTGGCCCAAAGGTCGCGCTGGCGGTGCTCTCAGCCGGCCCGCCGAGAGCGTTGATCGCTTCGCTCGCGGCCGGCGACGCGGCTCGCTTCCAGGCAGTGCCTGGGATTGGCAAGCGCACCGCGGAACGGATCATCGTTGAGCTGCGCGAGAAGGTCGGCGTCGATAGCGATGTCGCCAGTGCGCGTGTGCCGATCGTCGCGCGGCGCGGCGAGCTTCAGGATCCGCGGATCTTGGCGCACGACGGTCTGCTCGAGCTCGGCTACGCGCCGAGCGAGGCTCATGAGCTGCTGGCCGGCGCTGAGGGGAACACTGCAGAGGAGCTGATCGGCCAGGCACTGCGTCTGGCGCGCGCACCATCGTGATGTCATGACCGAGACCGCTGCCCGCATCCAGACGCCATATCTCGTCCCCGAGGATGAGCTCGACCGTTCGCTACGCCCGCGTCGGCTGGAGGAGTTCGTCGGCCAGGAGACCCTGCGCGAGCAGCTGACGGTGGCGATCGAGGCGTGTAGCGCTCGTGGCGAGGCCCTCGACCACCTGCTGCTGGCCGGTCCGCCGGGGCTCGGCAAGACCTCGCTTGCGCAGATCGTGGCAGCGGAGCTGGAAGTGCCATTCGTGCAGACGGCCGGGCCGGCGCTCGAGCGTAAGGGAGACATCGCGGCGTTTCTGACGGCGCTGGAGCCGCGCAGCGTGTTCTTCGTCGATGAGATCCACCGTCTCGCGCGCACGCTGGAGGAGACCTTCTACCCGGCGATGGAGGACCATCGCCTGCCGATCACCGTGGGGCAGGGGGCGGGGGCACGCGTGGTGACGCTCGAGCTGCCGCCGTTCACGCTGGTGGGAGCGACCACTCGCACGGGCCTTTTGACGACACCGCTGCGCGATCGCTTCGGCATCCAGGCGCGCCTGGAACCCTATGCGGTGGATGAGCTCGCGATCATCGTCCGTCGCTCCGCGGGCATCCTCGAGATCGAGCTCGAGCATGACGGCGCGCTCGCGATTGCGGCCCGCAGCAGGGGCACGCCGCGAGTGGCCAACCGGCTGCTCAAGCGCGTGCGCGACTTCGCGGAGGTGCGGATGGCCGGTGTGGTCACCGCGGATGCGGCCCAGGCGGCGCTTGAGATGCTTGAGGTTGACGAGCGGGGCCTGGATCGATTGGACCGCGAGATCCTCAGCGCGATCTGCGCGAAGTTCGGCGGTGGGCCGGTTGGCCTGTCCACGCTCGCGGTCGCCGTCGGCGAGGAGCAGGACACGATCGAGGACGTGTATGAGCCCTATCTGCTGCAGGAAGGGCTGATCAAGCGCACACCACGCGGCAGGATGGCGACCGCGGCCGCATACGAGCATCTCGGGCTTGTGCCCCCGGAGCCGGTCGGGGCCGCGCTGTTCTGAGGCCCGTCGACGCGCGGTAACCGGTCGGTAACGGCGAGGCGCCTCCACGGTCCGGCTTGCGTAGTCTGTTAGGGACACCATGGCCCATCCATTCATCTGCCCAAACTGCGGTCACCGCACCTCCGAGCTGGACCGCAACCTCGGTTTCACGCGTCAGCGCAAGGGCTGCGACAAGTGCGGGTTCGCGTTTCTGTTCGAACTGCTCGACGACTACTATCCGGCTCCCGACGCGGCTTTCTTCGTCTGCGACGGTGAGGGTCGGATCGTCGGCTGCGGCAAGAATTCCTTTGCATTTACAGGCCTCGAGGAGGAAGAGGTGATCGGCCAGCGCGTCGAGGAGGTGCTTGGCCTGAGCTTCGCCAACGGCGATGATCCGGTCAAGACGGTGCTCGAGTGGGGGGTACGGGCGCTCGAGGTGCCGGTACGGGTGAGCGGCGAACGCGATGTCGCGGCGGACGCGAAAGCCGACATGTTCCCCGCCTATGACGACGACGGTGGCCTGTTGCTTGTGCTGACCCCGGACAAGTAGTCTCATTGGACGATGACCGACCGCCGCCGCAACACTTTGATCCTTTTGATCGTCGCTGGCCTCGTGGCCGCGTCGCTGGCTGCGATCTTCACGCAGAAAACACGCCTGGGGCTGGAACTGAAGGGCGGCGTCGAGCTCGTCTACCAAGCCAAGCCGACCGCGCAGTCGAAAGTGGACGCCGAATCGCTCGAACGCGCGATCAACATCATGCGCACGCGCGTCGATCAGCTGGGTGTAGCCCAGCCGGAAATCAACCGCTCGGGCGAAAAGGAAATCGACGTCGCGCTGCCCGAAGTCCACAACGTCGGCCAGGCTGAAGCCGAGGTCGGCAAGACCGCGCAGCTGCAGTTCTACGATTGGGAGACGAACGTAATCGGCGCCAATGGTCAGCCGGCGCCTACGGAAGGCACGGCCACCGGCGACCCCAACAACCCGGGCGGCGATATCGCGGGCCTGAAACAATACGAAGCGGTCCTGCGCGCCGCCAAACGCCCGGCGGAACTGCGAAAGAACGACACCACCTGGGAGCACGGATGCACGCCCGCGCAGCTCAAGGGCTGTATTTACGGCAGCTGGTATCTGCTCGACACCGCACATGAAGCGGTGGTGAGCGGTCCCGAAGAAAGCGAAGCCGACCTCTACAACAACCCCAGCTACATCAAATACAAAGCGAAGGGCGCCAAGCTGAAGGCGGTGCGCGTCAATCCCGGCACCGTGCTCGTCCAGGCCCACGCGGTGGAAAGCGCGGCCGGGAAAATCACCGAAGCTTCGCCCAACAGCTGGTACGTCCTGAAGGACGACCCGGTGCTCACGGGCGCGGACGTCACCAACCCCACGCAGAGCAACGACGAATCGACCGGGCAGCCTGACGTCACGTTTGGCTTCACCTCGCACGGCAAGACGGTCTTCGAACGGGTCACCAAGGAAATCGCCCACCGCGGCCAGGAAGCAAAGCTTCCGGGGGTCTCCAACGAAGCGGCATTGCAGCACTTCGCGGTGGTGCTCGACGGACAGATAATCACCGTGCCGTCGATCGACTTCAACAAGTACCCGGAAGGGATCGATGCCTCGACCGGCTCTGAGATCTCCGGTGGCTTCACGATCACCTCCGCGCAGAACCTCGCCAACGAGCTTCAGTCCGGCGCGCTGCCGATCAAGCTGTCGCTGATCTCCCGCTCGCAGGTCTCAGCCTCGCTCGGTAAACAGGCTCTCAGCCAGGCGCTGATCGCGGGTCTCGTGGGCTTCGCGGTCGTCTGCCTGTTCCTGCTGGCCTTCTACCGCTTCCTCGGCATGATCGCCGTCGGAGGCCTCGTCATCTACGCGGCCTACTTCTTTGCGCTGGTCAAGCTGATCCCGGTGACGCTCACGCTTCCCGGGATCGCCGGCTACATCCTCACGATCGGAGTGTGCGCCGACGCGAACATCGTGATCTTCGAGCGCGTCAAGGAGGAGATCAGAGGCGGCAGATCGATCGTCTCGGGGATCGCCACCGGCTACAAACACGGCTTCGCGGCGATCGTCGACGCGAACGTGGTCACGTTCATGACGGCGTTCATCCTGTTCGCGCTTGCCACCGCGGAAGTCAAGGGGTTCGCGTTCACGCTCGGGATCGGCACGCTCGTGTCGCTGTTCACCGCCGTGCTAGCCACCCAGGCCGCGCTCGGCGCGATGAGCCGCTCGCGCTTCGTCAGCCATCCCTCGGCGCTGGGCGCGGGCAGCAAGCGCAAAGGCTGGACGTTTGACTTCATGGGCGCCTCCAAGTGGTTCTTCTCGATGTCGGGCACGATCCTCTTGATCGGCGCGCTCGCGATCGGCGGCAAAGGCCTGAACTTCGGGATCGACTTCAAGTCGGGCACGCGCATCCAGACGGCGTTCATCAAGCACGTCTCGGCGGCTGAAGTGTCGGCCGTGCTGAGCTCGGAGGGATTCCCGACGGCGCAGGTGCAGAAATTCACCAACGCGAGCGTCGGCGGTAGCGGCTATCAGATCTCCACCAAGACGCTACATCCGGAAAAGGTGAACGAAATCGAGCGTGCGCTCGAAACGAAGTTCGGTAGCGGTACCCCCGGCAGCAAAGGCTTCAAGCCAGGCACGAAGGACTTCTCCTCGACCTCGATCGGGCCGACCTTCGGGAAAACGGTCGCCAACGCGGCGGTGATCGCGATCATCGCCTCGCTGCTGGTGATCTCCGCCTACATAGCGTTGCGCTTTGAGTGGAAGTATGCGATCCCGGTCTTGATCGCGCTGATGCACGACCTGTTGATCACGGCCGGCGTGTATGCGCTCACAGGAAGGGAAGTCACGACCGCGACGGTGGCAGCCTTGCTCACCATCCTTGGATATTCGCTGTACGACACGATCATCGTGTTCGACCGAATACGTGAGAACGTGCCGCGCATGCCGCGGGCTGCGTTCTCCCAAATCGTCAACCGCTCAATGTCGGAGGTTGTCACACGATCGCTGGCGACCAGCCTCTGCACGCTCTTGCCGGTGCTTGCGCTGCTGATCGCCGGCGGGCCAACGCTCCAGGACTTCGCGTTCGCGTTGATGATCGGCATCGCTTCTGGTGCGTACTCGTCGATCTTCATCGCCTCGCCGGTGCTGACCCACTGGAAGGAGCGCGAGCCCGGCTACCGTGCGCGGCGCGCTCGGATCGTCCGCGAACACGGCACGGTGCCAGCGTATGCGTTGACTGCCACAGGTGCCCCTGATGAAGTCGCACCGACGCAGAAGCGCAGGCGCACGCGCAGCGGCAGCCTGATCACGCCGGAGGAACCCGGTCAGCAGATCTCCCGGGATGAGTTCCAGGAACTCGTTCGTGACCTGGACGTGGAGGGCAAGCCCAACAACGGTACACCTACGGCTGGGCGTGGGCGTGGCACGAGTGTCGCGGAGGCCAGTGCCACCGCGCCGCCAGCCGCCCCTGCCGCGTCCCCGCAGGGGGAGCGTGACCCCGCGGCCGACCTAACGCCAGAGGACCTGGTCCTCAAGGAAGACTCAAAGCCACGCCAGAAGAGTCGTGGGCGCCGCAACAAACGCCATGGGAGGTCGCGCTGATGGGAATGCTCGGCTGGGTAATCATGGGACTGGCCATCTGGCACTTCACGATCTTCATGCCCGACCGCTTCTGGGGCGGGATCGTCGGCGCGTTCGTGGGTTCGCTGATCGGCTCGATCGTGGTGGGGCTGATCATCTACGGCGTGAAGGTCTCCGCGCTACAGATCCCCGGCGAAAAGGCCACGAACATCGGCGTAGTGTTGTATGCGGTCCCCGGTGCGTTGATCGGGATTGCGCTGATCTACCTCGAGGGCATGCGCCGCGAACGTGCGAACGCTCAGTCTACGCCGCTGCCCGAGTAGTCCCCAACGGCCGGAATTGCCCGAGTACTGAAATAGTACAACTGGGCTGACGGCGCGTTCGCTTTTCGCATAGAGTGCTCGCGTTGCACCGGAGCGCGGGGTTGAGGAGGCCCGGGCTCGGATGATAAACGCGTGCGTCTGGCCGCGTTCGGCCATGCACGCCAATGCTAAGGAGTGGAGACCACATGAATGGAAAGATTCCAACCAGCCGCAGGTGGCTGGGGGTGGCGATCGCATGTGCGGTCGGCGTCATGGTGACGAACGTCGCGGCGGCAGGGGCCGCGCCGGCAAGGCCCGTCTACAACAACCTCAACACAGTGCCCGCAATGGTGAACGGCGCGACCGACGAAGACACGTACTCGGCGGCCCCGTTTGAATTCCCCTTTGGCGGCATGGTCGAATTCTCGCACCGACCAGGAGTGATCAAGAGCCTGACCGCTGACGTCGACAGCTTTACCTGTGAACACGGGGAATACCAGTTCGAAAACTGCTACACAGGTCGCCCAGGCAAGAAGTTCGCCTACGAACTAACGGCCAACATCTATGAAGTCGGCGCTGAAAATGCGGAGGGGCTGCTGGTCACCTCATCAACGGAGAGGTTCAAGCTTCCCTACCGTCCAACCACCAATGTGAAATGCCCCGTCACGCCTGAAGGCAAGGGCTTTGGCGCCAATTGCGACGTGGGTGGCTACCTGGCGAAAGTCACGTTCAAACACTTCGCGCCAGCTGCGGTTCTGCCCGAAAAGGCGATCATCACGATCACAAAGACTTTCGCTGACGGCGAAAGCGAGGTTGTGAACGTGGGCATGCAGACGGCCTACAAGGAATGGGACGAAGCTCTCGGTCCGGGTGACGCAGGCTTCATCGCTGAACCACCCGCCGAAGCAGGCAAACCTGCGGTCGGTACGGACCCGCTGCCGGAAGCCGCGTACGTCAGAGGCGCACTTTCCCCAAGTGGCTGGTTGGGCTACCAGCCCGCGCTGGAGATCACAGCCAAAACGTAGGATGCTACATCCGGTGATCGGCCGGGCTATCGCCGCCATAACGGCGCGCTAGCCCGGCCCAGCGGGCCTGTTCGGTGTTCCGTCCCACCCCAGCCGTAGTCTCGCCAGGGTGCCCACATGCCGCTTTGAGATCCCCGACAGTCCTTTGGAGGACGTCCAGCGGTTGCGGCGCGAACTGGGGGTAAGCGACCCGCTCGCTCAGGTGCTCGTGCGCAGAGGCTACGCCGAGCCGCAGCGCGCGCGCGCGTTCCTGGCAGGCATTGAGGAGCACTCACCGCAGGAGTTCCGTGGCATCGGCGAAGCGGTGGAGATGATCCTCCGCCACGTCCAGCAGGCCACGCGCATCACCGTCCACGGCGACTACGACGTCGATGGCATCTGCTCGACCGCGGTGCTGGTGCGGGCGCTGCGCGAGTTGGGCGCTGACGTGGACTTCTACCTCCCCGACCGCGCCAGCGATGGCTATGGGCTCAAGCTCGACACCGTCAAGCGTCTGGCAGCGCGAGGAACGCGGCTGCTCGTGACAGCCGACTGTGCGATCACAGCCGTCGAGGAGGTCGCCGCGGCGCAGGCGCTGGGGATGGATGTCGTTGTCACCGATCACCATGCCGCGCGCGCAGACGGCGCGCTACCGCAGGCGCCGATCGTGCACCCGCGGCTGTGCGGCTACCCGTGTGTGGATCTCTGTGCCACCGCTGTCACCTACAAGCTTGCCGACGCGCTCTATTCCGCTAGCGGGCGCGACCCGCATGAGCTGCGCCAGGATCTCGATCTGGTGGCGCTTGCGACCGTCGCCGACGTGGTTCCACTGACGGGGGAGAACCGCACGCTCGTGCGCCACGGTCTACGCGCCCTGGCCGCCACGACCAAGCCCGGTTTGCGTGCGCTGATGGCGGTCGCGGGAGTCGATGCCTCAAAGGTCGGTGAGCGCGCGCTTGGGTTTGCGCTTGCTCCACGCCTGAACGCGGCCGGGCGGCTTTACCGGGCGGATGCTGGCCTTGAGCTGGTTCTGACATCCGACCCAAAGCGCGCTGAGCAGATCGCGCAGGAGCTGGACAGCGCCAACCGCGAGCGGCGGCTGATCGAGCAGCGCATCCGCTTCGAGGCCGAAGCGCAGATGGCGGAGCTCGGCGAGCGGCCCGCATATGTGCTTGCGGGCGATAGTTGGCACGCGGGCGTGATCGGCATCGTCGCCTCACGGCTGGTCGAGCGCAGCGGCCGACCGGTGGTGATGATCGCTCTGGATGGAGAGGAGGGGAGGGGCTCGGGACGCAGCGTCGATTCCTTCGACCTGCTCGCGGGACTGACCGCCTGCGGTGGCAGCCTCATCGGCTACGGCGGCCATCGTGCGGCCGCGGGTCTGCAGATCGAGCGCGCTTGCGTGGATGACTTCGCGGCGGCTCTGTGCGCGCACGCGGATGCGGTCATGCGGCCAGGTGATCTCGTCCCGGTCGAGCGAGTAGATGCGATCGTCCACGGCCAGGATCTGGGCATGGCCCTCGCCGAGGAGCTACAGACATTGGCTCCCTTCGGACGCGGCAACCCGACGGTCTCGCTGATGCTTGCCGACGCGGTGTTTCGCGACTCGAGGCCGATGGGCGAAGGCAAGCACGTCCGCTTCTCGGTGGAATCGGACGGTGTTCGGGCACGAGCGGTCGCATTTGGATGCGGCGGGCGCCTGGACGTCGCGGACGGCGAACCGGTGCAGGCGACGTTCACGCTCGAGGTCAACGAGTGGAACGGGGTTAGCGAGCCGCGCCTACTGCTACGTCAGGCCGCAGCACTCACGGTGCCGCCCGAGGATGACCCCGGGCATGCGGAAATGGAGATCCAAGCAGGGGAGACCGAGACAGGAGAGCTGGTGCTGTTTGCCCTCCCGTGACGATATACTTCAATACGGGGTGACAGTCCCCTAACCTGTGACCATGGCTATCGCTGAGGATCCCAAGCGCACTCAAGTCGCTGATGTTCTGGACGGATCCGAGCGGCGGCTGCTGAGCGACCTGTTCGCGATCGTCTCCGAGCACGCGTCCGACTCCTCGGTGGAGATCGACCGTGAGCGCGTGCAGGACGCGTTCGTGTTCGCCTGCGAGCACCACGCGGCGCAGCGGCGCAAGTCCGGCGAGGACTTCATCGTGCACCCAGTGGGGGTTGCTCGCATCTGCGCGAGTATGCGCCTGGACACAGAGACGCTGTGTGCGGCGCTGCTGCACGACACAGTCGAGGACACCTCCGCCTCGATCGAGGAGGTGCGCGAGCGCTTCGGCGATGAGATCGCCGCGATCGTCGACGGCGTGACGAAGCTGACCGGCATCACCTTCCAGTCTCACGACGAGGCCCAGGCGAACAACTACCGCAAGATGATGGTGGCGATGGCCACCGATGTGCGGGTCATCCTGATCAAGCTCGCAGATCGCCTGCACAACATGCGCACGATCGACGCGATGCCCAAGCAGAAGCAGATGGAGAAGGCGCGCGAGACGCTCGAGATCTACGCGCCGCTGGCTCATCGCCTGGGCATCCACGCGATCAAGTGGGAGCTCGAGGACCTCGCGTTCGCGACGCTTCACCCGCGTAAGTACCAGGAGATCAAGGGCTTGGTCGCCCAGCAGCGCGACGAACGCGAGCACTACGTGACCGAGGCGGGCGAGTACCTGCGCAGCGAGCTGGCGGAGATGGGCATCAAGGCTCAGATCGCGGGCCGCGCCAAGCACTTCTACTCGATCTACTCGAAGATGACGAAGAAGGGCCGCGAGTTCAACGAGATCTATGACCTGACGGCGATGCGCGTGATCGTCGACTCGGTGAAGGACTGCTACGGCACCGTGGGCGTGATCCACTCGCTGTGGAAGCCGCTGCCTGGTCGCTTCAAGGACTTCATCGCGATGCCCAAGTTCAATATGTACCAGTCGCTGCACACGACCGTCATTGGGCCCGAGGGGCGGCCGCTGGAGATCCAGATCCGCACCCAGGAGATGCACGAGATGGCCGAGTTCGGGGTGGCCGCGCACTGGGTCTACAAGCAGCCGGGCGCCGGCGAGGCGCCGGAGCACTCCGGCTGGCCGGGTGGCGGCGAGGACGCGAAGCTCAAGTGGCTGCGCTCGATGCTCGACTGGCAGAAGGATCTCTCCGACCCGCGCGAGTTCATGGAGACGCTACGCACCGACCTGTTTGAGGAGGAGGTGTACGTCTTCACGCCCAAGGGCGAAGTGAAGTCGCTGGCGGCCGGCGCCACACCGCTCGACTTCGCCTACGAGGTGCACACCGAGATCGGCCACCGCTGTGTGGGCGCGCGCGTGAACGGGAAAATCGTGCCGCTGCACTACGAGCTGCGCTCGGGGGACATCGTCGAGATCCTCACCGCCAAGCGCGAGCGTGGGCCCTCGCGCGACTGGCTGGCAATGGTCAAGACGACCCGTGCGCGCAACAAGATCAAGGCGTGGTTCAAGGCTGAGAGCCGCCAGGACACCGAGCACACCGGACGCGAGCTGCTGCAGGAGCACCTGCGCAAACAGGGCCTGCCCGCGCAGAAGATCACCGGCTCGGCGCTGCTGGCTGACGTGATCCGCGAGGTCGGCTATCGCAAGGCGGACGACTTCTACATCGCGCTGGGCGCGGCGAAGATCTCACCGAAGCTAGTCGTCAACAAGGTGATGCAGCGCCTGAAGCAAGGCGAGGCCGCCGACGGCGAGGACAGCGCCGCGGACCTCTTGCGCGTGGGACGCGCGCGACGGCGCCCGACGAAGTCATCGAACCAGTACGGGATCAGGGTGGAAGGCGTCCAGGACGTGATGCTGCGCCTCGCCAAGTGCTGCCGCCCGGTGCCCGGCGATGAGATCGTTGGCTACATCTCCCTCGGTCGCGGCAGGAAATCCAGATCGACGCGTGGGACCGCCATCACCTGCTGGCGGATCTCTCGCGCGCGTTCTCGGAGTCCGGCGCGAACATCATGGAAGCGCGTTGCCTGTCGATGCCGCCGATGGTCAAGAACCGCTTCGTGGTCGAGGTGGCAGACACTCACTCGCTGAAGAGCGCGATCACGCGCCTGCGCAACACCGAGTCGGTGTTCGACGCCTACCGGGTTACTCCGGGCGCCGCGGCGGCGTAGACGGCGCCACGCCGAACGCGTCGGCGTGGACTGTGATTTATGAGGATTTCGCCGTTCGTCCCCGAGCAGATCGAGGGGGTAATTGAGCTGTGCGAGCAAGAGGGCTGGACGACGTTCACCGAGGATCCTGCTCGTGCGCTTCGCGCGCTGACGGCCCCCGGCGTGGTGGCGCTCGTGGCGCTGGCCGACGACGGCGAGATCGTGGGCTTCGCGCAGGCGCTCAGCGACGGCTCGATCCAGGCGTTCCTCTCCCGCGTGCTCGTCGCGGAGGATGCGCGCCGCTCGGGGGTGGGCCGGCTACTGGTACGGGAGGCGCTCGTGCGCTCGGGCGCGCTGCGCATGGATCTCCTGGCTGCTGAGGGCAGCGAGGACTTCTACAGATTCTTCCCGCACCGAGAGGGGCGGGGGTTTCGGGTCACGCTCGAGCAGGACAGTGAGGGGCTTGCCTCATGGCCGCCAGCCGATTTGCCGGATCCCCCGGAGCCAGCCTAGGCGACGATGTTGAGCGCCCGCGGCATGATTGAGTAGCGGGCCTCGTCGACATCGCCGAGGTAGTCACCATCGACCTGCAGTGGCAGCGGGCGGCCGTCGGCGCTGCGCACCGTCAGCTCGTTCAGATCCCGCAGCCCGGTCACCTGGCGGTTGCCGACCACCCGTGCGCGCGGTGAGATCGAGCGCCAGGCGATGGACGGCATTGCCAGCGGCGTCACGCGATGCAGTATCCCGCCGACGAGCACGCCCGAGTCCAGTGCGGCGCCGTCGGCGATTTCGATCGGGCGGTTCTGGAAGTATGTGAAGGGCGAGCCGTTCTGCACGATCGCGGTGACACCGTCGAGCGGCTGGCCGCCGTCGCCGGCTTGCACCTGCAGGCGCGGGGGTCTCAGCAGGTATCGGCGCAGGAGCGTGCTGAGCGCCACCCATGCAAAGAAGTAAGGCCCCAGGCGGGCCTTCATGCGCGGGTTGGCGTCCACCCGCTCGACGACGCTCGCATCCAGTCCGAGCCCCGAGTTGAACGTGAAGCAGCGGCCGTTGACGACGCCCAAGTCGATCATCCGCGGTCGCCAGTCATCGGCCATCGCGAGCAGGTGCTCGGTGGCATCGACGATATCGCCGGGGATGCCGAGCATCTTCGCGAATACGTTGGCCGAGCCTCCCGGCAGACAGCACAGTGGTGTAGGGGAGCCAAGCAGTCCATTGGCGGCTTCGTTGACGGTGCCGTCACCGCCGAATGCAACGACGACGTCATAGCCCTCGTGCGCGGCCTCTCGGCATAGCTCGGTGGCGTGCCCGGGTGCCTCCGTGTCGACGGCATCGACCTCGAAGCGGCCCTGTAGCGCGTAGACGACGAGGTTGCGCAGGCGGTCGGAGACAGTTGTGGCGTAAGGATTGACGATGATCAGCATGCGCCGCTTGCTGGCGGGAGAGGCGAAGCGAAAAGGTGCTTCGCTGTCGGCTGTGCGCTGATCGTGCTCGGATGTGTAGGAACTCACCGTCACCGCCTACACCGGCCGTTCGCAAGCGTTACCCGAGCGTAGAAGACCGCTCACGCGATGGCTTGCGTTCGCCGATAGGGTTGCTAGACTTCCGAACCACAGATGGACACATCGAGAGGGGTGGAGGGCCTGGCCCTACGAAACCCCGGCAACCACCGCCAATGTCACAGGCGGGAAGGTGCCAATTCCAGGTGATGTGTGGCCGGGCTCCGCGCCCTTCGCCACACGTGACGAGGCGAAGGTTAACGCGAATAGGAGCCCCAATGGCTGTCAGTCATCTTCAGTGCAAGGAGTGCAAGGCCCAGTATCCGCTGGAGGCGCTTTACGTCTGCGATAAGTGCTTCGGGCCACTCGAGGTGGCCTACGAGCATGACCGCGCGACGCTCGACGTCGGTGAGCTGCGCCGCCGCATTCAGGGCGGCCCGCAGAACATCTGGCGCTACGCCGACTTCCTGCCGCTCGCGGGAGGCCCTCCGGGACCCTCGGGTCGCCTCGCCTCGCGCGTCGGCCTACCGGCTGGTTGCACACCGCTGATTCGCGCCGACCGGCTGGCCGAGCGCCTCGGCCTGCGCGAGGTATGGGTCAAGAACGACGCCGCCAACCCGACCCACTCGTTCAAGGACCGCGTCGTCTCAGTGGCCGTCACGCGGGCACGCGAGCTTGGCTATGAGACGATCGCGTGCGCGTCCACCGGCAACCTCGCCAACTCCGTGGCAGCCCACGGCGCGGCACTTGGCCTCGAGTCCTACGTCTTCATCCCCTCCAATCTGGAGGAGCAGAAGATTCTCGCCACCGGCATCTACGGAACCAAACTGGTCGGCGTCGAGGGCAACTACGACGACGTCAACCGCCTCTGCACTGAGTTGAGCGCCGAGCGTGACTGGGCGTTCGTGAACATCAACCTGCGCCCTTACTACGCCGAGGGCTCGAAGACGCTGGCGTTCGAGATCGCCGAGCAGCTCGGCTGGGAGCTACCCGACCGCTGCGTCGTTCCCGTTGCGTCGGGGTCGCTGTTCACGAAAATCGCGAGGGGCTTCGAGGAATGGACCGAGCTGGGGCTCATTGATGGCCAACTGCCGCGCATGAACGGCGCTCAGGCGGAGGGCTGCTCGCCGGTGGCGAACGCGTTCTCCGCCGGCCACGATGTCTGCCGGCCGGTCAAGCCGAACACGATCGCCAAGTCGCTCGCGATCGGCAACCCCGCGGACGGCCCCTACGCGCTCGATCTGGCGCGTAGCACCGGTGGCTCGATCGATGCGGTCAGCGACGATGAGATCCGCGCGGGCATAAAGCTGCTGGCTGAGACGACCGGGGTCTTCACCGAGACAGCGGGCGGCGTCACGACCGCGGTGCTCGCCAAGCTGGCGGCGCGCGGTGACATCGACCCCGACGAGCGTGTCGTGCTCGTGATCACGGGCGAGGGGCTAAAGACGCTGGATGCTGTGCGCGGCACGTTCGAGACGTACACGATTGAGCCGAGCGTAGAGGCGTTTGAGGCCGGTGTGCCCAGCGCGGTAACGGTCTGATGTCGGTGGTCGTGAAGATCCCCACTCAGCTACGTGCCGCCGCTGGCGGCGAGGCCGAGGCAAAGGTCGATGGTGCCACGGTGCAAGAGGTGCTGGACGGCCTGTTTGCGCGCCACGAGGAGTTGCGCGTACGCATCGCCGATGACGACGGGTCGCTGCGGCGCTTCGTCAACGTGTACCTAGCGGGAGAAGACATCCGTTTCCTCGACGGGCTTGCGACGCCGGTTAAAGACGGGGCGGAGTTGACGATTCTCCCCGCAGTCGCCGGGGGCTAGGGCGCCGCTGGGCGGCGCGAGGCTGTGTCCTCGGTCGCTCGCGTGCATAAGCACGCCACGCTCCCTGCGTCCGTGCCTCGCTTGCCCAGCGGCGCCCTAGCCGGCGTTGTTATCTAGCGGAGCTGTGATGCGAGACGATGGCTGCACCGGCGTGGCTCGAGTGAGCCGTGACGGGCGGCGTTGAGCCACTGAAGCCAATTGTGGAGACGATGCCGGCGGCGCACATCGCGCCGATCGTCAGGCGACGCATCCGCTGTGGCGTGAGCCAGGAGATGCTCTGGCTCTGCATCCACGTCCTGAAACCACTTGCGGCAGAGGCCGCTGCCATTGCGCAACCGGCGCACATGGCCTGAGGGTAGCGGCTATCCCTACTCTGACGCGCCGGAGTGAGCCTGCATGCGCTTGGGTGTATCAGTGGGCTCCTCGATACGTGCCTCCAGGCGCGCGCGTAGCTCCGACCCGCGTCCCGCGGCGACTGCGCGCGCGGCACGCGCGTCGCTCAGCTCCAGGCCACGGGAATGGGCGTAGTCGAGCAGGTCCTGGCGCTCCTCGCTCTCGCGTGCGGCACGCAGGAACAGCCAGCAAAACGAGCACAGCGTGAGGATCGACTCCTCGACCATCATGATCGCCCCCGCGATGTTCTGGTCAGCGAGCGGGGAGATGTGGAAATGCGCCTCGCCGCTGAGGTAGTAGGGGTAGAAGATCGTCCCCGACCACAGGAAGATGTTGCCCAGCACCGTGCCGGCAAGTCGCACCGCGACGATGTAGAGCAGCTTGCCGAGGTTGCCAAACCAGCTCGGGGTCGGCAGTGGACCGAACAGGCACATCCACATGTTGATCCCAAAGCCCAGGAACATCGCATGCTCCAGCGCATGCACCCCAGAGTGGCGCAGCGCCGCTTCATAGAAGACAGGCAGATGCCACGTGAACAGGTCGATCATCCACAGCGGGAAGGCGATGGCAGGGTGCGATAGCGCCCGCAGACGATCGAACACCTTGATGCGCAAGATCGGCGCCAGCAGCGGCCCGGTAAGGCCGAGCACGATCAAGAGCGCAGCGATATCGCCGAGCAGTAGGTGCTCGATCATGTGCACCCAAAGCAGATCCTGGCTGGCGGGTCCGAGCGACGTGAGCGCGGCCCCGATTACGACGAACCCGCCGTAGAAGCACGCCTGGCGCCAGCCGGGCACGGGCCGATCCTCTTCGGCGAGCGTATGCGCACGGCGGGCATAAAGCAGCCCGAGGATCGCCAGCGGCCCAAGCTGAAAGGCAGCGGAGAGCTCGGTGGAAACGGCGAGCGGCAGCGCAAGCATTGCGCGTCAGGGTACGCCAGCGCGGCGCAATCGGCGAGGCAGAACCGTGCCCTTGCATAGACTGCCGCTGGCATGAGAGCTCCGGCCCGCCGCAAGCTGGCACTTCTGCTCGGTGGCCTGAGCGTCGTTGCGCTCGCTTTGCCGGCGAACGCGCTGGCACACGGAATCGTGGGTAGGGCCGATCTGCCGATTCCCGTGTGGCTGTTCAGCTGGACCGCGGCGATCGTGCTGGTCGTCTCGTTCGTGGCGCTGTCGACGATGTGGACGCGGCCACAGCTGCAGGAGCCCCACCTGCGCAGGCTGTTCGTGCTGCCACGGGCGCTGGAATGGCTGGCGAGCCTCGCGGGCGTTGGCCTATTTGTACTTGTCGTCTACAGCGGCTTTGCCGGCGCTCAGGTGACCCAGGCGAACTTCTCGGTCACGTTCATCTACGTCATCTTCTGGGTCGGGCTACCGGTCGCGAGCGTGCTCTTCGGTGACGTCTTTCGCGTGCTCAACCCGTGGCGGACATGTGGACGTGTGCTCGCCACGCTGATACGCCTGCTCAGGCAAGGACGCCCGGTCAGTCCGCTGCTGCGCTACCCGCAGTGGCTTGGCCTGTGGCCCGCCTCCGCTGGGATCGTCGGATTCGCGTGGCTCGAGCTGATCTACGTCGAAAAAGACAACCCATCGACATTGGCGGCGCTGTCGCTCGGCTACTTCCTGACGATGCTCGCCGGAATGGCGCTGTTCGGCGTGGAGGAGTGGAGCACACAGGCGGACGGCTTCGGCGTGTACTTCAACCTGCTCTCAAAGCTCTCAGCGCTCATGCGCCGCGAGGACGGCACCGTCTATCTGCGCCGCCCGCTCAGCGGCGTCACAGACCTGCAGATCCGCTCGGGCACCGTCGCGTTCATCTGCATCCAGATCGGCACGACGACGTTCGACGGCTTCTCAAACGGCGGCATCTGGCGCAACAACGAGCCAAACCTGCAGAGCCTCGTCGAAAAACTGGGCTTCAATCCCACCCCTGCTCAGGAGCTCTCCTACTCGCTCGGCCTGGTCTTCTGCATCCTCGTGATCTGCGCCGTCTACCGGCTGGGCATCGTCGGCGTGCGCAAAGTCAGCGATCGCTACGACACCCATATGCTGACGCGCACATTCGCACACACGCTCGTACCGATCTCTTTCGCATACGTGCTCGCCCACTACTTCTCGCTGCTGTTGTGGCAGAGCCAGGCGATGGTCTACCTCGCCTCTGACCCGCTGGGCAACGGCGCGAACATCTTTGGAACGGCCAACTTCCAGGTCGACTACCACGTGATCTCCTATGCGGCGATTTGGTACGTGCAGGTGGCGGCGCTGGTCAGCGGCCACGTCGGCGGCCTAGCGCTCGCCCACGACCGCGCACTGGTGCTCTACAAGGACCCGGAAGAGGCAGTGCGCAGCCAGTACTGGATGCTTGCCGTGATGGTCGCGTTCACGAGCTTTGGCCTGTGGCTGCTGTCCGCAGTGGGCACATGACCGCGAGCGCCTCCGCTACGGTTCTGCAGGCATGGCCCGTCGCCGTCTCCTAGCCCTGCTGAGCGCCGCGGCGCTTGCGTGCACGCTGCCTGCCGGTTATGCGAGTGCGGCGAGCACTGCGACCACATCCTCGCTGTCGAAAGAGAGCTCCAACCCGATCAACGACCAGGGCTCGAGCTACGACTATCGCTCCAATATCACGGCGGTTGCGCCGAATGTGCCCGGGCTGAGCGTTGAAGTGCTCGAGTTCGCAGATCGTCTGCTGCTGCGCAACCACACGGGTAAGACGGTCACGATCTACGGCTATGAAGGGGAACCGTATGCGCGTGTGCTCGCCAACGGCACCGCCGAGCAGAACGTGCGCGCCCCGGCGACGTACCTCAACACGAACTTCTACGCGCAGGTCACCGTGCCGCCGATCGCGAGCTCGAGCGCGGCGCCCAAGTGGGAAGTGGTCGACCGCACGGGCCAGTTCGAATGGCACGACCACCGTATCCACTGGATGTCGCCGATCCCGCCGGCGAACGTCAAGAACAAGAGCGCCCGCACGCTGATCTTCGACTGGAAGGTGCCGATCGAAGTCGGGAACACCAAGGGCGCGATCGCCGGACA
>JBEKAM010000019.1:0-26783 GCA_050015915.1 Solirubrobacteraceae bacterium
GTCGACGATCACACCGGCAATGCCGGCCTCGGTTTCGACGATCACGATCTCCGCGTCGCTGGCGAGCTCGGAAGCGAGCCCCAGCCGCGCGCCGAGATCGAAGACGGGGACGATCTTCCCGCGCAGGCTGATCACACCGCGGATCCACGCGGTTTCCGAAGCAACCGCGCGTGGCTCGGTGTAGCGCACGATCTCCTGTACTTGGGTTATCGGCAGTGCGTACTCCTCATCGCCCAGCGAGAAGACAACGAGCTGCTGAGCCAGCTGGGCAGAGGCCTTCGCTGGCGCCTCTTCGAAAGTCAGATTATTGGACATACTCACCTCATCGACAATTCGACCGCAACCTTGAGTGTCCTTCCCGCAGGAACGGGTCAACAGTTTCTCGAACTCCGAAAACCAGAAAAACTACGGCCTAATCTCGCGAATACGCAGCGTATCTAGATCCCGATCCGGGGCGTATACTGCCGATTAGTGCCTATTATCGAGCCCAGGGCGCCGCGACATCGCCTGGGATCATGATCAGGTCTAGTTCGACTTGTTCTGAGATATGGGCGATTGCGTTATCTCGGAGGTGACTGCGCCAGCAGCGAAATACGGGCGCGAATGCGATCCCTCGACAAGCGCTTGCAGCCACATATGCTCCCCCGACGCTAGCTGCGTTGTCTGCTTGCGCACGCTCAGCGCCACCCCCGAGTCGGTGTGCCCGAGCTCGTCCATCACCGCCCCAAGATCCTCCCCCAGCGCATACAAAATGGTCGCGAATGTTCGCCTGAGGGAGTGCGGCGTGATCCGCTCCGGCAGCGGCTCAAGGCCGCGGTCGGTGCGGTTCGCGTTGGCTCGCGCGACGACCGGAACAAAGACGCGCGCGCGGAAGTTGTGCGCATCCTGGGGTCTACTGCCCCGGCTCGGGAAAACGAGCGCTCCCGGCGAGGCCTGCGGACTGCGGGCGCGCACCGCACGCAGTTCATCGCTCAGCGCCGGCCTGATCCTGACGCGCCGCGTGCCCGCATCGAGCTTGCTATCTGCCAACGTCATCATGCCGCCCGCGAGGTCGAGTTCACGCCAGCGCAGCGTGCAGAGCTCTCCGATCCGCAGCCCGGCGAAGGTCAATGTGGCGAGCATCGCCCTGCGCTCTATATGGCGAGCGCCCGGCGCAGCCTCGTGATCGAGCTCCGATGCGCTGTCCAGCAGGCTTTCGATCTGTGCGGCGGTCTGCAGGTAGTGACGCTGCGCGCGCACCGCGGGCACCCGCAGTCGCGACCCACGTACCGGGTTGTCAGCGATCAACCGGCGCTCCACGGCGCTTTCGAGGATGGCACCGAGCAGGACGATCGTCATGTTGATCGAGGTCGCCGACAGTGGCTCGGCCTCGGACAGCTTCGCGGCGATGTAGCCCTCGACGGCCTGCGCGTTGATCTCACTCAGACACAAATCACCGAAATAGGGCAGCAGGTGACGCTCCAGGCGCCAGCTGTAGCCCCTCTGGGTGGCAGCGGCCAGCTGGTGTGCGGTGATCTGCCACCACTCCTGCGCAAACGCGCGGAAGCTGGGGACCCCCTCGCTGGACAGCACCGAGCTGAGCTGCTGCGAGGCCCGCCAGGTGCCCTGCTCCACATCCGTGAGGATCGTTTGCAGCTCGCGCTCGGCCTCAGCGGCCGTTACCTGCCCGAGCGTCATGTAGCGGCGCTTGCCGTACGCGGTAAATCGCAGCGCGCGGATGACATCCCCGCCGCGATCTTGCTTCTCGATGATCGTGCCCGTCACTCGCCGTGATATCCCAGTAATTTCTCACGACCGTCGGCCGGAACGGCGCTTGGCGTCGCCATCACGGTCCGCTTTACCGGACACTTAGCGTCCCAGATATCAAGGAGGGCATATGCCTTGCCTCACCGCGCCCACCCCGTATTGCCCGAGGGTCTGATTGGCGAGCCCCGACGTCGTGAGCGCAGTCGAGGAGACCGCCGTCGTGGACGCGCGCGAGGCGGCGCTGGTGCGCGCCACGATCGCGGCTGGCAAACGGCGCCAAACGCACCGATCGCTGCTCGCGCGGCTGCGCCCGCGGCATGCGGCGCTCGGCTGCATCGTGGCTGGATCGGCCGTATTGAACATCTACAAGCTCGCCCAGAACGACTACGGCAACACGTTCTACTCGGCGGGCGTGAAGTCGATGCTGCACTCGCTGCACAACTTCCTTTACGTGTCGTTCGACCCAGGTGGGCTGGTGACGATCGACAAGCCGCCGCTCGCCGTCTGGCTCCAGGTCCTAAGCGTCAAGCTCTTCGGTTTCTCCCCGCTCAGCTTGCTGCTGCCGGAGGCGATTGTCTCGACGATCGCGGTGGCGGTGCTCTACCGGGTGATCGCGCCGCGACTGGGCGTCGCTGCGGGACTCGTGAGCGCGCTGGCACTCACCGTGTTCCCCTCGTTTGTGGCCGTATCGCGCGATAACGGCGTGGACCCGCTGCTGATCCTGCTGTTGATCCTTGCTTGCGGCGCGGCGTTGTCTGCGATTGAGAGCGGGCACTGGCGCTCGCTGCTCTGCTGCGCTGTGCTCGTCGGACTCGCGTTCAACACCAAGACGCTCGCCGCCTACCTGGTCCTCCCCGGCATCGCCTGCGCCTACCTGGTGTGCGCGCCCGGCCCCGTGTTCGGACGCACGATGAAGCTGCTCGTCGCGGGCGTGGTGATGGCGGCCGTGTCGTTCTCGTGGATCGCGATCGTAGAACTGACACCCGCGTCCCAGCGGCCGTTCGTGGGTAGCTCCACCAACAACACAGAGCTCGGGTTGACGTTCGACTACAACGGCCTCGGTCGCGTCAAAGGCGAGATCGGCGGGCCCGGCAACGTGCCAGGGGAAGAAGTCGCAGTGCACACAACTCCGCGGCCGGCATCGCACGTCGTTTCCGCCCCCCACAAAGTCTCGCCGTATCTGCCCAACGGCAGGCTCGCCAGCCCGCTGTACTTCGCCGAACCGACCGGTCCACTGCGCCTGTTCCAGTCGGGTCTGGCCGACCAGGGCGCATGGCTGTTGCCCTTTGCGCTGATCGGCATGCTCGCGCTAGCAGTGCTGACGCTCGCCGGCGAGCGGGCACGGCGCAACCCGCGGCTGGCGACCCTGATCGTGTTCGGCGGCTGGCTAATCGTGGAGGCGGTAGTCCTCAGCTACTCCAAGGGGATCGTGCACCCCTATTACGTCTCGGCGATGGGACCGGGGGCGGCCGTCATGGTCGGAGCGGGCGTCATGGCATTCGTATCGCTGGCACGTGCTCGCCACCGGGGGCTCGTGTTGCTGCCGTGCGCAGTGGCGGCAACGGTCGTCGCCCAGATCGTGATCCTGCACGAACAGCACTACATGGGTTGGCTCGTCCCCGTGCTGATCGGCGGGACGCTTCTTGGCGCATGCGCGATGAGGTCACGGCGGCTCGCCAGCGCGGGGATGGCGCTAACGCTTGGTGTGATGCTGATCGCCCCCACCGTTTTCGCAGCGACCACCTGGCTTGGCCCGGTGGAAGGCACGTTTCCCGCCGCCGGCCCGCACGAAGCGATCGCCCCCGGCCAGCTCGACAGCACCCACACAGAACTGTCCATGGATCGCCAACTGATCCGCTTTCTCACCACGCACCATCCCGCCACTCGGTGGACCGTGCTCGCCGACGCCTCGCCGACCGCAGCACCGCTGATCCTGCTCGGTGTGCGCGCCGGGGCCATGGGCGGCTACGGCGGCACCGACCCAGCGCTGGACGGCCCACAGCTCGCGCGCCTGGTGGCCCGCGGCGAAGCACGCTACGTGCTGCTGGGCGGTGCGTACGCCTCACGCGGAGGCAACCTCGCAACCACAGCCGTCCTTTACGCCTGCAGGCTTGTGCCCCCAAGCGTCTGGCATGGGCCGCCGCCGACAACGGTCTACAGCCCGAGGCTGTTCGACTGCGCCGGGCGCGAACGCGCGCTCGCGGACCCTCCGCACGCATCGCCGGTGAGAACAGCCTAAGGGGACCGACCGGCGCGATGCCGGCGGTCCCCGAAGGTCGCTATCAGAAGCTCAGTGTTCGCTCAGCGCGAGCCGTGTCGACGCTGGCGGCGCTGCATCGCCAGGATCGAGAAGCCTGCACCCAACAGCACTACACCGAAGCCAATGTCCCAGCGCAGATCAAAGCCAGTGAACGGCAGCGTGCTGGCTTTTGTGCTGGTAGTGGGACTGGCGCTAGTTTTTTCTGGTTCCGTCTGGCTGCTCGGCGTGGTCGGTTTTTCCGATTCTTTCGACGGCAAAGTGCCAGTTTTCGGCGTAGTCGTCGTGGCCGGAGTGGTTGTCGTCGGGGTGGTCGACGTGCTTGGTTTGTTGGGTTCCTGCCCGTAGCCGTAGCCCGACGTACCCGGTTCTGCTGCAACCGCGGTGCTCGGCAGCAGGACCGCCAGCGCCAACAGCAGCGCAATCGGTAGGGCGCACAGTGTGCGCAAGATGGTGGACGGTCCCGTCCCTGACGGCGCTACACCTGGATTCCGTGGCCTGCTCGAGGCCATGACATCGGTCCGAGTCATGCCAACCTCCCATTCGTGGTGTGTTGAACGCTGCAGCCCCGTTCCAGGGCCTCTTTCCGTGCGTGTTCTATCCGTTCTCTTTGGCAAGGCATCGTCTCTGGTTCGCCGTTTCTAGGCAGTTGCCTGCCTTCCTTTATCAAAGGTGTATCACCTCTGGCGGCTGGCGCATATGCTCGCATACGCTCTTTCCGCACTGCAAAGCGCCCAAACGAGGCTCATTGGACGTGTACGCGACCCTCGAGCGTGCCCTCCGAGAGCCTGCCGCGGAGCACCTTCTTGTCGAACTTGCCCACGCTCGTCTTGGGGATTTCCTGCACGAACGCGAACTCGTCCGGCAGCCACCACTTCGCGACCCTGCCGCGCAAATGCTCCACCAGATCCTCTGCGCTGGCGGCCTCGGGGTCGCGCAGGACCACACAGCACAGCGGGCGCTCCGCCCAACGATCGTCGGGCTTTGCAATCACCGCCGCCTCGACCACATCGGGATGGGACATCAGCTCGTTCTCCAGCTCAACCGAGGAGATCCACTCGCCGCCTGACTTGATCACATCCTTGGAGCGATCGGTGATCTGCACGTTCCCGCGCTCGTCCACCGAGGCGATGTCACCGGTACGCAGCCAACCGGTGGCGAACTTCTCGTCTTCGGAGCTGTCGGCGAAATAGCGCGAGGCGATCCACGGGCCGCGCACTTCGATCTCACCGGTGGAGGAGCCGTCCCACGGCACCTCGTTGCCCTCGTCGTCGGCGAGTCGCAGCTCGACCCACGGCAGCGGCCGACCCTGCATCGCGCGCTCATTCCAGTAGGCATCGTCGTGCTCGCGCTCGCGCGGACGCGAATAGGTCGCGACCGGGCTCGTCTCGGTCATGCCCCAGGCCTGGAAGATGCGCACGTGGTGGCGCTCCTCGAAGTCCTTCATCAGCTGTCGCGGCACCGCCGAGCCGCCGCACGCGGCGTTCTGAAGCGAGGAGAGATCGACCTCCGGGTGCTCCTCGGCGTAGGTGAGCAGCCCTTGAAAGATCGTCGGAACGCAGCCCATCAACGTCGGTCGCTCGCTCGCGATCAGAGCGGCCAACGGCTCGGGCTGCAGGTGGCGGTCGGGCAGGATCAAGTCGGCGCCAGCGAGCGCCGCCCCGTAGGGCAGCCCCCACGCGTTGACGTGGAACATCGGCACGACCGCGAGGATCCGGTCGGCGCGCGAGATCGCGGTGCCATCCTTCGCCAGCGTGACGGTCGAGTGCAGGCTGATCGACCGGTGCGAGTAAAGGACGCCCTTGGGATTGCCTGTGGTGCCACTCGTGTAGCACAGCGCCGCCGCCTGGCGCTCGTCGAGCTCGGGGTACTCGAACGGGCCGTCGCCGGCCTGCTCGAGCAGATCCTCGTAGCGCACGGCGTTCGGCAGGGTGGGGGGGTATTCGGTCGATCCGTCCCCCATGATCACGTAGTGCTCGACCTTGTCGAAGCTCGGCGCCAGCTCTGCGAGCATCGGCACAAGCGAGTCATCGACGAAGATGATCCGGTCCTCGGCGTGGTTGACGATGTAGGTGATCTGCTCCGCGAACAAGCGGATGTTCAGCGTGTGCAGCACCGCCCCCAGGCAGGGCACAGCGAAGTACAGCTCGAAGTGGCGCTGGTTATTCCAGGCGAACGTCGCGACGCGCTCGCCCTGCTCGACCCCGAGCGTGCGCAGCGCGCGCGCGAGGCGATCGATCCGCGCCGAGACCTCGGCGTGACTCGCACGGGTGACGCTAGCGCCGTCAGGGGAAAGCGTGACTACCTCAGCGCCATGGTTGCCAGCGGCCAACCTCCCCCTGATGTGGTTGAGGGTCAACGGAAAATCGTTCTGCATCAAACCCTCGAGCATCTGCGTCATCCCCTCCCTGCTCCCTCGGCTGCGGTCACCTGCCCAAACCCATCGTAGATGCCGCGGGTGCGCTGCGCGATGTCATCCCAGTCAAAGCGCAGAACATGCTCGGAGGCCTCGGCGACTAGCCGGTCGCGCAACTCGTCGTCGACGAGCAGCCGCTCGATCATCACGCCGAGATGCTCGGCATCGCCGCCGTTGAAGCGCAGCCCCACGCGCTCGCCCTGCGGGACGACCTCGCGCAGACCACCGGTGTCGGCGACGATGCACGGACAGCCGGAGGCCATCGCCTCGAGCGCGACCAGCCCAAAGGGCTCGTAGATCGACGGTACCACGCACAAATCGGCGATGCGATAGAGCGAGTGCAGCACGTCGTCGCCGATCCAGCCGAGGAACGTGCCGTGCTCGGTCAGACCGAGACGATCGGCTTGAGCCTTCAGTTCGGCCTCGTGGGTGCCGCTGCCGGCGACGAGGAAGCGCACATTTCCGACCCGCTCGATCACCTCCGGGAGGGCGTCGAGCGCCAGCTGGAAGCCCTTCTCGTAGACCAGACGCCCGACCAGCAGCACGAGCTTCTCGTGGGGCTCCGCGAACTCGCGCCTGAGCGCCTGCAGATCGCCGCTCGGCTGCAGTTCGCTCGGATCGACGCCGTTGGGAATGACGGTCACCCGTCCCTCGTCGATGTCGAAGATGTCTGCTACGTGCCCGCGCATGTAGTAGGAGCAGACGATCACACCGTCGGCGCTACGGGCCATGCGGCGCTCGGTCGAGTGGATGTGCGATTGCGGCGGATCGGCGACCCAGCCCTGGTGGCGGCCGTGCTCAGTGGCATGGATGGTCGTCAGATACGGCACCTGCATACGTTCGGCGAGCGCCGCCGAGGCCTGTGCGACCAACCAGTCGTGTCCGTGGACGAGGTCATATGGGCGCTCAGCGGCTAGCGCTTCGCCCGCCGCCAGCATGTCCTCGTTCATGCGCTCCACCCAAGCAACGAAGCGGTCGAGGTCGCGCGGCCAGCGGGGCTCGCGCACGCGGTGGATGTTCACGCCGCCCCGCTCCTCCATCCCTGAGCCATCGGTCTCACCCGCGATCGCACGCCCACGGGTCAGCACATCGACCGTCACTCCCTGGCGCACGAGCGCCTCTGCGAGCTTGCGTACATGCCGAGCCAGGCCGCCCTCGATCACCGGCGGGTACTCCCACGAGAGGATTAGCACGCGGTCTCTCATCCCCAGACCCTACCCATCAGATCGCGATCAGCCCGAGCTCGTCCATGTGTCGCGCAGCCGGCGAGGCCCACAGCTCGCTGTCCGTTCGACCGATCAAGCCCGTTTCCGCCAGCCGGCCCAGCGCATGCTCGAGCGCGTGAACGCTCGCTCCGAGCGCGCGCGCCAACTGCGCACACGAATACCTCGACTCATCCTTCTCACTCAATAACACCAACACAATCGCCCGTTCGAGGCGGCGATCGGTGCTGGCCGGCGATTGCTCGGTCATGGACAACATTCTGTCTGGTTCTGCAGCGTTTCGTCTGAGAGAGCGAGACACCGCTACAACAGCGATCAAGACGAGGAGCACGAAAACCGCGCGCCAACACGCCATTTGCGATGCAGAAACATTCGTGATCGTGGATCATTGGCGCATGCCCCAAGACACGCCGCAGTTCTTCCTTGGTGCCATGTCGCCCTACTCGTGGATCACCGCCGAGCGGATCGAGCAAGTACTCCCCCAGGCCCGCTGGCAGGGCGTGCTCCTGGGAGCAGTGTTCAAGGCCACTGATCGCATCTCGTGGGGATTGACGGAGCGTCGCGCCCAAGGAATGGCAGACTGCGAGGCTCGCGCGAAGACCTACGGGCTCGGACCGATCCGCTGGCCGGAGCCGTGGCCGACGAGCGATCTGCTGATCGCGCGGGCGATGGTTTACGCCGAATCCCGAGGGCTGCTCAAGCGCTTCGCGCTGAGCGCCATGCGCCTCTCCTTCCTGGAGGGCCGCAACCTGAGCGAGTTGGACACCGTGCTCGACGCCGCAGAGCGTGTGGGCATTGAGCGGGCCGAGCTCGAGGACGCGCTCGCCGACCAGGAGATCAAGGATCGACTCAGGGCGCAGACCGATGATCTAGTCGCGCTGGGGGTGTTCGGCGTGCCCACGGTGGTGGTCGGCACGGAGCTGTTCTGGGGGGATGATCGTTTGGAGGATGCAGCGGCGAGCTACCGCGCGCTCAGCTAGAGATCCATCTCCAGCTGGCGCGGGGACGGGCGCAGCGGCTCGCTCGTCTCGCGCGGGCGCCCGCGCTTGACCCAGTGGCCGATGACCTCGCGGCTGCGGCACGTGTAGAAGTTCACTCGCCGGTCGGTCGGCTGGATCGCAAGGCCGCCGGGAGCCGTCCCTGTGACCACCGCGTGAAAGCGCCGGCCTTTGTGGTCGACCTCCACGATGTCCCCAGTTTGGATGCCTTCTAGCCGCATTGGAACTGCAACTGTAGGCTGCTCGCCGTGCGCTGGCTCGTAGACGGCATGAACGTGATCGGCACGCGGCCGGACCAGTGGTGGAAGGACCGCCACCGCGCGATGGTCAACCTCGTAGACCTGCTCGAGCGCTGGGCCGCCACCGAGGGCGAGGACGTGACAGTTGTGTTCGAGCAGCCGCCGTCTCCGCCGATCCGCTCTACGGTGATCGTGGTGGCGCATGCCCCCCGACCACGTCGTGACTCAGCCGACGATGAGATCGTGCGGTTGTTACTGGCCGACGCCCAACCGGGCGCGATCCGAGTGGTCACATCGGACCATTGGCTATCGGATCGCGTGCACGCGGCGGGCGCGACGGTGCAGCCCGCAGCACCCTTCCGGGCGATGATCGAAGAGCGATGATCGTCCCCACCACCCGCTACGCGCGTAGCGACGATGCGAGCATCGCGTATCTCGTCGCCGGCGAGGAGCCGCTGGACATACTGTTCCTGACCGGTTGGGTGACGCAGCTCGAGCAGCTGTGGGAGGCGCCCGCCAACCGTCGCTTCCTCGAACGGCTGGCGACGTTCGGCCGGCTGATCATGTTCGACAGCCGCGGCACCGGGCTCTCGGAGCGGGTGCGCGAGACTTACACGATCGAGCAGGAGGCGCGTGACGCGCTTGCGGTGCTCGACGCCGCCGGCAGCGAACGTGCCGCGCTGTTCACCTACGCTCAGGGTGGGCTCGTCGGTGCACAGCTCGCCGCCGAGCACGCCGAGCGGATCGGCGCGTTGATCATGTACGCGTCGGTCGCCCGCACCTCGTGGGCGCCCGATTACCACTGGGCGATGACCAGCGAGGAACGTGAGGCGCTGAGCGAGCGCAATATCGCCACGTGGGGCGAAGCCAACAGCGACGCGATGTCTGCATGGGCACCAACGATGGCCAGCGACCCGGCGCTCGTCACGTGGTTCGCCCGCATGCAGCGGCTGGCGGCGAGCCCCGGTGAGGCACGGGTGATCACCAGGGCGATGGTCGACATTGACGTGCGTCATCTGTTGCCACGCATCCGCGTGCCGACGCTGATCATGCACCGCCCCAACGAGCTAGTGTGGGACGTGCGCCACTCGCGCTACCTGGCGGCGAACATCCACGGTGCCCGCTACGTCGAGCTCGAGGGGATCGACTCGTTCCCGTTCCTCGGCGACAGCGACGCGATCGTCGAGGAGATGGAGGAGTTCCTCACGGGCGTGCGCAGCGGCAGGGAGCTCAAACGCGCCCTGCTGACGGTGATGTTCACTGACATCGTCGACGCAACCGCCCACGCGGCGAAGGTCGGCGACAAGCGCTGGCGCGATCTGCTGGCCCACCACGACCGCGATGTGCGCGAGGAGCTCGCCCGCTTCGGTGGCAGGGAGGTCAAGACCGTAGGCGACGGCTTCCTCGCAACCTTCGACGGGCCGCCCTCGACCGCGCTGCGCAGCGCGCTTGCGATCACCGTCGCGGCACGCCGGCTGGGTGTCGAGGTTCGGGTAGGCATGCACACGGGTGAGTGCGAGCTGATCGGCGATGACGTTGGCGGCATGGCTGTGCACATCGCCTCGCGGGTGAGCGCGCTCGCGGGGGCAGGCGAGGTGCTCGTGTCGGGCACAGTGTTCGGCACCGTGGTCGGTGGACCGTTCACGTTCGAAGACCGCGGGCGACACGAACTGAAGGGCGTGCCCGGGCAGTGGCCGTTGTTCGCATTGGGGGTTTGAGTCCAGAGCCCGGGCATCGACCCTTTCCGCGGGCGCGCCACGGAGCCCGAGCTGCCAGCTTCTAGGCTGGTTGTGTGAGCAACAATTCCGCCACATCCTCCGAGCGTCCACTCTCGCGGGGGCTCGTGGCACTGATGGCGGTCGCTGCGGGTGCGGCGGTGGCGAACATCTACTACGCGCAACCGCTGCTCAGCACGATCGCGCACGACTTCTCCGTCTCGGACGGGACTGCGGGGCTGATGGTGACGGCCTCGCAGGTGGGCTATGCGGCGGGCCTCGTGCTGCTGGTGCCGCTGGGCGATCTGCTCGAGCGCCGGCGATTGATCACGCGGATCATGCTCGTGACGGTGCTGGGGCTTGCGGCGGTCGCCGCGAGCCCCAGCTTCATCCTGCTGGCAGCGGGGCTGGTGGTCGTGGGGGTGACCTCGGTGGTGGCGCAGATCCTGGTGCCGATGGCGAGCATGCTCGCGGCCGAGCACGAGCGCGGCCGCGTGGTCGGACACGTGATGAGCGGCCTGCTTGTGGGAATCCTCGTGGCCCGTACGGCCAGCGGTCTGATTGCTCAGGCTGGCGGCTGGCGGCTGGTGTTTGCCGTCTCGGCAGCGCTGATGCTCGTGCTGTGTGGGGTGCTGCGCGCTGCACTGCCGGAAGTGCGCCCCACGAGCACGCTCTCCTACCCGGCGCTGTTGCGGTCGGTTGGGCAGCTGGTGATGGAGCAGCCAACACTGCGCGTGCGCATGATCTACGGGGTGCTCGGGATGGGGCAGTTCAGCGTCCTGTGGACCACACTCGCGTTCCTGCTCTCCGGCTCGCCCTACCACTACGGCGATGCCACGATCGGGCTGTTCGGCCTCGTGGGGCTCGCGGGGGCACTGGCCGCGCAGGCGGCGGGCAGGCTGGCCGACCGCGGGCGCCAGCACCGCTCGACCGGCTCGTTCTTCTTGATCATGGTTCTGTCGTGGGGGTTGATCGCCGCGGGCAGCACTTCGCTGGGCGCTTTGATCGTGGGGATCGCGGTGCTCGATCTGGGCATCCAGGGGGCGCAGATCACAAACCAGAGCGTCATCTACAGCCTCGCCCCCTCCGCCCGTAGTCGACTGACGACGGCATACATGACAGCCGTCTTCATCTCTGCGGCCGTCTCCTCGGCGCTGGCCTCGACGCTGTATGACGCGGACGGCTGGAGCGCGGTCACGGCGCTCGGTGGCGCATTTGCCGGTGCGGGAGTCCTGCTGTGGCTGTTCGAGCAGGCGCAGCGGCGGCGCGTGCGCGAGGTTTCGGTATAGCCCCGGGAATTCAATGCGATTTCGGTATAGCCGCAGAGTTCATTTATTTGACTCAAGATTAAGTTCCAGCTAGTCGACTCTCGGCGTACGTTCCCAATGCCGCGGAAAGCCGAGACGACTATGACCACCAGCCCCACCAAGAGCCGCGAGACCAGCGCCCAGCCTGGCGCGCGCGGCATCTCCGGCCGCTTCCAGGACATGACCGTGAAAGCTCGTCTGATCACGATGGTGGCGGTGCTGGGTGCGATGTGGCTGATCTCGGTAGGGGTGGCGGCACAGGGCTTGACCTCGGCGAAGTCCACGGTCAACGCGTCCAAAGGCGGGTTCCCCGCGTATGTGGTCGAGCGCGACGCCTACGAGGGCTGGCTGACGGAGGACGACCAGTCGAACATGGCCGCGGCGCTCGCCTCGCTACACGAACCCAGCCAGAAGGAACTGTTGGAGGCGACGCTCGCGCAGATCGTCCAAGGCCGTGAACAGGCATACGCGAGCCTCAAGGAGCTCATCACGCTCTCCCCCGTGATGAGTGCCGCGGCACAGGCGACGATCGCCGACGTGACCGCCTACAACCTGTTCACCAGCCGCATCGTGAGTGCGGTCAACGCAGGTCAGACGACGGAAGCGATCCACCTGATGACCGTCAACAACGCAGCCATCTCCAACAAAACGCAGGAAGACTTCAACGGGATGGGTAAGACGCTCGCCGCGCAGGTGACCGCGGTCAAAGCCAACCTGACCACCACCATCAATAGCTCGCTGCTGATCCTGCTGCTGGTCGTCGGGATCGGGCTGATCGCCGCCGCGTTCGGTGTCGCGCTGATCATCCGCGCGATCGTGACCCCGCTGCGCGAGCTGCAGGGCGCGGCACACACGATCGCCCAGGGCGATGTCAGCCACGATGTCACCGTCCATGGCCGCGATGAGATCGGCCAGCTCGGGGAGGCGTTTGGCGAGATGTCGGACTACCTGCGCGAGATGGCCGACCACGCAGATGAGATCACGGCGGGACACCTGAACGTCGATGTGCGGGTGCGCTCGGAGAACGACCGGCTGGCGAACGCGTTCGCGGCGATGAGCGACGGGCTGCGCGAAGAGCTGGGCGATGAGTCCTGCCTGGATTCACTGGTGGATCGCATGCAGGCGCTGCAGGCACGTTGCCTGGCCGATCTCCAGGGTGGCCTACAGTCAATGGCCAGCGGCGATTTGACCGTGTCGGTCTCCGCCTGCACCGAGCCGGTGCTGACCAAGGACGGAGCGAGGCCGGGTCGTTTGGCTGAGATCTTCAACGCGATGCTCTACAGCACCCAGTCGGCGGTCGGGAACTACGAGGAGATGCGCGCCAAGCTGACGAGCATGCTCGACGCCGTCAGCCACACCTCACACACGATGTCCTCGGCCTCGCTGCAGATGGCCACCAACAGTCAAGACGCGGGTCGGGCGGTGGGTGAGATTGCGCATGCCGTGGGCGATGTGGCTGCTGGCGCTGAGCGGCAGGTGAGCTCGGTTGAGAGCGTTCGCATGGTGATCGAGGAGGTCGCCGAGGCCACACGTCAGTCGGCTGACCAGCTCTCTGAGACCGGTGAGGCCGCCAGGCAGGCCACAGACATCGCCCAGGGCGGGATCGCGGCCGCGGAGAAGGCCTCCGAGGCAATGGCTGCTGTCGCCGAGGCTACTGGTGCCGCGTCGGAGCGGATCAGTGAGCTTGGTGAGAAGTCCGAGCGGATCGGTGGGATCGTCGCGACGATCACAGGCATCGCTGAGCAGACGAACCTGTTGGCCTTGAACGCGGCGATCGAGGCCGCGAGGGCTGGTGAGCAGGGCCGCGGGTTCGCCGTCGTCGCCGAGGAGGTCCGCAAGCTTGCGGAGGACTCCCAGCAGGCAGCCGCGTTGATCGAGACGCTGATCGGCGAGATCCAGACCGAGACGCATCGTGCTGTCGAGGCGGTCGAGCTCGGCGCCAAACGCACGGAGGACGGCGTGCAAACCGTCGATGAGGCGCGCGGGAAGTTCGAGGACATCGGTGGCTCTGTCAGCGACATGAATGCCCGTATCACCGAGGTGACGACCGCGATGGCGCAGATCAGCGCCTCCACACAGGGCATCCTTGAAAGCGTCTCGGACGTGGCTGCGGTCGCTGAGGAGAACTCCGCCTCAACCGAGGAGGTCTCGGCCTCGACCCAGGAGACGAGCGCCTCAGCACAAGAGATTGCGAGCTCAGCGCAAGTGCTCGCCACTGACGCAGCAGAGCTCGAACAGCTCGTCGGCCAGTTCACGCTGACCGCCGTATAGGGCCCCTGAATGCCCGGCTCCCAGGACGGGGGCCGGGCATTTATTTCTCAAGCCGGCGCGTTCAGCTCGAAGCGCTCGCGTAGCGCGTGGTGAGCACCACGTTGGGCTCGGCGCTGCGCTCGAGCACCTCCACGGCGTCGCCCAGCCTGACGGTGACGCCGGGGGTGTACACGTGGTTGAGGTTCTGCGCGAAGAACACCCCCTTGTTGGTTTCGTCGTGGGCGTTGACGCCGCGACGCGTCACAAGCGCTCTGCGTACTGCCTTGCCGACAACGGCGGTGTTCTGGTTCACGTCGGGAACGACACATCTATCGCTGGCCTTGACGACGAACGCGTCCAGCGCGCCGATCCTCACCTTCATCCAGTAGTCCTCGTCATACGGTGACAGCCGCTCGCCGTCGACGACGATGTTGGGACGAAAGCGGTTCATCGGAACCGGCTCATCCATCTCCGTGTTCAGCTGCTCCAGAGACGGCTCGGTGGCCAGCAGAATCGCGCCGCCGTCGGCGAATCCAACTTGATTGGATGCCCCTGGCTGCTGGTAGAGGGCCTTGATACTGCGGGGGAGATCCTCGCGCACCCGTAGCAGGCGAAAGCGCCGATGCTGCTTGTAACGCGGCAGGAAGGTGGTGAACCACTCGTTGAGCTCCGGCGAGACGACCTGGCCCGCGACTGGCTTTTCGTGAACTGTCGCCACCACCAGCCGATCATCGTTTGGCTCAATCTGGAGCGGAACCTCAATGCTGTGCATCCCCGGCGCCTGGAGCGTGATCGCGGTCTCACCGATTGTGGGCACGACCAGAGCAAGCTCTGGCACCTTGCGCTGCGAGACGAAGTCATCATCATCGTCGACGAGCATGTACTCACGATCGTGCTCCAACCCACGAGGAGTGAAGCGCGCCTCTGTGAGGGTGATGCCGGCGCAAGACTTGACTGGATAGGTGGTCAGCCCAGTAACCGTTATCGCGCCCACTTCGCCGTATGTTAGTCCGGGCTCCCCCACCCTCCTCACCGCAACGACCAACGGCGGACCCAGCATCGCTGGATCCGCCGCACGGTCATCGCACCAACTGGCCTCACCACCGTCTATTCAGGACGCTTCACTGCCGAGACCATGTTCACTCCAACCGCCGCAGCGGTTGCCGCGGGGGCTGGATGCGAGACATGCCCGGGTGTGTGTAGGTGGTGCTGGTGCTCCTCCTCGCTGAGCGCGATCTCGTGTGCTGAGGCATCGAGCGCGCGTTCGAGGTCACGCTGGATCCCCATCAGCGCCGCAGGCTGTGTGCGGTGCATCCAATAGAGCCGCGCACCGCCAAACAGCATGTAGACGAGGAAGATGTAGGGGAACAGATTGATCGGCCATGCAGGAGCCGGGTAGAAACTGCCGACCGTCGGCACCATCAGGCACACGAATGCCAACACCGCGACCAGCACGTGGCGTCCACGTATCTCACCAAGCTTGCGCAGGTAGAACGGCGCGGCGACGGTGATCATGAAGTACGCAAATAGGAAGCCGAACGCGGCCAGCGTGCCGGCATCGCCGAAGATCGTCAGCGGGCCAGTACCTGTGGCGTGCAGCACCATCGCGATCACGAGAATTACGGCCCCGTAGGAGGCAAGAGCCACGTGCGGGGTCATGTTCTTTGTGTGCACCGAGTGAGCCTGCCTGGGAAGGAAGCCGTGCCCGCTGAGCGGGTAGATGATCCGAGCACCAGCATTCAGGCAGGACAGCGACAGCGAGAAGAAGCTGACCATCGCACCGAGCGCCACTGGAACCTTGAAGAGGCTCACACCGTAGGCGGCGGAGATCTCAGTCAACGGGGTACTGAAGGAGCTGAGGGACTGACCCATGTGGTGGGTCGCGAAAACCTCGACGTAGCTCATGAACACCATGAACGCACCCGTTATCAAAAGACTCCATATGACCGCGCGCGGCACATTGCGAAGCGGCTGCTTCGCCTCACCGCCGAGCGTCGTGGCGCTCTCGAAGCCGACGAGGCTGAAGATGCAGATAACGATCGCGAAGTCCATGCCTTTGAGGCTCACACCCTTCAGCTCGAGTTGAGCACTTTCGACATGCAGCCCATGCTTGAACAGCACGACTGCGGCCAGGGCGAGGATGATCGTGACGGAGATCGCCTCTAGCGCAAGTGTCAAAAGCGACGAGATGCGAATGTCCTTCCAGGCGATCGTCAAACAGATGGCGCCACTGATCAGGAAGAAGACATACGGGCTGACAGTCCCATGCACTCCGATTCCGTTCAGGAACTGCTGTGCGAAGATCGCGAATCCCGCGAGCCCAGCGGTGGCGATGCCCCAATAGGACCAAACCAACGACCATCCCGACAGCACGCCCGCGGATGGGCCCAGCCCCCGGGCGGTATACGCGTACATCGAACCTGCAGTCGCCGATCGGCGCGCGAACTGATTGAGCCCGAGCACGACGAACAGCAGCATGACTGTGCCAAACAGATATGCGGCCCACGTTCCCTGACCGGAGTCGCCGAAGGCCAGCGCGATGATCAGCACCGCGGTCATCGTCGGCGAGATCAGAGCTACTGATTGGGCGAGTAGCGGCGGAAACCCGAGCGCGTGTTTTCTCAGGCCGGGAGACGAGGAGGTCCCCACGCTCCCCGGAGTTTCAGTCGCGGCGGTGGTGGTACTCATGCGGATGGTCCCCCTTATGGGCTAGGGCTATGTGATAGGCCCATCGCAAGTTAGGCATGGCGGCTTCTCCTCTCCATAGCCAAGCGGCCGAGATCGAGTGCAATACATGTAACAAATGGCCTACGCGTGAGATACCGCACCCACGGCAATGTCATTTTTGACACATACTTGCACCGGGATGCCGGCTTCGGCGCAGCGCACAACTCTGCTTTTAACACATTTCCGCCGACTAACATGTGCGTTGACACACACTGGCCAAGCGGCCAGGCGGAGCGCGTCGGAGCGCGTTGTGTTCACCGTCGGCGACGTGTGTTTTGACACAAGCTCGCCGCAGGGCCACGCGGAGTGTGTTGCCCTTACATATCTTCGCGCGCCGACATGTGCACTGACACACACCGACCGTTGCCGCCGTGTCGTCTAACCTGGGACAGTTCCGTAGGCCGGGCTAAGCGCCCGTGTCAAGACCGAGCGCGAACGCGATTGCATCGAGCGCCGGCGCATGCTCGACGTGCGACACAGAGACCGTCAGCCGTCGCCGCACTGGCTCCCAATCGAGCGCGAAGAACGGGCAGCACTCCAGCTCGATGGCAACTGCCTCCTCGATCAGCTTGCCATCCACGTACGCGTCGAGATCAACCACAACGCGACTTGGCGTTCGCTCGATGAGTCGCGCACCCTCTCCAGCGCGGCGATAGCGCTCGAGCTGCAAGCGCAATCCGGCCTCATCCAGAGCACAGCTCGGCGCCATCGGCAGCAGCTCCATACCGGCAGCTTACGACGTCGCTCATCGACTGGCCCTTCGGAAAACGCGGGAGCGGCGCTCGAGTTGCTGCTCCTGCGGTGAGTAAGCAGCGCACTTTCGCAGACTAACGAACATTCGTAAAATGATATTCTGGCGCCGTATGCCAGTGAGCTTTGAGCAAGACGGCCCGATTGCGTCGATCACGATCAACCGGCCCGAGAAGCTCAACGCGATGGATTCCACGATCTACGCGGAACTGGGCGAGCGCTTCGAGCAACTGGATGCCGACGAGAGCCTGCTGGTGGCGATCTTGAGCGGAGCGGGCGAGCGGGCGTTCTCAGCCGGCGCGGACCTCAACGAGATGCACGGGCCGGGAACGCGCCGCCGGGGCTGGGGCCCGTGGCGGCCGGACGGGTGGAGTTTCGGCCGCACCACACGTAAGCCGATGATCGCCGCGATCGACGGCTTTGCGCTGGCGGGTGGGCTCGAGCTTGCCCTCATATGTGACATCCGCATCGCTACCCCGCGCTCGAGCTTCGGCGCGCCTGAGGTCAGATGGGCGCTACTGCACGGACTCGGCGCCACGCGGCTGCCGGCGACGGTCGGCCTATCCAATGCGATGCAGCTACTGCTCACCGGCGAGTCGATCGATGCCGAGCGCGCGTTGCGGATAGGGCTCATCTCAGAGCTTCTCGAGCCCGATGAGCTGATGGAGCGAGCACATGCGCTCGCGAGCCGGATCACACAGAACAACCCCGTCGCGGTGCAGATGTCTAAGGAAATTGCATTGCGCTCGGCGCTAGCGGCCAACGAGGAAAGCCTGCGCCTGTACCGCAGCTACTTCGCCTACCTCGAGAACCTGCCCGAGCAGGCAGCGGCCACGGCCAGCTTCGCCGAGCGCGACCGCGGCGCCTGACCCGGCTCTCAGTGACTCACAGCCCAGCGCTGCCCCGTACCGCTATGGGCATGAGGTAGCGATGCGCCCGTTGGATGGCTCGCGTGGGCGGGCTCGTGGCGGCTTCGCTCCTCACGCGAGCGGGCCTCGCGCGAGGCAGGCGAGCTGCGCCGCAGCGACGGCGCGCTAAACACACGCCGCGCCGCAGCGCCACAGCTCGGACAGTCCATCGGCGTAGACGCTTCGCTCATCGCGCGTGGGATCTCGAAGTCGCCACAGCCCTCACAGCGAAATGAATATGAGGGCATCGACTCAGCTCGACAACGCGACCTGGCCGCTACCAATGCGGCTTGGCCCGTCGGCGGATGGCAGGAAGGGACCGTCGAAGATCGCCGACGGTATGTAGAGCGTGCAACAGCAGTTGGGTGTATCGACGATGCCGCTGATGCGTCCCTCGACGGGGGCGGTACCGAGGATCACATACGCCTGCTCGCGGGTGAAGCCGAACCGCTCCATGTAGTCGATCGCGTTCAGACATGCGCGGCGGTAGGCGACATGCGCGTCGAGGTAAAGCTGCTCGCCGGTGTGCTCGTCGACGGAGATGCCCTCGAATACGAGATAGTCGCTGAACTGTGGCTCGACCGGGCCGGGCTTGAAGACTGGGCTGTCGAGCCCGTAGGTCGCCATCCCACCCTTGATCACGTCGACGTGCAGATCGATCCAGCCAGCCATCTCGATTGCACCACAGAACGTGATCTCGCCATCGCCTTGAGAGAAATGCAGGTCACCCATGGAGAGCTTTGCGCCGGGCACATATACGGGGAGGTACAACCGCGAGCCGTTTGACAGGTTCTTGATGTCGCAGTTGCCCCCATGCTCGCGCGGAGGCACCGTGCGGGCACCCTCGCGCGCGACGCGGTCGAACTCGGCGCCGCTGAGGCTGCCGAGCACCGCGCTCTCGGGGTCGGGCAGGGCGCACAGCGCCGGTACGCGCTCAGGGTCGGTGTTGAATAGTGCCGTTTCACGGCGCGTCCACTCGGCGAGGAGATCGGCGGAGGGCGCACAGCCGATCAGGCCGGGATGAATGATCCCGGGAAAGCGCACACCGGGTACGTGGCGGGAGCTCGCGTAGATGCCCTCGAAGTTCCAGATCGCCTTGGCGGCCTCGGGAAAGTGCTCGACGAGGAAACCGCCGCCGTTCTCCCGCGCGAAGATCCCGGTGAAACCCCACTCGGACTCGCGCAGGGCGCCGATTTGCAAAATGTCCACGACGAGCAGGTCCCCCGGCTCGACACCGTTGACGTGGATCGGCCCGCTGAGCACATGCACGTGGCGTAGGTCAACGTCGCGGACATCGTTGGCGGAATCGCTGTCGGCGATCTGGCCGTCAGTCCAATCCAGACACTCGATGCGAAAGGTGTCACCGAGGTCCACTGAAGCGGCCGCGGGAATGTCCGGATGCCAGCGGTTGTGCAGCGGCAGCGCCTGCTCATGCGCCTTCTTTGTGACATCTACGCCGATCAGTGTCTTGGGCATGACATCCTTCTTTCTCGTGAGGGACGGTCGGCGGGCGCCGGCCGCAGCCAGTCCGAAGCCGAGACCGGCTAACTAATGTGCGTTAGTCTACCTTGAGAGTAAGCTATTGATCCTGCCAGGCGCCATCTACACAAGTCCAAAGCGACTTCGACAGGGGGCATGGCGGGACGATCCAAGCGTCTGTGACGCCAACGAGAACAAGCCCCGCCCTACGTACCCGAGCCGAGGATCGAGCAAATGACACCGACCGCCCAGAGCCAAGTCGCAAGTAAGGAAGACCTCGCCTCGATCTACACCGAGAGCGACGGCGGCGGACGCTGGCCCGACGTTCAGGAGGCAGCGTTGACGCTGTTCTCAGAACGTGGCTATCACGGCACGACGATGAAGCATGTCGCGGCGCAGCTGGGCGTTCAGGCTCCAAGCCTCTACAACCACGTCGTCTCCAAGCAGGAGATCCTGCAGCGGATCATGACGACCGGGATGCGCCGGCTCACCGCGCACCAGGAGGTGGCTCTGGCGAGCAGCACGGAGCCGGCCGAGCAGTTGCGCGCAATGATCGAAGCACACGTCCAGATGCACATCCGCCATAGCCGCTCGGCGATGGTCGGCGACCGTGAGATCGGCAACCTCGAGGAACCGACACAGCGCGAGGTGCGCGATGAACGCGACGCCTACGAGCGCCGCTTCCGCGCCGTCATCCAGCGCGGCGTCGACGCCGGGACCTTTACGGTGGGCTCGGTCAAGCTTGCTTCGTTCGCGATCATCGAGATGGCAACGAGCGTCGCCGTCTGGTTCAAGGAGGACGGACCCCTCAGCCCGGATGACGTGGCGCGCGAATATGGCGAGATGGCACTGAAGATCGTCGGCGTGCGCACGCGTGCAGGGACCCGTCGCAAATCCGCACCGAGCGCCGCCCGGGCCTGAAGCGAAGCGCGGTCCTGAGACGACGCGTGGGGTGTGGCCTGGGCGCTAACCCGCGGCTGCTTCGATCAGTCGTTCGGCGTTGCCGTGTAGATAGGCCTCACGTGAGGCCTCGCGCAGTTCGAGCTCGTCGATCTCCACCAACGCGCGGTCGTAGTGGAGCATCGGCCAATCGGTGCCGAACAGGATCTTCTCGCGCAGGACGGTGTCCATCAGGTGCACGATGTCGCCCCAACCACCGCCCGCGCCTGGACGCATGTAGCCGGGCGCGATCGCGCCGAACTCGAGGTAGACGTTGCGGTGCTTCCAAGCGACCGCAGCCATCTCGTGCGGCCACGGCCAACCGCCGTGGTGGGCAATCAGCGTGAGCTCGGGGAAGTGACAGGCGACCTGGTCGATCAGCACTGGGCGCTCGTGGATCAGCGGACCGTGTGAGGAGAAGTTCACGCCGCTGTGTAGGCCAACTGGGATGCCGAGCTCGATGCACTTCGCATAGATCGGGTAGCAGCGAGCGTCAGTGGGCGAAATGTCCAGGAAGCCAGGCTCGAAGATGATCCCGCGCAGGCCGAGCTCGTGGTAGCAGCGCTCGATCTCGCGCACGGCCGCCATGTTGTGCGTCGGGTTGACGAGCCCCCAGCCGCAGATGAACTCCTCCGGATGTGCAGCCATCAGCTCGGCGACGCGGTCGTTCCACTGTGCTGGCTCACCGAACTCATGCTCTGCCTGCAGCACCGAGCCGCCGATGCCACAGCGACGCTTCTCCTCGAGCAGTTCCTCGAGCGTCGCGTTGGCGGCGCCGCCGTTGTGGTAGATCTCGCCGTAGCGGGAGTACTCGGGCGGCATCTCCACGCCGGGATCGTTCTGGTCGTTGCGTACCGGCACCTTGATGCGGATATCGATGACCTTCCCCATCACGCCTCCCTGTCGTTGGCGCCGGCGGGCACCGTCCCGCGCGCCAGCTTGTTCTTGGAGACGCGCATCGACGGCGTGCGCGGGAAGTCTTCGCTGGTGAACAGCAGGTAGCGCGGCACCTTGTGCTTGGCGAGCTTCGCTTCGCTGTACTCAGTCAGCTCGCCTGCGAGCTCGTTCGCGGGGCGCGTGCTGAGGGTGTAGACGTGGGCGAGGACCTCCTCGCCGCGCAGCGTGTCGGCCACCGGGACCACGGCAGCGTCGATCACCTCCGGGTGCGAGCGCAGCACCTCCTCGACCTCGCTCGCGGCGATGTTCTCGCCGGCTCTGCGCACGATGTCCTTCTTGCGCCCGACGAAGTACATCCAACCGTTGGCATCGCGGCGGACGTAGTCGCCGGTGTGAAACCAGCCCTCGGCGTCGATCGCCTCGGCGGTCGCCTGCGGCCGGTTCAAGTAGCCGCTCATGATGTCCGGCGCTTTGACGAGGAGCTCACCGGGAGCGTCGACGCCGACCTCCTCGCCGTCATCGCCAACGAGGCGCACCTCGATGCCTTCACGTGGCCTGCCCATCGAGCCCGAGCCGGTCAGCTCCTCGGCGTGCTCTGGCGGCACGCTGACGAGGCCGCCCGTCTCGGTCAGGCCGTAAGCGTCCATCCAGGGGATGCCCCAACGGTCGGTCATCTCGCGGTGCAGGGCGGCGTCAACAGCGACCTGCACGCCGAAGCGGACTTTGTGGTCGCGATCGCGATCGGTCGGCTCGGCGCTCAGCAGCAACGCGGGGATCGAGCCGATCGTGAACAGCTGTGTCACGTCGTTCTCGCGCACCACGTTCCAGTAGCGCGAGACGCTGAACTTGCGCATCACTACCAGCGCCGCGCCGACCTGCAGCGAGCTGAGCAGCTGCCAGGACGGGTCGTTGTAGAAGAACTTCAGGCAGCAAAGAATGCGATCGTCGCGGCCGAGCCCACGCTCGCCCAGGTAGGAGCGTACGAGCCGCCGCCAGTAGGCGTGGGAGACCATGCAGCCCTTCGGTGGGCCGGTCGTACCGGAGGTGTAATACACGTTCGTGATCGCCTTGGGGTCGAGCTCCAGCTCCGCGAAGCGCAGCGGCTCAGTGCCCTGCCAAGGATCGAGCCTCGCGGGCTCCTCCCCCTGCAGCACGAGCAGCTCGCGCAACGCGGGCGGCCGCGGCTGTAGCGCGCGCAGGCGCTCCTCGGAGCGCTCGTCGCAGACGACCAGCACAGCACTCGAGTCGCTCAGCACGTGGCCGAGGTCGTGCTCGCCCGCGTCGGGGTTCAGCGCGACGAACACGCAACCGCTGGCGACCGCGGCGAACCAGGCGATCATGAACTCGGTGACGTTGCTGGTCATCGCCGCAACCATCTCGCCAGGCTCGGTGACCTCGCGAAGGTAACCGGCGAAGCGCTCGCTGCGTTCGAGTAGCTCGCCACGGGTGACGGTGAGCCCGTCCTCGAAGATCATCGCCGGGCGCTCAGGCTCGATCTGTGCGGCGCGCGCGAGCAGCGCGACGATCGTCTCGGGGATCTCCGCGAGCTCCTGCTCGCTGAGCCTGCTCATGCGCGCAGGTTCGCTCGGCGCGAGTCGAACTCCTCGCCAATCAGGTTCGCCAGCCCGGGGAGCAGGTCGTCGAGCAGCATCTGCCCGATCTCCGCGGTCGCGTTGCGCGGCGAGGTGAACGATCCCGTCGACGAAACGGCGTCCGCGGGCATCGGCACGACGTCGTAGCGAAGCTTCGGTAGTGAAGCCTCCACGCCGGAGAACTCGCGCACCCGCTCAGGGGCGAGCGCGAGCATCACCGAGGTCTCGATCAGACCGGCGTGCTCGAACTCTCCCGGCACGGGCCCATCGACATAGGCCTTCTGCGCGGTCTCACGCTTGACCAGGCTGCCCGGGGAGTCGAGCGCCACGATCTTTGCGTTATCGGCGCGGGCAATCGAGACCGCCTCGCGCGCCGCCTCATAGATAATCGGCGCGTTCTCCGTGTGCCAGGTCAGGACCAGCAAGTTGCGCGTCCCACGCGCGAGCAGGCTCGCAACGATCCCGCGCACGGTCTCGTAGTAGGTGCCGAACGGGACCTCCGCGCCGAGCGGAAAGCCCGGGCCACCACCACTGCGCGGGCGTGAAGGAGCGCCGTAGTTGAGCGCCGGCAAAGCCAGCGCACCGGAGCGCTCAGCGCCTCCATCGGCCACCGCCTGCACGCAGACGGTGTCGGTGTCGAACGGGAGGTGCGGTCCGTGCTGCTCGAGCGAGCCGAGCGGGAGAATCACTGGTGTGCCAGCCTCGGTGGCCGCCGCGGCATCAGGCCAGGTCATGTCTTGCAGTCGCATCGTGCTCACCCTCCACGCTCGCCGGCTGAATCGGACAACACTCTAACTAACTTACGTTAGTTTACAAGGAAATCATCCGACACGACCAGAGGAGTCTCATGGGACAGCCGTCAATCGCCGTCACTGGCGAAACATTTCTCAGGGTGCCGCGGGCGAGCGCCGAGGAACTGAAGCCGGGCGATGTTGCGATCCTCGGCGTCGGCCACGAGCTGACGAAGATCTCACGGCCCGGAGTGGCCCATGGGCCGAAGGCAATCCGCGACGCGACACAGATGGTGGCGTTTGGCGGAGAGCAATATGCAGCTCCGGAGTACGGCAACGGCTTCGTCGACATCGTCCACAAGCGCGCCTACCGTTACGCGCGCAAGAACATATACGACCTCGGTGACGTGCCTGTTGGGCCCGATCTGCAGATCAACCGCGAACGCATCCGCGCGGCTTTGGCGGCCGTCGCAAAACAGGGTGCACTACCGATGGTACTGGGCGGCGACCACTACCTGACGCACCCGGCGGCAACGGGCGTGGCTGACGCTGATCCCGGCAAGCTGGCGTTCCTCTCACTGGACATGCACATGGACCTGGCCGACGACGTGCCCGAGTTCGGGCGCTTCAACGGCGGCACCTATCTGCGCCGGCTGATCAGCGAGGGCACGATCGACCCCGCGCGAGTGGTCATCTTCGGCATCGAGCCGCGTGTGTTCCGCGAGGAGTGGGAATTCGTGATGGCGAACGGGATCCAGGTGATCCCGGCCGAGGAAGTGTTCGCCAAGGGCGTCAAGGCGACGCTCGAGCCGGCATTGGAAAAGGCGCTCGACGGCGCCGACGGGCTCTACGCGACGCTCGACATCGACGTCGGCGCACGTGCACTCGTGCCCGGCACGGGCAACCAAAACGGCGTCGTCGGCTTGACCCCTGAGCAGATGATCGAAGTCTCCTCGATGCTCGCCGACAAGCCGCTGAAGGGCGTCGACATCGTCGAGCTCTCGCCGCCGCTCGACCCCTCCGGGCTGACGGCGGGAATGTGCGCGGTGATGCTCCTGAGCATCCTGCGGCCACGCCTATACGAGCCGATGGACTTCCCCACCGTCGGCTAGCAGCGATCGATATGGGCGCGGCGGGGTCTAACCTCCGCCGCGCTCGATGCCGCCATTCGGCTGCAGGATCTGCCCAACGAAGGCATCGCCGACAGCAGGGCCAGCGAGCAGCGAGACGAGCCCCGCGATGTCGGCTGGCTGTCCAATTCGCCCAAGCGGCGTCATCTCCGTGTAGCGCTTGCGCAGCGCGTCAAGCGTGACGCCGTACTCGACCGCATCGACCTCGATCTGCGGCGAGTCGATCGCGCCAGGGGCAATGCCTGTGATGTGGATCCCTGCCGGCGCGAGCTCTGCGCCGAGTGACTTCACGAGTCCGATCAGACCGGCCTTGCTGGCCGAGTAGCCGACCGCACGCGCCCAGCCGTTGACACCGGCGACGGATGTGATCACAACGATCTTGCCCGCGCCCTTGGCGAGCATCGCGGGCAACACAGCCTGGATGCACGCAAAGGCACCACCAAGGTTGACGTCGATCTGGCGCCAGAAGTCCTCGGTGCTCTGTGTCTGAAACTCGCCCATCGTCTCGAGCGCGGCGTTGCAGACGAGTACATCCACCTCCCCCAGCTCTCGCTCAACATGTGCGACCATCGCCATGACCGCCTCACGGTCGGCGACGTCGGCGGCCGTGCGCAGGCCCGAGATCGGGGCACTCACCGCGGCCAGCTTGTCGCTGTCGCGGAGGTCGTTGACAGCTATGCGTGCACCGTCGTCGTGAAGCCGGCGAGCGATCTCGGCGCCGATGCCCTGGGCGGCGCCGGTGACGAGCGCGACGCGACCCTCGAGCGCCGGACTCATGCCCGCCCCGCGGTCGCGGGGAGCAGCTGGCCGAGGAAGAAATGCTGCTCGTGCAGCAGGTAGGCGGCGGTGGCGGCGACCGCGCTTACCCGCGTGACCGGCAACTCGGCGGAGATCGCGTTGACCTGAACCCCGGTCTTTGCCAGCTCGATCGCTAGTGCCTTGGTGAAGCCGAGCACAGCACCGGAGGCCGCCGCGCAGTGCGCACCGGCGCCACCCGCGCCGAGCGCGGCATCGGAGCCAATCGTGACGATGTTGCCAGCGCCGCGGGCAACCATCCCCGGCAGCACCCCCCACGCGAGGTTGGCCGCGACGAGCAGGTGTGAGCGCAGCACGTGATGCCAGCTCTCGGGTGTGATCTGCCCCAGCTCGCGGCGCTCGACGGGACCGGGCAACACGACCAGCCCGCCGATCGCACCGAGTTCTGCTGCGGTCTCGCCTAGCTCATTCGCAACCGCTTCGCGGTCACACAGGTCGAGTTGCCTCACCACGCGCGTGCCGGCGCCGGGCGCCTCGCCGTAGCTTGCGACGCTCCAGCCGACGGCAACCAGAGACTCGACGACGGCTCGCCCCAACTCGCCGTGTGCTCCGGCGACGATGGCTACCCGCGGCTCGCTCACTTCGTGGGCGCGCGGCGGTTCCACGGGATCGCCCAGCGCTCGACGAGCACAGTGAGCACGAACAGCAGCAGCCCGATCAGCG
>JBEKAM010000020.1:0-26601 GCA_050015915.1 Solirubrobacteraceae bacterium
ATGTCGACGCCGACGCTCTGCACGAGCTTGTGGGTCAGCTCATAAAGCGCCTGGCCGGCGATACCGCCGTGTGTCTGTAGGTGAGCGCTGCTCCACACCCGTGAGCCCTGCGGCGAGCCCGAGCTCAGCCCGAGCATCCCGGCCGCGAGCGCGAGTGTCACAGCGCCAAACACGCACAGCGCGCCTGTACGCAGCGGACGCAGCGCGGGCAGCACCGGTCGCAACAGCAGCGCGGCACCACCGACGCCGATCGCGACAGGGGTCAGTACACGTGCGCGGCCGAGCGTCCAGCCGAGCGCGACCGCCACACCGTGACCGGCGCGACCGCCGTTCCAGCCGCCATAGAAGACGAAACCCATGAACACCCCACACGCCACGAGCGCGAGACCGAGCACATCGCGCTGACGCTGCTCGAGCACCGGCATGCGCGGTAGTCCCGCCGGCAACAGTGAGTGCAGGCCTGGCATTTGCCGTTGCCGGCTACGCCGAGCGCGCGCGCGTTTGGGCGCGCTGCGTCGTGCGGCGGGCGCCCGTTTGGGCGCTCGCTTGCCTGTGCCCTTGGGGCTACGAGTGCTAGCCATCCAGCGCAACTTCGACACCAGAGCCCCAGAACCTCCCCCGTAGCCTTACCATCGCTTAACACGCTGCCACTTACATAAAGACGATGAACGACTTCGCACGCGCACCCCGCGTCCTCGTCGTCGAGGACGACGAGGACATCGCCCAAGCACTCCAGCGCTCCCTGCGCATGGAGGGATATGAGGTAAGGACCGCTGCCGACGGCCACGCCGCGCTCGAGCAGGGCCACGCATTCGCTCCCGACCTGGTGATCCTCGACCTCGGCCTGCCGGGACTCGACGGCGTTGAGGTTGCGCGCGAGCTGCGCGCCGGTGATGACATCCCGATCCTGATCCTGACCGCCCGTGACGCACTTGAGTCGCGCGTCGAGGGGCTCGATGCCGGCGCTGATGACTATCTCGTCAAGCCGTTCGAGCGCCAGGAGCTGCTGGCGCGCATGCGCGCGCTCTTGCGGCGACGCCCGCCCCGCGGCTCCGCGCCGCTACGTGTGGGTGACCTGTCCCTGAACGCCGACACGCACGAGGTTGCGCGTGGGGCGCGCACGATCGAGCTGACGCAGCGCGAGTTCGAGCTGCTCGAGTACCTGATGCGCAACGAGCGCATCGTGATCTCACGCCAGCGCCTGCTTGACGAGGTGTGGGGCTATGACCCGTTCTCCACCACGAACACGATCGAGGTGTTCGTTTCCAACCTGCGGCGCAAGCTGGAGGCCGACGGCGAGCCCCGCCTCCTGCATACCATCAGGGGAGCCGGCTACGTCCTCCGCGCTTAAGAAGTTCGTCGAGTACCGGCTTCCCCTCCCCGTTGGGCTGAAGCGTGTCAGCACGCGCCTGTCCGCCAGCTTCGACCGGCTGCCGATCAGGGTGCGCCTGGCTGGTGTCTCGGCGCTGTTGACGTTCGTGATCCTGTGCGCGTTCGCGCTGGCGATCGGGTCACTGACGGTCGAGCGCCTGCGCTCTGACTTCAACCGTCAGGTCGAAGACACCGCCGAACAGCTGGTCTCGACGCTTGACATCACGGTGTATCCGCTGAAAATCGTGCCGCAGCTCAGCGACTTTGCCAACGCTGAAGATCACGCTGCGATCAGGATCCTGACGCTCGACGGCACCGTCATTGACGAGTCACCCGCAAACCTGCCGCCGTTCGGGCCTCCGAGCGCGACCGAGCGGACGGTCAACGGCTACCGCGTGGTGAGCCGTGCGGCGGTGGTGCACCTGATCGAAGGTGGCGCACGACACGGCGAGGTGATCATCGAGTACGGGCACCGCGTGTCCGATACGGAGGCAACGGTCAAGCGCGTGGAGCTGTTCCTCGTGCTGGGCGTGCTGGCGGGCAGCCTGTTTGCGCTGTTTGCCGGCATGGCAATCGCGCGCCGGGCGATGGCGCCGATCGCGCTGCTCACCTCCACCGCCGCGGAGATCACGCGCACCCGTGACCCCTCCCGCGGCGTACCGCAATCGCAGGCGGACGACGAGGTCGCGGAACTTGCACGCACGTTGGAGGGCATGTTGCGCGAGCTCGACGCCGCGCGTAGCGAGACCGAGTCGATGCTCGTCCGCCAACGCCAGTTCGTAGCAGACGCCTCGCACGAGTTGCGCACACCGCTGACCAGTGTGCTCGCCAACCTCGAGCTGCTGGCCGAATCGCTGGACGGCGACCAGGGCGAGGCGGCGAGCTCGGCGCTGCGCTCCTCACAGCGCATGCGTCGGCTCGTCGGCGACCTGCTGCTCCTGGCTCGCACCGACGCCGCGCGTGTGGTCTCGCGCGCGCCATGCGACCTTGCGCAGATCGTCGTGGAGGCCGCTGGCGAGCTCGGCTCGGTGAGCAGCGAGCACGACATCTCGCTCGACATCCACCCGGCGATGGTGATGGGCTCGAGCGATGAGCTGCATCGACTGACGATCAACTTGCTGGAGAACGCGCTACGCCACACGCCGCCGGGGACCGCGATCCGCGTCTCCACAGCCACAACCGCAACCGGCACGGTCGAGTTGGTAGTCGAGGACAACGGCCCGGGTGTGCCGCCCCAGCTCGCGTCCAACCTGTTCGAGCGGTTTGTGCGCGGTGCGGGTGACCGCGGTGGCTCCTTCGGCCTAGGCCTTGCGATCGTGCAGGCGGTGGCGGTCTCCCACGGCGGCAGCGTCACACTGGAGCAACGCGATAACGAGCATCTGCCGGGCAGCACCGGTGCCCGCTTCGTGGTGCGGTTGCCCGCCTACTCAGACCTCGACGACGACCGGGAGCACCATCGGCCGTCGCTTGAGACGGTCATAGACTAGCTTCGCGAGATCGTCGTGCAGGACCTGCTGCAGGAGGTCGACCTCGCGAATTTCCTCACCAGCGGCACGGCTGAGCGACTGCTCGACTGTCGAGCGGATCTCCTCGACGAGCTCGTCGGCCTCATCGAGGAACGGCACGCCGCGGAAGATGACCTCCGGGTCGGCGACGGAGCTGCCGTCTTGCTCGGCGATCGTGACGACGACGATGAAGATCCCGTCGGCGGAGAGCATGCGCCTGTCGCGTAGCGCGGCGTCTGCGAGCTCGCCGATCTCAACGCCGTCGACGAAGATCATGCCCGCCTGCTCGCGCGAGCCGAAGCGCGCGCCGCGCTCGTCGATGTCCAGCGGCAGGCCGTTGTCGCCCTGGAAGATGTCGCGCGGCGGCACGCCCACGGCCTCGGCGAGCTGGGCGTGCAGGCGCAGCCGCTTGAAGTCGCCGTGGAAGGGCATGACATAGCGCGGCTTGACGAGGTTCAGCATCAGCTTGACCTCCTCGGCGTAGCCGTGACCGGAGGCGTGCACGGGCGCCTCGCGCGGCGTGATCACGTCGCAGCCGATGTGGTAGAGGCGGTCGATCGTCTCGTTCACCGCGCGCTCGTTTCCTGGAACGGGGGTGGCCGAGAACACAACGGTGTCGCCGGACTTCAGCTCGACCTGGGGATGGTCGCGGTAGGCCATCCTGCGCAGCGCCGAGAGCGGCTCGCCCTGGGAGCCGGTCGAGATGATCACCACGCGCTCGTCCGGGAAGTCCCCGATCTCACGCGGCCCGACGAGCATCCCGTCGGGGATCTCGATGTGGCCGAGCGTACGCCCGATACCGACGTTCTTGCGCATCGAGCGTCCCACCAGCGCGACCTTGCGGTCAAGCGCATAGGCGGCGTCGACGACCTGCTGCACACGGTGGATGTTGGACGCGAAGCTCGTCACCACGATCCGTCCATCGCAGCGCGCGAACACCTCCTCCAGGTGAGGGCCGACAACGGACTCAGATGGTGAGAAGCCCGGACGGTCGACGTTGGTCGAGTCACCGCAAAGCAAGAGCACGCCTTCGCGCCCGAGCTCGGCCAGGCGCGAGACGTCCGCAGGCGGTCCGTCGACGGGTGTCTGGTCGAACTTGTAGTCGCCTGTAATCAGCACCGTGCCGAGGTCGGTGCCAAGTGCTACGGCGCTTGAGTCGGGGATCGAATGAGTCATGTGCACGAGCTCCAGCGAGAATGGCCCTAGCTCGAAGCTCTCTCCCGGGTCGACCTCGTTGATCTCCACGTCGCGCAGCTTGTGCTCGTCGAGCTTTGAGCGCGCCATCGCGACGGTCAGCGCACCCCCATACACAGGTGGCATGCGCTGCTGGCCGAGCTCGCGCAGCACCCAAGGCAGTGCCCCCAGGTGATCCTCGTGGCCGTGGGTGACGACGATCGCCTCGATGTCTCTGGCGCGCTCTCGCAGATAGGAGAAGTCGGGCAGCACGAGGTCGATGCCGACCATCTCCGGCGTGGGGAAGCGCAAGCCGACGTCCACCACGACGATGCGCCCGTCGTACTCGACGACGGTCATGTTCTTGCCTATCTCTCCCAGCCCGCCGAGGGGCAGGACGCGCAACGTTGAGCTCACGCGGGCGTGCTCGCAAGCAGGCCGTGGCGCTCGAGCATCGTGCGCACGCTTTCAGCCTCGTCCTCGGTGGCCTCAACCAGGGGCAGGCGCAGCCCGCCGACGTTGTGGCCGAGCATGTTCAGTGCCGACTTCGTGCACGTGGGGCTCGGGGCTAGGAACAGCGTCTCGTAAACGTCCTGCAGGGAGGCATCGATCTCAGCTCGGTGCTCTGGCTCGTCGACCATGCGACGCATCTCGTTGCCGACGATGTGGCTGGAGACGCACACGCCACCGGCGCCGCCCATGTCGAGCGTGGGCGCGAACGAGGTGTCGTCGCCTGCGTACACGGCAAGTCCGTCGATCAGTTGCAGCTCCTCGGCGTTGGCCTGCTTGAGGCCTTCGATGTGCTCGATCTGTGCGAGCTCAGCGAGCAGCTCGGGGCCGATGTTGGTGCCGGTACGACTGGGAATGTTGTAGAGCAAGATCGGCTTGTCGGTGGCGGCGGCGATCGCTTCGTAGTGGCGCTTGAGCCCGAGCGGGCTCGGACGGTTGTAATAGGGCGTGACTGAGATCTGTGCGTCGGCTCCAAGCGCGGTGGCACGTTCCGTGAGGAACACGGCATGGCGGGTGTCGTTGGTGCCAGTACCGGCGATGATCGTCTTACCGGGCGGGCACTCGGAGACGGCCAGCGCAATCAGGTTGAGCTGCTCGTCATCGGTCAGGGTGGCGGCCTCGCCGGCGCTCGCCGCGACGACAAAGCCATCGGAGCCGTTCTCGGCCAGGTGGCGCATGAGCGCCACGAATGCGTCCTCGTTCACCGCGCCCTGCTCGTCGAAGGGCGTGACGATTGCTGTGAGGATTGTGCCGAGGTCCATGTCTTTCAGTATTCCATGCGCGCAGCTCTAGAAGAGAAGATTCTCCAGCCCAACCAGCGGGGACTCGCTCAGCGTACCTACGCGTCGCACGGCAAGCAGCACCCCCGGCATGAACGACTCGCGGTTGATCGTGTCGTGACGAATGGTGAGCGTCTGGCCGAGGTCGCCGAGGATCACCTCCTGGTGGGCTACCAGCCCGGGCAGGCGCACGGAGTGGATCGGCGGCTCTCCGTGCCCGCTCGCCTGCGCCATCAGCTCGGCGGTTCTTTTGGCGGTGCCGCTGGGCGCGTCGAGCTTGACGTCGTGGTGCAGCTCGATGATCTCGGCCTTCTGCATGTGCTGCGCAGCCTCGGCGGCGAAGCGCATCATCAGGACGGCGCCGATTGCGAAGTTGGGGGCGATCAGCACGTTCGCGTGCGGTCGCGCTTGCCCGGAATCGGCACTGGCTTTCAGCTCTGCGATCAGCGGCGCAGGATCAAAGCCGGTGGTGCCGATCACGACATGAACGCCGGCACGCACGCACGTGAGTGCGTTCTCGAGCGCCGTGTCAGGGGTGGTGAAGTCGACGAGCACCTCGGCCTCATCGAGGACGTCCTCGAGCGCTGTACCCAGTAGCGGATCAGCGCGCCCGACGAGCTCCATGTCGTCGGCCCCGAGCACCGCGTCGCAGACCGTCTGGCCCATACGCCCGGCGGCACCTGCCACAGCCACCTTGATCATCAGGACTCCCCCACCGTGCCAGCCGGCGCATGCTCGCTGGGCTGCGCACCGAGCGGCTCGATCGCCGCGAGGAACTCCGCCTCCTGTGGTCCGACACCTGCCGCGGAGAGCTGGCTCGGCGGAAACAGCTCGGCCGCGAGCGCTCGCACATCGTCGATCTCGACGGAGTCGATCCGCTCGATCATCTCGTTGACTGACAGGATCGGCAGGTCGTTCAGCACCGATGCGCCGAGGCGGCTCATGCGCGCCCCGGTGGACTCCATGCCGAGCACCACCCGTCCCTTGAGGTTCTCGCACGAGCGCACGAGCTCCTCCTCGCTGGCTGGATCCTCCACGCAGCGGGCGAGCTCGCTGGCGACGACAGCGAGCGCCTCTCTGAGGTTGTCGGGTCGTGTGCCCACATACAGCCCCACGTCGCCGGTATGGGCATAAAGGCTCGAGAAGCAGAACACCGAGTAGGCAAGGCCCCGGCGCTCGCGAATCTCCTGGAACAGGCGCGAGGATGAGGTACCACCGAGGATCCCCTCCAGCACCCGCAGCGCGAAGCGGCGCTCGTCGTCACGTGCGATCCCGGCCCCACCCAGGCACACGTGGTACTGCTCGGTGTCTTTTTGCAGAAAACGCGAGCGGCGGCGGAAGTCGGGCGCAGCGCTCGCCTCGCTCGCGGTGTCGGGCGAGTCGCCACCACCCGCGGGCGCGCTTGCCTGGGCATGCGCATGCCCGTTTGCGTTCGCATGCTCAACCGCGCTGGGTGCGTGCTGGCTTGCCATCTCAATGAGCGCATCGTGCTCGATCGAGCCGGCGGCGGCGATCACGACGCTGCCCGGCAGATAGCGCTGCGCATGAAAGTCAGCGAGCTGCTCGCGCGTGACCCCGCGGATGACATCAGCAGTGCCGATCACCGGGCGGCCGAGGGGATGCGAGCCGAAGATCGCTTTGCCGAGCACGTCGAAGACACGATCCTGGGGATCGTCTTCGTACATCGCGATCTCCTCCAGCACGACCTCGCGCTCGGCATCGAGCTCGCCGAAGCGTGGATTCCAGACCATGTCGCTCATCACGTCGAAGGCGTGCTCGAGATGACGGTCGAGCACCCGCGTGTACAGCGAGGTTGCTTCCTTGTCGGTGCCCGCGTTGATCTCCGCCCCCATCGCATCGAAGATCTGGTCGATCTCCTGCGATCCGTAGCGCTCAGTACCCCGAAACAGCATGTGCTCGAGCAGATGCGAGATTCCCGCCTCGCCCTCGTGCTCGGAGACCGAGCCGGTGGCGATCCAAAAACCGAGCGCCACCGAGCGCACGCTGGGCACGCGCTCGGTGACAACCCTTACGCCGTTATCAAGCGTGGTTATCCGGTGCTCGGGACTCACGCTTGGCGGCTCTGCTGCTAGTCGCGGCCGTGGCGTGGGCGCCCGGAGCCGCGCTCGCTGTCACGGCGTGAACCGCCGCGATCGGAGCGACCGTTACGCGAGCCGCCCTCACGCGAGGGACGTCCGCCACCGCCTCCGCCGCCGCCAGTGCCAACGCCGGCGAGCTCCTCGACGGTCTTGCCGGCGATGTCGGGGTCCTCGGCGAGGCGTAGGCCGATGCGGCCACGCTCGCGGTCGACCTCGACCACGCGCACGTTGACCTCGTCGCCCTTGTTGAGCACGTCCTCAACACTGTCAACGCGCTGGCCGGGTGAGACATTGGAGATGTGCAGCAGCCCGTCGGTGCCCTTGGCGAGCTCGATGAACGCTCCGAAGGTGGTCGTCTTTACGACCTTGCCGGCATATTCGTCGCCGACCTCGACCTCCTTCATCATCATCCTGACCCGCTCCACGAGCGCGTCGCCGAGCTCGCCGTTGGCCGAGTAGATCAGCACCTGGCCGTCGTCGTTGACGTCGATCTGGGACTCGAACTCCTCGGCCAGGCCGCGGATCGTTTCGCCGCCCTTGCCGATCAGAAGACCGATCTGGGAGGGGTCGATCTGGATCGTCTGGATACGCGGCGCGAACTGCGAGAGCTGCTCGCGCGGGCCCTGGATCGTGTCGGCCATCTTGCCGAGGATGAACGTGCGCGCCTCTTTGGCCTGCGCGAGCGCGTCGCGCAGGATGTCGAAGGTGACGCCCGTGATCTTGATGTCCATCTGTAGCGCGGTGATGCCACGCTCGGTGCCGGCGACCTTGAAGTCCATGTCACCGAGGTGATCCTCGACGCCGGCGATGTCAGTTAGGACGATGTAGTCATCGCCCTCCTTGATCAGGCCCATCGCGATACCCGCAACAGGGCGCTTGATCGGCACCCCGGCGTCCATCAGCGACAGCGAGGAGCCGCACACCGAGGCCATCGAGGAGGAGCCGTTGGACTCGAGGATGTCCGAGACCACGCGGATCGAGTAGGGGAACTCCTCGATCGACGGAATCATCGGCGCGAGCGCGCGCTCGGCGAGCGCACCGTGACCGATGTCGCGACGCTTGACGCCACCCATACGACCAGCCTCCCCGACCGAGAACGGCGGGAAGTTGTAGTGGTGCCAGTAGTACTTTTTGGTCTCAAGGCCAAGCGTGTCGAGGCGCATCTCCTCCTTGAGCGTGCCCATCGCGACGACGCTCAGTGCCTGCGTCTGCCCACGCGTGAACAGCGCCGAGCCGTGTGCACGCGGCAGCACGCCGACCTCAATGGTGATGTCGCGAATCTCGTTCTCGCCACGACCATCCGGACGCTTCTTGTGCACGGCGATGCGCTCGCGAATGATCGACTTCTCGAGCTTGTCGAACGCCATCTGCACCGCTGAGCGGCGCTCCTTGGCTGCAACGAGCTGCTCCTCTGAGGCACCCTCGCCGGCGGACGGCGCATGCTGCTCGAGGATCGCCGCCTCGACGGCCTTGGTGGCGTCCTGGCGCTCGAGCTTGTCCTCGACCTGAGTTGCATCCTCGAGAGCCGAGCCGTGCGAGCCGCGGATTGCGTCGAGCACAGCCGGGTCGACCTTTATCGCCTCGAAGGTTTTCTTCTCCTTGCCGACTTTGGCGGCGAGGTCGCGCTGCAGCGCACAGATCTTCTTGATCGCCGCGTGGGCGATGTCGAGCGCGTCGAGGATCTCCGCCTCGGGGATCTCGTTGGCGCCCGCCTCGACCATCAGGATGGCCTCCTCGGTGCCGGCGACGATCAGGTCGAGGTCCGATGGGTTCTCGGCGTCCGCGAGCAGGTCGGGCTCCTGCGGGTTGACGACGAAGTTGCCGTCGATCTTGCCGATCCGCACAGCACCCACGGGCGTGGGCAGCGGGATGTCGGAGACCATCAACGCCGCGGAGGCACCGTTCATCGCGAGGATGTCATAAGGGTGGACGTGGTCGATCGAAAGCGGGATCGCCACCAGCTGCGTGTCATAGCGCCATTCCTTCGGGAAGAGCGGACGAATCGGGCGGTCGATCATGCGCGCGGTAAGCGTGCCCTTCTCACCGGGGCGACCCTCGCGCTTGAAGAACGAGCCCGGGATTTTCCCTGTGGCGTACATGCGCTCCTCGACATCCACCGTCAGCGGCAGGAAGTCGACGTCGCGGAGGCTGCCAGCGACGGCGGTACAAAGAACCATCGTGTCGCCCTGGCGGACGACCACTGCGCCGGAGGCCTGCTTGGCCATCCTGCCGGTCTCAAACGAGATCTCGCTGCCGGCAATCTCCACGGAAACCCGTGTAACGGCGTCACTACTCATATTCACTGCCTTTCATGTTCCGCCCGTCGGTCGGCGGTCCGTTTCATTTTCTCTTTTCCCGAACGGACGGAGCTTAGCGGACCGACGAGCGCGGCAGCGCTAGACGCCGGCTGCCGCGAGACCCTCGCGCAGCAGCTCGACACTGGGCAGATCGCCCGGCGAGTCCGCTTCGTAGCTCCAGCGCACGACCCCGTCGGGGCCGGTGATGACCAGGGCGCGCTGGGCGAAACCGCCCGGGTGCAGAACGCCAAAGGCAGCGCACGTGGCGCCCTTCGGCTCGAAGTCTGAGAGCTGCTCGCTGCCGACAGCGAGCTTCTCCTTGAACGCGCCCTGTGACCAGGTGGAATCGCAGGAGACGCCATACAGAGCATCGCCACGCCCCTCGAGCTCGCCGCGCACCTCCTCGTAGAGCTGCAGCTGATCGGTGCACACGGGGCTGAACGCGAACGGGTAGAAGACGAGCACGCTGGTGCGGCCCTGCAGATCCTGCTCGGTAAAGCTCTCGCCGTCAGCGCGTGCGAGCTTGAAGCTCGGCGCCGGCGTTCCTGGAGCGATTACAGACACGACGCGCCCTCGGCGGTCTTACCTACGGAGACCGAGCTCTTTGATTAGCGCTCGGTAGCCCTCGAGGTCGTGACGCTGAAGGTAGGCAAGAAAGCGCCGGCGGCGTCCGACGAGCATCAACAGGCCACGGCGCGAGCTGTGGTCCTTGTCCTGAGCGCGCAGGTGCTCGGTGAGGTGGTTGATGCGCTCGGTGAGCAGCGCGATCTGGACCTTGGTGTTACCCATGTCCTTCTCGCTCGAGCCGAACTTGGCTGCGATCTCGCGCTTACGCTCTGATGTCATTACTGGCATGGCCGAGGCACGGTAGCAGACACCGGCGCTACAGCCCGGTGATCTCACGTGTTTGCTGCACATCACGGTGCATCTGCTCGACCAGCGCATCGGCATCGGCGAAGCGCCGCTCACCGCGCAGGCGCTCGACGAACCGCAGGCGCAACTCACCGCCGTACAGGTCTCCGTCGAAGTCCAGGATGAAGGCCTCGATCAGCTCGCCACGACCGGTGTTGAAGGTCGGACGCACGCCAATACTGACGGCCGCTGCGCGGCTGGTGAACGCGTCGCCTTCGGCCACGCATGCATACACGCCATGTCCGGGGCACGCGAGCGTCTCGTCGGGCACCAGGTTGGCGGTTGGAAAGCCCAGTTCGCGCCCGCGCTCATCGCCGTGGACGACCTCGCCGCGTAGCTGGAAGCTGTCACCCAGCAACCGGTTGGCCTCCACCATCTCGCCGGCGAGCACAAGCCCACGGATGTGGCTCGAGGAGACGACCGCACCGTCGATTTCAAGCAGTGGGTGCACGACTGTGAGGAAGCGATCGTCGGCGGCCAATAGGGCCGAGTCACCCTGCGCCTTATGGCCGAAGCGGAAGTTCTCGCCGATCGCAACCTGCGTAGCGCCGAGCGCACCGACGAGCACATCGTCAATGAACTCGCTGGCGGAGCGCTGCGCGAACTCGGCGTCGAACGGGATCACGACTAGCTCATGTACGCCCAGCGAGGCGAGCAACTCGGCCTTGCGCTCGAGCGTGGTCAGCAGCTTGGGCGTGTGCTGCGGTGAGACCACTGACACGGGATGGGGCTCGAATGTGAGCACGCTGTCAGAGCCGGCGATAACCTCGCGATGCCCCAGATGAACACCGTCGAAGGTGCCCACCGCAACGCTACGCACAGCTCCGCGCTCAACGTCGGGCAGGCGAGTTATCTCCACGGCCACACAGCCTATTTGGAGAGCGTGCCGAATGCCTGATCGAGTGCGATCAGTGGCGGATCGCGCCACGGCTCGCCGCGAGGCGGCGGTGCGACGGCATCGGACACCTCGAAGGGGCCGATCGCGGTGCGCCTGAGCTCCAGGCAATAGGCATCACCGAGGTCGGCGATCAAGGAGCGCACGTATGTGCCGGAGCCGCACTCGATCGCAAAGCCGGCGCGGGGAAACGGCTGGGTGGGGGGGCTTCCATCCCTGAGCTCCGGTGGACAATCGGGATCGCGCCACAGCTGCTGGAAGCGGGTGACGGTGACGATCCGCTCAGGCATCTCAAAGCTCTCGCCGCGGCGGGCGCGCTTGTACGCGCGCTCACCGCCGATCTTGACGGCCGAGTAGATCGGCGGGCGCTGGCGCAACTCGCCGGTGGGCAGCTCGGGCTGCTCGGGTGGAAGCTTGCCTGTCCAGGTGATCTCTCCCTCGGTGTCGCCGGTGCTGGACAGTGCACCCAGCTGCGCGATCGTCTCATAGCGCTTGGGTAGCGACATCAGGGCGCTCTGGGTTTTGGTCGCCTTGCCGAGCAGCACCAGCAGCAGCCCCGTGGCAAACGGGTCGAGCGTGCCGGCGTGCCCGGTGCGCACACCTCCCAGCGAGCGTCGCACCACAGCGACGACGTCGTGGGAGCTCATGCCGGCGGGCTTATCGATCAGCAGCAAGCCGTCCATTGATTTCTCCGGCGTCTGGCCCGCGACGTTGCGGGCGCTCAAGCGAGCGTGGCTGCCGTGTGCGCGTCGGAGGACGGGTGCAGCTGCGCGGCGATCGCCTCGCGCAGGAACGAGATCAGCTCCTGCGCCTCGAGTGTGGTCGAGAAGCCGGCGGCGCGGCGGTGTCCGCCGCCGCCCTGCGCGCGAGCGATGATCGAAACGTCGACGTCATCGTCGGTGGCGCGTAGCGAGACTTTGTGCTGGCCCTTGCGCTCGCCGCTTGAGAGCTCGCGGACGAGCACTGCAACCTTCGTGCTCTCCAGGGAGCGCAGCTGATCGATGATGCCCTCCGAGTAGCTCTCCTCGGCTTCTGCGCGATCAAAATCCTCGGCGCTGAGCGTGGCGATGGCAAGCTCGCCGCCGTCGTAGCGCTGCAGCTGAGCGAGCGCGAGCGCGAGCAGCGCAAGCTTGCCCAGCGGCACACCCTCATACAGCCTGTGGTACACACCGGCGACGTCGACGCCCGCTTCGATCAACTCGGCGGCCATCACGTGCGCTTGCGGCCCTGTGTTCTCATACATGAAGCGCCCGGTGTCGGTGATCAGGCCGATGTAAAGTGCCTCGGCGATCGCAGGCGTTGGTCGCACGTCGAGCCCGTGCATCAGATCCCACACGATCTGTGCCGTGCACGAGGCCTCCGGCACGATGTGGTTGAGCGTGCCAAAGCGGGTGTTGTCGTGGTGGTGGTCGATGTTCAACAGGTGCGCGCCGTCGCGCAGCACGCTCGCGGAGTTGCGGTCGATGTTGCCGCAATCGAGGAACACGACGGTGCGCTCGGCGATGTCCGCGGGTGGTTGGCGAATCAGCCCGTCGAGCGCAAAGAAGCGATACTCGCGCGGCAGCGGCAGATCGTCGGGCGAGATGAACATCACGGAGTCCTTGCCGAGCGCGCTCAACAGGCCCTGCATCCCTACCAGCGAGCCGAGCGCGTCGCCGTCGGGATTCTCGTGAGCGGCGAGCACGAAACGCTGGTCCTCGCGGACGCGTGCGAGCACAAGCTCGCGGGTGACCTCAAACGGGGGCGTATCGCTCACTGGCTCTCCATCTCGTCGATCAGCTCCTCCACGCGCAGTGCCCGGTCGGTCGTCTCGTCGTAGGCGAACTCGAGCGTGGGTGTGCGCTTGAGATGCAGCTCGCCGGCGATGCGCGCCTGCAGAAAGCCATGCGCGCTGTGCAGACCGTCGAGCGTCATTTCGCGCTCCTGCGGCTCAGAGACGCCGCCATCGCTGCCGAGAACACTCACGTACACACGTGCCTGGCTTAGGTCTGGGCTGGTCCTGACATCGGTCACAGTTACAAATCCAACTCGTGGGTCCTTGAGATCACCTGCAACGGCATCGCCGATCACCTGCCGGATCGCCTCATCGACCCTGCGCATCCGTCCTGAGGTCATCCTACCCCTCCAATTCCGCGCCGAGCCCTGGGTCCCTGCAGCGCGCTACTCGACTCTCAGGAACTGAGCTCGCGCTCCACCTGTCGTGTCTCATAGGTCTCGAGCACGTCTCCCTCGTGCAAGTCCTGGAAATTGGTCAGCACGATCCCGCACTCGAAGCCGCTTGCAACCTCGCGCGCGTCCTCGTTGAAGCGGCGCAGGCTCTCGATCGTGGTGTCGTAGATGACGGTGCCCTCGCGCACGACGCGCACACGCGATCCGCGCGTGACTTTGCCTTCGGTAACGACCGAACCAGCAATCGTGCCGATGCGTGAGGCTTTGAACAGCTGGCGCACCTCTGCTTGGCCGAGTGGCGTCTCGACCTCTTCGGGTGCGAGCATGCCCTGCATCGCAGCGCGTAGCTCCTCGATTGCGCGGTAGATGACTGCGTAGGAGCGGATCTCCACACCCTCGCGGTCGGCGATCTGGCGAGCATCCCCCACGGGCCGCACGTTGAAAGCAAGGATCACGCCGTCGGAAGCCGCGGCGAGCATTACGTCGGACTCGTTAATGCCACCGACGCCGCGGTGGATGATGTTGACCTTGACCTCCTGCTGAGGAAGCTTTGCGATCTCGTCCTCGATTGCCTCCAGCGAGCCGGCGACGTCGGCCTTGACGAGTAGCGCGAGCTCCTTGACGGTGCCCTCCTGGGCAAGTCTGAACACGTCCTCCAGCGAGACCTTGCGCCCGGAGCGCCGTGCGAGCGCCTCTGTCTTCAGGCGGTTGGCGCGCTCGCCCGCGAGCTGACGCGCGCGGCGCTCGTTCTCGACCACCCGCACGTGCTCGCCCGCCTCGGGCACTCCGTCGAAGCCGAGTACCTCGACTGGCTGGCCGGGCATCGCGCGCTTGAGTTTGACGCCGGTGAAGTCGTGCATCGCGCGCACACGCCCGAAGTGCGCGCCGGCTACGAGCGCGTCTCCCACGCGCAGCGTGCCGCGCTGGATCAGGATCGTGACGACGGGTCCTCGCCCGGGGTCGAGCTTTGACTCGATCACCGCGCCAGATGCCTCGGCGCCGGCGTTGGCCTTCAGTTCCTCGAGGTCGGTTACCACCTGGATCGTGTCGAGCAGCGTGTCCAGGCCCTCGTGGGTCTTGGCGCTGACGTCGACGAACTCGGTGTCCCCTCCCCATTCCGAGGGCTGCAGGCCGTGCTGGGTCATCTCCGTGCGCACACGCTCGGGCTGTGCGCCCTCCTTGTCGATCTTGTTGACGGCGACGATGATCGGCACTTCGGCCGCCTTGGCGTGGTCGATCGCCTCCTCGGTCTGTGGCTTGACGCCGTCGTCGGCGGCGACCACGATCACAGCTAGGTCGGTGACCCTGGCGCCGCGGGCACGCATCGCGGTGAAGGCCTCGTGGCCGGGCGTGTCCAGGAAGGTGATCTCTTTGCCGGCGTGGTGGACCTGGTAGGCGCCGATGTGCTGGGTAATGCCACCGGCCTCACCGGCGACGACCTCCGTCTCACGGATGGCATCCAGCAGCGAGGTCTTGCCGTGGTCGACGTGGCCCATGATCGTGACCACGGGCGGGCGGTCGACGAGGTCCTCCTCGGCGTCCTCGTATTCGGGCTCGACCTCAACGTCGTCGGCGGCGTGGACGATCTCGATCTGCTTGTCGAACTCGTCAGCGATTACCTGGATGGCCTCGTCGGAGAGCGTCTGCGTGAGCGTCGCCATCTCCCCCAGCGACATCAGCTTCTTGATGATCTCCGGCACCGCCACGCCGAGATACTCGGCCACGTCCTTGACGGTCGAGCCGGAGTTGACGCGGATCAGGTCAGTGGCCTCCATCGCGGCGGTATCGATCGGGGCGATCGTCTCGTCGTAGGTGCCGCGCCGGCGGCGTCCGCGACGGGGACGACGCTGGGGTTGGTTGGAAGGTCCGCCCTGCTGGCGGCGGGAGGCCTGCGAGTCGATCACCACACGCCGGCGGCCGCCGGGACCGATGTCACCGGGTGTGCGCTCGCCGGTGCGCGAGTCACGCGTCGGGCGCACCCGCTCAGCAGCTGCGGCAGCTGCGGCAGCCGCGGCTGAGCCTGCGGCGGGAGCTACGGCGGGCGCGGCGGCAACTGGCGCGGGGGCTGTGCCGGTGGAAGTCGGTGCGGGCGCGCTGGCGGGCGCCGATGGCGCGGGGCTCGCGGCGACTGGGGCCGGCGCAGCAGCAGGCACCGGGGCCGCAGGCGGCGCGGCGGGCGCGGCTGCTGCCGGCGCGGGAGCGCCGTTGGCGCTGACGGTACTGGCGCCAGCCCCACCTACGCCTAGCGCTTTCAGTGCAGCGTCCTCGTCGATCGAGGACGCTGCTGCCTTGACCTCAATGCCGGCAGCCTTGAGCTTCTCGAGCAGCTCCTTACTGGAGAGCCCGTGCTCTTTGGCAAGTTCGTGTACGCGCTTCTTACTCATGGTGTCAATGAAAAATAGAGGGGCCGGGTCTGCCCGGCTGCACCCGGCCTTCGCGGGCGGGCGAGATCCTTTACCGATTCTACGAGCTTGGGGTCGACTGTTACACGCGAGCGCAGCGCACGCGCGATTCCGCCGCGCTGAATTGCACGCGCGAGGCACTCGGCAGCGGGCAGCTGTGAATCGCTACCAACGCAGAGGTAGGCACCTCGTCCGGGCATCGTCGCGCGGTGGTCGGCGACCGCGCGTCGCGTACGCGTGTCCTGCTCGCTTGGAGCCCCTTCCGCGGTGGCAGCGAGGCGCAGCAGCTCGGACTTCGGTGCGGTTCGCCCACAGCCGACACAGCGGCGCCGGGGCACGTGACCCGCTATGTCGTCTGCTCCTCGGCGGCCGCCTCGACCTCGGCCTCGGCCACAACCTCGTCGGCGATCGTGACGGACGCGAGATCGCCGATGTTGTCGCTGGCGATGCTCGCGAGCGCCTGGTGGCTTTCTAGGCCGCAGTAGCGCGAGTTGGGTAGCGAGGCGTTGGGGCAGCGCCGGCCGTTGGAAAGGATGGCAGCGCAGCGGCCCTGGACCTCCTCCTCCTCATAGCCGTGCTCGGCCTCCTCGGCGGCGAACTCGGTCTCGGAGCGAATGTCGACGCGCCAGCCGGTCAGCCGCGCGGCCAACCGTGCGTTCTGTCCTTCGCGTCCGATCGCCAGCGACAGCTGGTCGTCAGGCACGATCACGGTGGCCTGCTTGGCCTCGTCGTCGACGAGCACCTCGCGCACCCGCGCTGGTGAGAGCGCCTTGGCGACGAAGCGCGCGGGCTCCTCGTTGAAGGGGATGATGTCGATCTTCTCGCCACGCAACTCGGAGACGACCATGCGCACGCGTGATCCTCGCGGACCGACACACGCACCGACGGGGTCGACACCGTCGGTGTGAGAGATGACGGCGATCTTCGAGCGATAGCCAGGCTCGCGGGCGACGTTTGCGATCTCCACGAGCCCGTCAGCGATCTCCGGAACCTCCAGCTCGAACAGCTTCTTGATCAGCTCGGGGTCGCGCCGGGAGACGATGATCGCGGGCCCCTTGGTCGACGGCGAGACCTCCTTGATGACGGCCTTGATGCGCTGCGAGTGGTCGTAGCGCTCGCCCTCAACCTGCTCGGACTTGGGCAGCAGCGCCTCGACACGTTCGCGCAGCTGCACGAGCGTGTAGCGCGAGTCCGACTGCTGCACGATGCCGGTGATCAGCTCGCCGACGCGGTCGCGGTACTCCTCGTACATCATGTCGCGCTCGGCCTCGCGGATGCGCTGCAGGATCACCTGCTTGGCGGTCTGCGCGGCGATCCGCCCGAAGTCATCGGGCGTGACGTCGCGTTCGTCGATCTGGTCGCGATATTCGGCGAACTTCGCGGGGTCGATTTCCGGTTCCTCCGGTTCGCGCATCTCGCCGGTCTCAGGGTCGACGGTCGTTTCCTCGTCGATCGTCTCGACGATCAGATGCGCCTCCAGGCGCTCAGGGATGATCAGTTCGATGACGCGGAAGTCGGCGGTCTCGCGGTCCATTTCGACACGCGCGTACTTGGCCGAGCCGGGCTGCTTCTTGTAGGCCGACAGCAGCGCGTCCTCGAGCGCGATCATCAACTTCTCCGGCTCGATGCCCTTCTCGCGTGCAAGCGCGTGCATCGCCTCAAGGATTTCGCGTGACATAGCTAGCTCTACTCCTCGATCAAGTTCGAACGTCGTATCTCCGAGTAGGGGATCGCGATGACGCCCCCGTCCGCGGCCAGCGTGATCTCATCCTCCGATGCGCCTACCAACTCTCCAGTGAAGCTTCGTACCGGCCGTGCGCCGCTCAGGCGCTCGCCGTCGCCAAGGGCGGCTACGGGCCGAGGATGACGCGTGCGGACGCGCGCGCGGCGTCCGACGAAGCGACGGAAATGGGCGGGCTTGGTAAGCGGACGCTCGCGACCGGGCGAGGAGACCTCCAGCGAGTAGCGTTCGCGCAGATCGTTCAAGTGCATGGTGACCCGCTCGCACATCTCGAGCGTGACGCCATCGGGGTGATCGATGAACACGCGCAGACAGCGCCCGCCGGCAACCTCGGCGAGGAGGACCTCGATGTCGGGCTCGGTGTCGGCCAGACGCCTCTCTATTTCTGTCTGTAGCGGGGTCATCAACTTGCTCCTTACGCAAAAAAAGCGGGCGGGCGCCCACTCTCGGTCCTGCTACCGACGCCTGCGCGCCGGCACGAAAGCTCTAGTGCGAGGATAGCAGTGGCATGACCGCACATAGCGGGCTCACGTGCGTTCCGCGTCCCGGCGGGCGCGTTCGCGGTACAGCTTGTAATCGGCCCGCTCGGGCGCCAACGAACACGCTAGCGCCAACGGCTTGCACGCCTCGCGATGGCGTCCCAACAGCTGCATTGAGCGCCCGAGACAGAACAGCGCGTAGTCGTTTGTAGGAGTCTTGGAAGCCACCGCCTGAAACTCCGCGGCGGCTCCTTCGTAGCGCTGCGCGTGAAACAAAGCGCGGCCCAGCGCCTCGCGAATCGAGGCCTTGTCGGGCTCGCGGTCACGGGCCTTGCTCAGTGGCACGATCGCGGCCTGGTGGTCGCCGTGGTCGAGTAGCTCACAGCCGCGCTGGTAGAGGTCATAGACACTCTCCATCGCCATAGTTTAACGGCTGTCTCGGAGACTTTCGACGGCGTCGAGGATCGCCGCTGCAACCTGCGCCTTGCTCGCACGAGGGACGTGTCGACGCCCGATCTGCGCATTGCCGTTGTGCGCGGCGGTCAGGATCGTGACCTCGTTGGCGTCCACGTCAAAGCCGATGTCGGAGCGAGAGATGTCGTTGACGACGAGCGCATCAACACCCTTGGTGGTGAGCTTTACGCCCGCGTCGTTGACCGCTTGCTCACCGTGCTCGGCGGCGAAGCCAACGAGCGTCTGCTCGGCGCGGCGGGCCTTCGCTAGCCCGGCGAGCACATCGGCGGTGGGCTCCAGCACGAGCTCCAGGCGCGAGCGATCGGCCTTCTTGATCTTGCCCTCCGCGGGGGATTGCGGCGTGAAGTCAGCAACTGCTGCGCTCATCAGCAACACGTCGCAGCCTGGGAACTCGTGCTGGCAGACGTCCTTGAGCTCAGCTGCGGTGGTGACCTCGCGTCGGGTGACCCCGGCGGGCGTGGGCAGCGCGACGTTGGCGGCAACGAGCGTCACCTCGGCGCCACGCTCGCGGGCGGCTTGCGCAAGTGCAAACCCCATGCGCCCGGAGGAGCTGTTGCCGATGAAGCGCACGCTGTCGATCGGCTCGCGGGTGCCGCCGGCGGTGACGAGCACCTTCAGTCCATGTAGCGACGTGGAATCGCCTGACCCCTCCCCCATGTGTTCACCGGCTGGGTGCTCGCTCGGGATTCCGAAACCATGCTCTGCAAGTGCCTGCATGCACGCGGCGAGGATCGTTGCGGGCTCAGCCAGGCGTCCGATACCCTCCTCGCCCTTGGATGCCAGCCGCCCCACGCGGGGCTCGACGATGGTGGCCCCGCGCTCACGCAACGTCTGCAGGTTGGCCTGGGTGGCGGGGTGCTCGTACATGCGGTTGTTCATCGCCGGCGCAACTATCAATGGGCAGCTAGCTGCCAGCATGCAGCTACTTAGCAAGTTGTCCGCGAGTCCGACGGCGAGCTTGGCGATCGTGTTCGCTGAGGCCGGCGCGATCAGGTACACATCGGCGTTAGCAACGAGCTCGAGATGGCTGAGCGGCTCATGTGTGGGCGTCACCTGATCGGGGAACGCTCCACGCGCGGGGTCGCGCTCGAACTCGCTGGTCAACACCGGCGAGCCGCTCAGCGCCGCGAACGAGGCCTTGCCAACGAACCGCTCGCTGTTGGGCGTCTGCACGACACGCACCGCGTGCCCGTCGGCAGTCGCCAAGCGCACAAGCTCGAGAGCCTTGTAAGCAGCAATGCCGCCACTAACGCCCAGCAGGATTCGGGACATAACTAGAGGTTGTAGAGGGCCCGGCCGCCGCTCGCAAGCCGTGGCGGGCCCGTTGCGCGGCTACCTGTAGTGGTACTTCATCTTTCCTGCTGCTACCTCCTCGAGGGCGATCGTGAGGTAGTTTTTCGACGCCGTTTCAATCATCGGGGGCGGAAACTCGTCGAAGGTCCCCTCGCCGAGGTTGTGGTAGTAGCTGTTGATCTGGCGGGCGCGCTTGGCGGCCACAATGACGCCGGCGTAGTTTGAGTCGACCTGCTCGAGCAGGCGGTCGATGCGGGGGGAGATCACAGGTGCATGCCTTTCCTTGTTGACCTTGCAGTGTAGTGGGCCGCGACAGCTGACCCCGGTCAGTCGAGCTGCTCAGAGACGATCGCGGTGAGGCGCTCGAGCGCGTCTTCGAGTCGATCGTTGACGACTACGTGTGCGAACTCGGGCTGCGCGGTGAGCTCTTGCTCAGCGACCCGTAGGCGCCGCTCGACCTCATCTTGGTCGTCGGTGCCGCGACCAACTAGGCGTGTGCGCAGCGCCGATAGCGATGGCGGCGCGATGAAGACCTGCACTGCCTCGGGCATCGCAGCGCGCACCTGACGGGCACCTTGGACCTCGATCTCGAGCACGACGGGCACCCCTGCTTGGACTCTGTTCTCGAGCTCTGAGCGCAGTGTGCCGTAGCTGCGTCCGGCATAGTCGGCGTGCTCGACGAAGTCCTCCTCGGCGACGCGATGATCGAACTGTTCGCGGGTGAGGAAGTGGTAGTCGACGCCGTCCTGCTCTCCCGGGCGCGGTGCGCGCGTGGTGGCGGACACGGACAGCTCGAGCTTGGGCAAGCGCTCCATCAGCCCGCGGATGAGCGGCCCCTTGCCGACCCCGGAAGGCCCTGGTATGACGAACACGCGTGCCACTGCTTGGACCCTAGTGGCGAGCGAGGACGCAGCTTCGGGCTGGCCGGCCGCCACTTAGTGATGCAAGAGGGAGACGAGCTCTGAGCGCTGGCGCTCTGAGAGCCCACCGATGGTCTTGCTGGGGGCGATGCGGCAGTGGGCGAGGATCTTGTTGACCTTCACGCGACCGTACTTGGGGACGGCAAGCAGCATGTCGAAGACCTTGGCTGTCTCAACGAACTCGGGTGGGTCGAGCAGCAGCGAGTGGATCGAGCGGCGACCGGACTTGAGGTCGCGCTTCAGCTGCGCACGCTGGATGCGAATCTGGTTCGCCCTAGCGAGCGCATCCATCCTCTGGTTGAGGGAGCGCTCGGGAGCAGTGGAGGTATTTGAGGACGTCGTTCCGGTCGCCGGCGCCATGGGCGGCGAGTCTACACACCTGGGGCAGTCGATCAATAGTAAATCGCTGAATTCACCTCTACCTCAGCTTTAGGTATAGGGACATCGAGGCTCCTGGACGGTATCGAGGCGCGTTTGCAGGGGTTTTTATCTATCCCCCACCGTCCAACCGCTACTAGAGAGTTGGCGCCGTTTGCGGAGCTTTGGCGCGGCCCGCAGCGGGGCCACAAGTGCCCGCATGCAGGCACGATCTATCACAGCCTCAGTGCGATTCTCGACCCGGCGGCGGGGTCTCGAAAACTCTCGGTGCCGACCGCTACGAGCGTCGCGCCAACGTCGATGAGATCGCGTGCGTGAGCTGAGTTCTGCACGCCGCCCATGCCGATCACGGGCACTGATACCCGGGCGGCAACGGCGGCGACCTGCGCGAGCGCGACGGCGCGAATCGCGGGGCCGGACTGGCCACCGCTACCGCCTCCCAGCCAGAGGTCAGCGTGCCCACCAGCGTCCGTTCCTGCCATGGTGGCGACCCCGCTAGCGTGCTGCCTTCCTCGGTGTGGAGCGAGCGCGGTGGCACGCAGCGTGTTGATCAGCGACACGGCATCCGCCCCGCCCTGCTCGGCTGCGGATGCGCAGGCGGCGACGTCGGCAGTGTTGGGCGTGAGCTTGACGATCAGGGGCTTTGCGGTGTGGGCACGTACGGTGCGCACGACCTGCTCGAGCTGAACGGGATCGGCGCCGATGTCGAGGCCGGTCTTGACGTTGGGACACGACACGTTGAGCTCGATCGCGGCGATCTCAGGGCGCTCGTCGCACGCCTCGACCAGACGCGAGAGCTCCTCGGCGGTGGCGCCCATGACGTTGGTAATCAGCGGCACGGTGCCGTGCCCGTTGGCATCACCCGCACCGGTGGTGATCTCGGCCAGCTGGGGTAGGTCCTCAATGAGATAGCCATGCAGGCCCTTGTTGGGCAGGCCGATCGAGTTGATCAGCCCTGCGGGGGTCTCCCACAGCCGCGGCGGCGGGTTGCCTACGCGTGGCTCGAGCGTGATCGTCTTTGAGACGTAAGCGGAAAACGGGAACTGCTGCAGCAGCGCATCACCGAACGCGCGGCGCGCGGCGATCGCGTCGAACGTCCCCGAGCCGTTGATGATCGGGTGGGCGAGCGTCAGCCCGCAGAACTCGACGCTCATGCGGGTGACCCGGCATGGGCATCGACTTGCTCCAGCTCCGCAGCGTCAACGACCGGCCCGTCGACACACACCCGCAGGTAGCCGCCGCCGCGCTTTGGCACGACGCAGCCGAAGCACGCGCCGTAGCCACAGGCCATGCCTGCCTCGAGCGCTAGCTGGGCGGGCGCGTGGGTCTGCTCGCACAGTGCCCTGACACCCTCGAGCATGCCTGCTGGCCCACAGGCGTAGACGACGGCGTGAGGGTCGCGCTCGATCTCCGCGGCGAGCAGGTCGGTGACGAGACCGTGGTGGCCGACGGAGCCGTCGTCAGTGGCGACGTGCGCGCCGTCGAGCAGCGCGGCGCCCGCGGCGCGCGAGCTATCGCGAAAGCCGAGCAGCACGGTCACGTCGCCGGCGAGCGTGTCCTGGAGGATGGCCAGCGGCGCGATGCCAACGCCGCCGCCGACGAGTAGCGCGCGGCGCCCATCGCCCGGCAGCGTGAAGCCGCGGCCGAGCGGCGCGAGCACCCAGAGCTGATCGCCGGCGCGCAGCTCGCACAGTTGCTGAGTCCCCGGCCCTACGTCCTCGAGCAGGAAGTGTGACTCGCCATCCTGGCGCCGGGCAACGGAGAACGCCCTGGGCAGGTAGGGCCGCTCGCCGTCTCCCCCGCCCCAACGCTCAGCTGCTGCAAGCATGGCGAACTGCCCGGGGATGAGATCGCTCTGATTCCAGCCGGCTCGCGGCATGTCGTTGTCGGCGACGCGCAGCACGCGGTAGGCGCCCAACTCGTCTATGCCTGTGACCGTCAGCAGGCGACGGCCGAAAGGAGCGTGACTCACGCCACCCCGGCCCCGTCGGGGCTGGCGGCGCACTCGCCGTCAGGGGCTTGGCGTGTGGTGCGAGCCATGCCGTGGAGCTCCTGCAGGCAAAGGACCTCAGGTGCGCCGTTGCGGTGGGCGCTTGCGATGGCTCGCGCGGCGGAGATCCCGGCGGCGAGCGTTGTCAAACAGGGGATGCCGTGGGCGACGGCGGCGCGGCGGATCTCATAGCCATCGGTGCGCGCGCCGACGCCGGTGGGCGTGTTGACGACGAGGTGCACGTCACCGCGCTCGATCCAGTCGAGCACGTGCGGCGAGCCCTCGGCGATCTTGTTGATCGCGAGCGCGGGCACGCCCATGCGCGAGATCGCCTCGGCGGTGCCGCGGGTGGCGACGATGCGAAACCCGCATTCGTGCAGGCTCTGGGCGACGGCGAACGCACCGGCCTTATCGGAGTCGGTGACGGTTATGAAGACCGTGCCTTCCTGCGGCAGCGGCACGCCGGCGGCTGCTTGCGCCTTGGCGAACGCGGTGGGAAAGTCGCGGGCGATGCCCATGACCTCACCGGTGGATCGCATCTCGGGGCCGAGCAGAGCGTCGGACCCCTCGAAACGATCGAATGGCAGCACAGCCTCCTTGACGGACACGTGCTCGCCGAAGCCGATGCCCTGACGCTCCTGTGGCAGATCGAGCTGGGCGATGCGCTCGCCGAGCATGACCCGGCAGGCGAGCTTGGCGAGCGGCAGACCGATCGCCTTGGACACGAACGGGACGGTGCGAGAGGCGCGCGGGTTGGCCTCGATCACATATAGCTCGCCGGCGGCGATGGCGTACTGCACGTTGAGCAGGCCGACGACACCGAGCTCCAGGGCGATCTCGCGTGTGGCGGTGCGGATCTGCTCGAGCATCTCCTCGCCGAGCGAGTGTGGCGGCAGCACGCAGGCGCTGTCGCCGGAGTGCACGCCGGCCTCCTCGACGTGCTGCATGATCCCGCCGATCCACACCTCGTGGCCGTCGCACAGGGCGTCGACGTCGACCTCCGTTGCGTCCTCGAGAAACCTGTCGAGGAAGATTGATGGAGAGCCCTCCGGGCTCTGGTTGGTCGCGTCGTCGTTCCCCCCCGCGCCTGCAACCTCGCGGCGCAGGTAGTCGGCGAGGCCGTCGTGGGCGTAGACGATCTCCATGGCGCGCCCGCCGAGCACGTAGGAGGGGCGCACTATGAGGGGGAAGCCGACGAGGTCAGCGCACTTGAGCGCCTGCTGCAGGGAGCGGGCAGTGGCGTATGGCGGTGCCTTGTAGCCGAGACGGTCGAGCAGCGCGCCGAAGCGGGCGCGGTCCTCGGCGAGGTCGATCGCATCGACGCTCGTGCCGAGCAGCGGCACGCCGGCGTCGACGAGACCGGCGGCGAGCTTCAGCGGCGTCTGCCCGCCGAACTGGACGATCACGCCGAGTGGTTTCTCGACGTCGACGACTGCGAGCACGTCCTGCAGCGTGAGCGGCTCGAAGTACAGCCGGTCGGAGGTGTCGTAGTCGGTGGAGACGGTCTCGGGGTTGCAGTTGATCATCACCGCGTCGCGCCCTGACTCGCGGACGGTCATGGCGGCGTGCACGCAGCAGTAGTCGAACTCGATGCCCTGGCCGATGCGGTTGGGACCGGAGCCGAGGATCACGACCGACTGGCGCTCGCCGCGGCGGACCTCGTTGGCGCGTGTGCGCTCCCAACCTGAGTAGTAGTAGGGGGTGCGGGCGGGGAACTCGGCGGCACAGGTGTCGACGGAGCGGTACGAGCGCTCGCCGGCGAACGGCGCTTCGGGTTCGAGCGCGAGCTGACGCAGCTCATGCAGGAACCAGCGGTCGATGTGGGTGCGCTCGTGCACCTGCTCGATACCTGTCCCCCTGCGCAACAGCTCGAGCACGGTCTCGTAGCGGTCGGCAGCAGGGGTGGCGAGGCTCTCCAGGAGGCGCTCGTCGGGGACTGCTGACAGGGACGGTGTCTTGTCGAGCTCGCGCGAGCGCAGCGCCTTGGCGAATGCCTGCTGGAAGGTGCGCCCGATCGCCATCGCCTCCCCCACTGACTTCATGTGTGTGGTGAGCGTGGGGTCGGTGCTGGGGAACTTCTCGAAGGCAAAGCGCGGCCACTTGACGACGACGTAGTCGATCGTGGGCTCAAAGCACGCGGGCGTGGCGCCGGTGATGTCGTTGTCGATCTCATCGAGGCGGTAGCCGACGGCGAGGCGCGCGGCGATCTTGGCGATGGGAAAACCGGTTGCCTTGGAGGCGAGCGCGCTCGATCTGGAGACGCGTGGGTTCATCTCGATGACGAGGATCTCGTCGGTGTCGGGGTTGACCGCGAATTGAACGTTCGAGCCGCCGGTCTCTACGCCGACCGCCCTGATCACGGTGATCGCCTGGTCACGCAGCTGCTGGTAGAGGTGGTCGGTGAGCGTCTGCTGCGGGGCGACGGTGACGGAGTCGCCGGTGTGCACGCCCATCGGGTCGACGTTCTCGATCGAGCAGACGATCACGACGTTGTCGGCGCTGTCGCGCATCACCTCGAGCTCGAACTCGCCCCAGCCGATGACGGACTCGTCGAGCAGCACCTGACCGATGGGCGAGGCCTCGAGGCCCTGCGCGACGATCCGCTCGAACTCCTCCTCGGTGCGGGCGATGCCACCGCCACGGCCGCCGAGCGTGAACGCGGGGCGCACGATGCACGGCAGCCCGAGGGAGCCCTTCTGCCCGTTGGCACCGGTCATGGCAGCACGGGCTTCCTCGATGCTGGTGACGATCTCGCTGTTGGGCATGCGCAGCCCCGCCTTGGCCATCGCCTCGCGGAACAGGTCGCGGTCCTCGGCGCAGGCGATGGCGTCGTAGTTGGCGCCGATCAGCTCCACGCCGAAACGCTCGAGCGTGCCGTCGTCGTGAAGCGCCTTTGAGAGGTTCAGCGCGGTCTGCCCGCCGAGCGTTCCGAGCAGCGCGTCGGGGCGCTCACGCTCGATCACCTGCGCTACAGGGCCGGGCAGCAGCGGCTCGATGTAGGTGGCGTCGGCGAACTCCGGGTCGGTCATGATCGTGGCGGGGTTGGAGTTGACGAGCACCACCTCATAGCCCTCCTCGCGCAGGACCTTGCACGCCTGCACGCCGGAGTAGTCGAACTCGGCCGCCTGCCCGATCACGATCGGCCCGGAGCCGAGGATCAGGATCTTTTGGATGTCATCTCGTCTTGGCATCAGGCAGCCTCTGCGATTCGCTG
>JBEKAM010000021.1:0-26365 GCA_050015915.1 Solirubrobacteraceae bacterium
AAGGAATCCATCGGGTTCAAGCTCTTCCTGCTTCTACCGCACAAAATTGCGAGCGTCCCCCGCCCATTCTGCGCATGGGGATTCCCCTTCACGGGCACACAGTTCGACCGCGCGGCTCCCATAATCTCCGTTCTCTCCCAAGATCTCAGTGCTTTCAACCTCAGGTTCGTCCCAGTCTTCGTTAAAGAATTGAAGGAATGAGCGTCCGTGCGGGACTTCTTCATATACATCGCCTTCGATTAGGAAGATTTTGGAATTACCCTGAGTATGGTACTCGCTTTCCATGTATTCTCCGGTTTCAATTGAACCGTGAGAGAGCTGGATGAGATACGCATCTCCTTCTGTAGTGAAATGCGACTGTTGATCTGCCCTACTGACCCAGTTGGTAGCTTTACCCTCAGGACCGGCGATCTGATTATCGATAACTGTTGGATCCACCGAGATCGGCCACTGATATGCCTTTTCGTGCGAGGCGACCGTCAGCGCCAGCACATCACCCCTGACGCTCATCGACACTGGAACAGAGGTGCCCGCGGCATCCACCGCGCCCGGCGGAAGGATCAGGGCGATCACGGAGCCGTCATCCATGACCTTGACGGCCCGCGACCCGCTGCCGGCCTGCGCGAGGGACGCGCCTTCGGGTAGCCCGACCCGGAAGTACAGCTCGTCGGGACTTTCGACCGAGCGCAACAGCGTGTTCTCCTCAAACCCTTCGGTCACAGGCTTGACCAGGGTATCCGTATCGGTCTGAGTGTTGGCGTAGAACACGCTCGCACCATCCATGGCACCTTCTGAGCCCCCGAGCGACACGCCTGGCGCATCAACCGGCGTGAGCGAAACGCCGAGCGCCGGCAACTGCACACCGTTGCTCAAACGCTTCGGAATCTGAACGCTCACCATCGGCGTCTTCGGTTCGAACACGCTCCCCGCATCGCTCAAGCCGAGATCGATCGGGGTGCGATGACCTGACGAGGTTTCGATCGCCATCGGCTGCGTCGATTCGATCAGCCCACGCTTGCCTTCGCCGAGATCGGTCGACGCCACGTTATCCGCCGGAAAGCGCGTGATGCTCTGCCCGGCCGGCAGCTTCGGTGGGCCACCCGCAGGATCATCGATCATGGTAGGGAACGCTTCGCCCGCAACCTTGGCCGCCTGTTCGGTGTTCAGATTCTCGAACCTCGTGCGCGAAGCTTCGCGCACGGCCACCGCTTCCGGGCTAGCCAGCTTCGCTTCTTCCCCGGCCTGCAACTCTTCGCCTTCAGCCGGCGACCCCGAGGTCACCAGCGAGCCTGCCAGCGACGAAGACGCGTCAGCCGCTGCGCCGGTCTGTGGGCCTTTAGAAGACGAGCCTCCGACGAGCGAGCCTTCACCGAACAGTTCAGCTTCAAGGCCGGCGAGTTGCGCTTCGCGTTCGACCGGTAGCAGTTCTTCGTTTCCAGCCGTCGGCCCCGAGGTCGGAGGCACACTTTCCAGGGACGAGGACGCACCAGTCCCTTCGGCGGGCGGCGAGTTTTCCGCCAGCGCGCTCACCGGCGATGCGGCCAGTCCCGCAACACAGCACGCCAAGCACGCGACCAGCGACAGCAGACCCGCTTTCATCCTTGCCCCTTTGTGTGTGAGATTGAGGTGGTTGCGTCTGGACTAAGCAGATGGCGCACCGGCGCGCCGTAGGCGGCCTGGACGGCTTCCACCATCGTCGGTTCCAACCCGCAGTTGATGCAAAATCCGTGCTGCGACCAGCTGATTGCCCGCGCCAGCACCTGATCGGCGTACGTGACCCCGGCCGCGTCGTGGCCGTAGTAGTCATACGCCGCGTCCCACGCCGATTCGTTCAACGCGTATTCCGCACCGTCAGCTGACAGCAGGTGCGCGGCGGCCATGATCGCGTCGAAGTCGTCATAGATCGACGGGTGCGTGGCCGTCATGTGGTCGTAGTACGCGGGGCGCTTGCCGTACTTGTAGGAGTCCGCCACGAGATCCCACGTGCTTACCGGGCCGTTCGTGACGTTGAACTGCATCGGCCCGCCGCAGCAACCGGCGAAGTTCAGGCCGTGGTAGATGCCTGGAGCGGTCGAGAACGCGGACTCCTGGCGATGGATCGAGGCGAGCAAAAGCCAATTCACGCCGAACGTGCTCTGCGCCGTCGCATAGATCGGATAGAAACCTTCCATCCAGGCCCTGGAGATGTGCGTCTGCGTCGCGTCCATCAAGCCCCGTTCCTCGGCGCGCTGCTGCACCGCCGACGAACGCGCGAGGATCGCCACACGAGAGCGCGATCCGTGGTGCTCTGCGCGATGCGCCGCGGGCGAGTAGCTCCTCCCAAGCCCGTATCCCGCGCCAGTAGGCCGCCCCTCCGCGATTCTCCCCGATGCCGCCCCGGGGAGGGCCAGCGCTTGCGCCACGTGCACTGTGGGCGGCAGGGGTACCACTATGGTGCGCGCCGTGCGGCCTACCGTGCCCGTGAGTACCGCAACGAGGACAGCCACGCCCAGCGCGCATAGGACAAGCGCGAGCAGCCACGCCCCGCGTTCTGAGGGTGGGCTCGGCACGTGTGCGTCGGGCGTGCTCGCATACCGAGAAGTTGAGCAGTCGATCGTTCTATGGCGATACGCGATAGGCGCCCAATCGCTGCCCACGAGACTCCACGCGCCCGCTGCCAGTACTGACAAGCGCACAGCGACTGCGCGGCGTGAAGGACGATGCGCCCAGGAACTCGCTCCGGGCAGCACATCTGAAATCGGTTGACACGCCACAATCCGCATACTCGTCCCGCCCCCAGCTTGAGTAGCCGGGGTCAGTCCCCGACCATCGACTAGAACAGTTGCGAGAGACCGTACTCGACGTGGAGGCGGATGACCATCTGTCGAAGTGACATATATTTTGGGGGTAGCAACATATGACGATATGACTCCCCCCGTCGAGGTAACTATCTATTCATACGCCAGTGGGACTCGCCTCACGCGCATACCGAGTAGGTCGCGTCTGCTCTTTACGTCGAGCTTTTGAAAGATCCGCGAGACGTGTGTGCGAACCGTCCCGACGCCGATTTGCAGCGCCTCGGCGATTTCCCGATTCGTGTACCCCTCACTCAAGCGGCCAAGGATCTCCCGCTCGCGCTCGGTGAGATGAGCCACATCCATGGGATAGCCCCGTTCAGCTCGCTGCACCTCGTTTACGCGCGAGAACGTCGGCTGGCCACTCGCTGCGAGATGCACGGCCTTTAGAAGATCCCCCGTGCTGGCACCAGATGCCAGACACGACACCCCCTCCCCGAGCAACAAAGGCCCGACCAGCTCCGCCCGGTCTTGCGCCACGATGAGGATCTCCGGCGGCAGCTCAGCAGATCGTACACGTGCCAGCTGCGAATACGCGACTTTCTCTCCGAGGACCAACAGCCGCGGCGTTTGCGTACGAACCTCATCCTCGAACGCGGAGCCCATCAACCCACTCACGGCCACGCGCAGGCGTCGATCTGTGCGTAGCGCATCGAGTATTCCGCGTGCCAGCAGCGGCTCCAGACAGGCGACAACGACCGTGATTATCTCGGCATCATCGCTAGACATCCTCTGTTAGGCGTCTCGGTCGACCACCGCGCGAGAACCCTTGCCTACACGCGTACGCGGTGGACGCCGTTCAGGGCGCACGGGATAAATCTGATGCGAGCCCGGCCGCAGCTCGAGGGGAGATCGCATAGCCCTCAGTGGTCCTCGCGTCGCCGGAGGACGGCCTCGAACTAGCTGAGGGCGTCGCCTGTGAGCACCACGCAGCCGTCGCTTATTGGGGTCCACCACGGTCTCCTTCGAGCCCGTCAGCGAATTGCTGGATTAGGCGCAGCTCCTCGGCGCGGTCGGGACGGCTCGTATCGTCCGGGTCGAGGTCGCCTAGCCATTCTGCGAGTAGCGGAAGCTGAGCCTCAATAGCGGCATACAGCGTCTGCCGATGCTCGGGCTCCAGCTCGATAGCTTGCTGGGGGTCCTGGCCGCTAAACCAGCCAAGCCGATCGAGCATGACCTCGGCGTGCTTTTGGTTAATGCGACTCGTTGGCTCGGGCTGTTCGTGAGCGTGCGCCGATTGCACGATAGCTTCCGCTGCGACTGCCAGTACCCCGTATGTGCCTTCACGTACGCGGCCGACCAGATTGGGCGGGACGGTTAGTGCTTTAGTCACGTGTGCTTCCTCCGTTCCTCAGATGGCCGCGTTGGCGGTCGGCATAGTCAGCGTCGGCTTCGGCAAGTCAGCATCCATCCAGCCCCACCCTCAGTCTCGCGTTCGATTGGAAGGTTCAGCTTGCGCAGCCGCTTTCGGACCGCGCCTCCCGAGAAGCCGATCTCCGCCGCCAACTCGTCGAGAGACCCTTCGCCTTTGAGGTACGCGGCGCGAATGGCTCGCGCCTGCCGGTCGGTAAGCGCGTGCCGTTTGAGCTTCGGCATCCCTTCCGAGAATAGCTCGCTCAAGATGTTGTGAACTTGCGCATCTGTCAGCGCGAGAGCGTCTGCGATCTCCTTGTATGACTTCCCATTCATGTAGAGGCGGCCGACATTCGCGGCGACGTCGAGGCGAGTACGCTCGCGGCCCTGAACGTAGGCGTCCGGGTGCGACCAGAGCAGGCCATGACGAGAAGCGATGACCCCAGCGTGAATCAGCTTGCTGATCTGTTGCTCTACCTGCTCGAGGGGCCGTTTGAGTGCCGCGGCGATCTCCGTGTTGCTGATCCCGTCCGCACGAAGGTCGATTAGGCGCTCCGTCAGGGCGGTGGTCCATGCTTTCGCTCGCCTCGGCACTCGTCATCCTGTGCGGCGCGGCCGACGCCCCATCGGCCTGATCGGGGAATACCGTTCGATCTGCTGGCCTGGGATCGTTCGGCGGTGTTCTGCGCTGGGCGGATACACGGACAAGCGTGTGGCTGCGGTGGCTCTCATGCTGCACCGGGCGGCGGCTCGTGGCGGGCTTGGTGGATTGCTGTAATTGCCGCCGCCTGCGCTTCATCTTCAGGAACGGGAGTGGCAGCTGCCAGCGGCGTGAGCTCGAGATATGTGTGCTCGTTGCGCGCTAGCGCGTTGAATAGCCGTCTGAATATGCCGTACTGGCGACGCAGTGCTGTCTCGGCTTCCGGCTGGCGCTCGGGCGCCACGATCCGTGCCATGCATTCGATGTAGTCATTGATCGGTATGCCTTTGAAGTCGCAGGCCGCAACCTTGACGATCGGGCGCCGTTCGATCCTCCCCAACCGCCCAGAGCCAGCTTCGGTTCGGATGAAGACTGTTTCGTTGATCGCCGCGAACCACTCCCGCGTCGGCACCCGCTCGCCGTTAATGCCCTCGCTCTCTAGCAATAGCCATCTCGCACCGTAGAGGTAGAGCACCGAGTTCGGTGAAGCGCGTGGAACTCCGATGAGTGTCGCCTGGATGTCGGGCGGCCGCTTACACAGTCCAGCGAGCCGCTTCCCGGTCGGCCGCTTGGCAGGATTACCCGTCACCGCGACTCCTCCGCTTGCCCTCAGGTGCGGGTCGAGTCACTGATTCGGAGCCCTCGTCGTCTCGTGCCTTTCGGGGCGCCCCCGTCTTCTCTTGGATGGAACCAATCAGCGCGTCGAAGAGACGTAGATCCTCTAGTGGAGCGATGCGGCTATCGACGGCCAGATCTTGAAGGCGGCGTACCTCCCGGTCGCGCTGTGATTCGAGGACCTCCAGGAGCATGGGCCACCTGGAGAGATCAGCCAGGAGGTCCGCCTGCTCGGCCTCGTCAACGAACCCGACAAATTCGAACAGCGACTGGGATTCGCGAGAGCGCGCGAACGCCGAGAGCAGCGCTGGCGGATCGATGGGTAGCTGCGTTTTGTCAGCGATGTCCTCAGCACCTACGTTTACGGCGTGCAAGACGCCTTTGCGGACGAGGGGCACGACTCTCGCTTCGATCATTTGCGTTGTCCCAGGAGCGATCATGCGGCGACCGCCGCTGGTGCCGTTCTCGCTCTGCTGGTGCGGGGCTCCACCGGGAGCGGCAGGTCACCAAGCAGCTCGCCTGATGTCACACCGAGTCCGTTGCACAAACGAAGAAGCGTGCTGAGGCGCGGATCGGCCAGATGCCTCCGCAGGCTGATCAGTGTCCAAATTGACAGGTTCGACACACCCGCGAGCCACTCGACACTCCACCCTCGGGCCACTCGAAGGCTGTCAACTCTGGCAACTAGCAGGGCAGTGATCTCGCGCTGCTCCGCGCGAGCTGGCGATGTCACGGGCGCTACATGCTCCGTCGGCGCTCGTGAGAGCGACAGTTCCATTCGCCGCATCCATCGCCGGGCTGTATCGCCGGTGAACCCCATCCCCTCCGAAAGCGCGTCAATTGATCCAGTGCCAGCAAGATATTTACGGTGAATGTCACGAACCTGCGCCTCTGTCATTACGTGACCTTGGCGCTTGGGCATGCCTGCGGCGAATAGGTCAACCAGGACGTGAAGGAGCTGCGCCTTTGTGAGCTTGAGTGCTCTGCGGATCTCAATATGGGTCTTGCCGAGCACATACATGTGCGCGACATCGCGATCTAGGGTGCCCTCAAGAGTCATTTGCCGCAACGTGCTTCCCCTGTTCACGAATCCACGCCACGGCTTCCCCAGCACTTCGTGCTGCACTGGTCGGAGAGAACGCCGCAGCGATCCTCCCCCGATGGATCATGACCGTGAAACGGCAATACCAGTCAGCATGATCCAGGTTGAAAGTCGGCAGCCCTAACGCACCCGCCAACACCAAATCTGGGTCCGACAGAAGTGCGTGACTCACCCCGGTATCAGCAACGACACGCCGCTGCGCGTCGACCGACTGACTACTGAGTCCTACCGCGCTGTAGCCCAGCGCACTCAACTCTTCGCGCCGATCCGCGAACGAACGATGCTGAACGGAGTCTCGCGATGGACTCTCATAGCCGTCTTCTGGCGAACAGATCGAAGCCGGATAAAGGTAAAGCACAAGCTTCTCCCCTAGCTCAGAAACCGCAGCCGGAGTCCGCGCATAACATCCGAAGCGCAACGTAGGTACAACCGCAGCCTGGAGGCGCTCGATCGGTCTAGCCGTCGATGTGCTACACGGATCAGCCAAGCTCGCCTTCCAAGTAGCTAATCGTTCGCCCTTGCAGAAAGGTCAAGCTCGGCAACTGAATAGCTCGCGACTGCCCGCCACGACCCCGCACCGCCGGGTGTCTCATGGTCAGCGACGACTTCGGTGCAGCCACTTGCCCGCCCCCGGACCGCAGAGCATCGTCGTAGCGTTGGACTTCTCGTGGCGAGACCGGTCGCATCGGTGATCTCCTTCTCCGGCCTTGGAGCGATGCGAGCAGCCGAAGCTCCGGCCACAGCGAGATCGGTGCGTGCCGGACCGCCCTCGCGCGTCGGCGTGCTGTCGCTTTTCGGCGCGTTGTTCGGGTCACGCGACCAGCGTGGCACGGCCCTGCTGGCCAAACAATGTAGTTCTTGAGGGCTTAAGTTCTTGAGGTGTGCGGACTATCGGAACCAAACCCGTGCGGCGACGGGCACGAAGGGGTAGGATTCTTCGGATGGTGAGGCGGGTTAGGAGCCTTTCCGTGGGCTGGCGGCGGCTCGCCCACGGGTCTGTTTTGGTCGCGTTGGCGGCGGCTGTGCTCTGCACCCAGAGCGCCGGTGTTCTGGCGGCGGCGAGGATGGCGCGAACGGAACGCCTTACGATGACCGCGCACCTGCGTTATCTCACGGCGAGGGGCGCTTACTTGCTTGAGGAAGGGTCGGCTTCTGGGCCGCTTGCGGGCATCGTGAAGGCGCGTGTCCGGTTCACGGCGGATATCTCGGGCTCGTTTGAGTTCTACCCGCATGGTGGTTCGATCAGTGGCTATGGCTCGGCTAAGCTCCACGAATCTGGGACGTACGTCAGCTTTGGCGGCACCGTGACGATCACTGGCGGTACCGGCCGCTACGTGCATGCTCATGGCGGTGGTGGACTGTATGGGGTCTATAACCGCCGCACCCTCGCCTTGACCATACAGACGACCGGCAGCCTCTCCTACTAGCGCAGGCGGGATCGAGATTGAGGCTCCCAAGCGTTTTTCTTGCCGCCTGTGTCGCGGCCTGCCTCTCGACGTGCTTCTGTGGGAGTGCTCGGGCGGCACAGACCGCTCGCCTCTATGCGTCCTTTAGTCCCGATCATCTCGGGGCGCATTCCACGATCTTCCTTGGGTTCAGGATTTCGAGCGTCCCGCCCGCGAACCAGTCGCCTTTGACGAATGTCAGCGTGCTGCTGCCGGCTGAAATGGGTCTTGCCACGAGCGACCTCGGCCTCGAAAACTGTCGTCTCGATACGCTCGAAGAACGTGGCCCATGGGATTGCCCAGTCGATGCGCTGATGGGGCGCGGCACCGCAACAGCTGAAATCCCGATCGGGGGTGAAACGATAGCTGAGAGCGCACAGATCGAAGTCTTTTCGGCTCCTGTGCGAGAAGGGCGTCTGGCGTTGTGGGTGTTCGCGGACGGACATACCCCAGTTAGTGCCGAACCCGTCTTTCCTGCCGCCGTAGTTTCAGCCCCACCGCCCTATGGTGAGGCCATCGACGCCACTATTCCACTCATTCCCACATTCCCTGGCGCCCCAGATGTAGCGGTCACGCGACTTCGCATGGCGCTCGGTACAACCGCTCGTGGCCTCGACCATTTCATGTACTACAAGTCGGTACGGGGGCGGCGTGTCGCCTACACCCCAAAGGGGCTGCTGCTACCCCCGGTGTGCCCTCGCGGAGGCTTTCCGTTCGAGGCGCAATTTGTGTTCCAGGACGGAACGACTGCGACTGCCCGGACTACCGTGCCATGTCCGCGTGCCAGCCACTTCGCCCCGCGGCGCAACGCCATCCACGGATGAGGCGCCTCCCCCTGACCTTTGTTGGCAGATATAGGTCATCGGTCTTTTCTTGGCATTGGTGCTGCTAGCCACGGTGGCGCATTCGCTTCGCTAGACGCCACACTTGTATCGTCGCGAGGGTTGGTGTGATGAGCGGTCTCAGTTGGCGCTGGACGTGTTCGGTAATCGGGCGGGCGTACTCACCCATCGCATCGGGCTCGGAAGTGTAGTAGCCAACCACGCCGGAAAGGATCATCGCGTGGTGAGGCCCGTTGGGAATCGTGCGGGCGCGCGCTATCACTAGACGCGCGACGGCTGCGATCTGCTGGGCGAGGATCTGGGGGTTCTCGTAGAAATCTAGATAACTCTGCTCGCCAGCGAGCAAGTCGCCTTCATGGTCTACGACCTGATCGAGCGCCGTTGTCACAACGCATAGCAAAAGGTATGTGGAGTCGATTTCCTTCGCCTGCTTTGGCGTTGTGTGAGCGTTTGCCGCTGATGCGATAAGTGCGTGGGCGGCGATGACTGAGCCCATCGCGCCAAAGAGCCACTCCCGCCACTGAAGTCCGGTGCCGCTCGCTTCGCGCGTGGCCCACCGTTGCAGTTGCTCATTGCCTGCTTGAGCGGTGGCGTGTACTCGAACCTGTGCCTCTGCACAGCGAGCCGCAGCCCTGGAGATGACCTCGGCGACGGAATCCACCGCGGGGAGGCCCAACAGTGCTCCTCGGGCGGTGTCGGCTAGGTCGCTGAGATAGTTCCCATCCCCGTCGCCTCGATAGTAGGCGTAGTAGTTACCGCGGGGATGCGTGGTGACGGTGACCGCATCGACAAGTGCCCTTGAGTACTGCAGGCCATCGCGGATTGGGTTAGCCGTTGGCTGCTCGGTCAGCGCGTCGAGGTAGGCGAACATCACCTGGAGCGCCATGATCGCCTCTACGGCACGCTCGCGATGCCGAGCGGGGGCGATCGTCGCGATCATCGCGACGGCCTCGAAGTCAAAACGTTCGTTTCGTAGCTTTCCGAGCGCGAGGGCCTGGAGTCGCGGGTCGGGTATTTCCGCGGCGCGCGCATCCCAGCGACGAAGCTGGCTACGCACTAGCGGGGCGACGCTCGACATGTACCGGGCGTGGGCGAGCGCGAGCGCCACCGCGGCGCGTGCGACGAACCCCCGATCACCAACGCCGGACACCAACGCGTGAGCATAACCCTGCCAAGCCGATGCTCAGACCAGCAGGATTCGAGGGTCGAACGAGGCCCTATTCCTCGAGCGCGAGACGAACTGGCACGCGTGAGGCAAGCCAGGTTGGAGCAGCAGAGATCGCGAGCGAGACAACGATCACAAAGACCACGATCTCGGCCGGTCGCCAGCTCGCTCCGAGCCGCATGACGGGGAATCCTGTCGTGTTCGTCAGGTAGCCGTCGAGTGCGACTTGGCCGTAGATTCCCCATGCTGCTCCCGTAATGGCGCCGACACCGAGCGTGAGCGCGGATTCGAGCAGCAAGAGCCTTCGTAGTCTCTGTGGCCTTGCGCCCGAGAGCTTAAGCGCGGCGAGGGCGCTACGCCGCTGCCAGATCGCCGACGCGAGGGCCGCAGCCATCGCGAGGATCGAGGCGAGGATGAGAAGCGTGGAGATGGTCGCGAGCTGTGCCAGCCCTTCGTGCGCCACCCCATTGATCTTTGTTTCTCTCTCGCGTGTAGAGAGGACTTCCAGCCCGTTGTTGGGGTTGAGCGCGCGCTCTACCTCCCCGCGCATCAGTTGCGGGTTGCTCCCAGCCTGGGTCTTGACGAGTAGCGCCGTTACCTGTGTGGTGTCCCAGGCGTGCGAATAGTCGGCAGCGGTCATCACCACGGCTCCCGGTGTCCAGCCGAAGTTCGTTGTCAGCGCGGCGACCCTCAGCGGAACCGCGCCTGTAGGCGTCGGGAGTGTCAGGGTGCCGCCGACGCCAATGTCGTGTTCCGAGGCGAACTGCTGTGAGACGGTGGCCCAGCCACCTTCACGCAGCCTCGCGACCGCTACGGCCGGACTGCCCTTGATGGTCTGACCATCAAGCATCGCCACCGGGCTATTTGACGGCCATGCCAGCACCCATACACGGCGGTTTCCCACGTCGAGGAGACCCCCGTCAAGGTCTGTTACGCCCTCAACGCCGGGCAGGCCGGCAAGACGTCGCAGGCGGTTTCCTGGCGAGAACGTGGTCTGTGACGGACTGTCTCCAGGTTTGACGACCCAGAGGTTTGCTTCTCCTGAGTAGTTGGCTACGAATCCGCCAGTCCCTCGCAACAGGTCGTCGCGAGCGCCTCCCAGCGCGACGGCTCCGAATAGGGCAGCGGCCCCGGTCGCTATGAGCGCAAGCGAGCGAAGCGTGGTTTCCCTCAGCGATTCGAGCGCCAGCGGCAGTAGGGTCAAGTGTGCACGGGCACGCCGCGCGATCACATCCCCGAGGCGCAACACGCCCACAAGTAGCAGCGGGACGCACATGACGGCCGCTATCGCCAACAGGGCAGACCAAGCCAGTGCAAGCGACGGCAATGCAGCGTTCGCAGCGATACGTGCTACTACGAGTCCCCCGACCACGAGGGCGAGTATTAGTGCTATCCGGTCGCTAAGTGCGTTGCCGGGCTCGCCGTCCTCGAGGTATATGGCGTTCATTGCCCGGCCACGGCGTAGGTCCAGCAGCGGGACGATCGAAGCTAGACATGTTGCAAGTACGCCTCCGACGCCGGCTACCAGGAGCGGTATCACTCCTATCGACGTGCTGGCTCCGAGCGTGAAGCTTTTCGCGAGGTAGCTCGGGCTCTGCGCGAACACCTCGACCGAGAGGCCATAGCCGACCAAGAGGCCGACCGCGGTGGCTGTGACGCCGAGGCACACCGCCTGGAAGAAGACCATTTGCACGACTGCTGTGGAGGTGACGCCGCGCAGTCGCAGGTCCGCGATCTCCTTGCGGCGCTCCGGTACGGTCAGAAGAAACGCGTTGAACGTGAGCAGGAACCCGAGCAGTACGCTGATCGCAGCGAAGAACAGGCTTGCCTGTTCAAACGGGCGTAGCGCCTCATGCAGGAGTGAGACGTCTTGGTTGGCCGGGGCTACCGTCAGTCGCCCTCCTGCGAGACGGGTGAGCTCTGAGCGTACGCGGGCTTGCTGGCCCGGTGCTGCCTGCACGAGGATACGCGTCAAACGATGAGGCAGGCCAGCGAGGAGCTGCAGACGTTCAAGGGGCATCACCGCGACCCGGGCTTGCGAAAGCGCCCCGGCCGTTTCAGGTCCGAGTACGGCGTTGACCCTCAGCAGGGTCGCACGGCCGCCTAGCTCAAGCGAAACAATCGGCCCGGTCGACTGCACAGCGATGCGGCGGATCCCCAGTGCTTCGCCGCTTGCCTTGGTTAGACCTATGCCTCCCTTTTCGAGAGTCGCGATAGGCAGCGTGTGGACCAGCCCATCAAGGACCGCCAGGCTGATCTCGGTACCCGCGACGTTCACAGCCACGCTCGCGCCACTGCGCGCCACGATCGTCGCCGTCTGTTCCAGAAGCGGTGCGGCATGCTGCACGCCCTGCAGACTTTCGACGCGACCGAGCATGCCTTCGGGAAGACCTTCAGGGCCACGCGAGCGCAGCTGAAGGTTGGCTGGCCCGATCAGTGCGCGATTGACTTCTTCGGCAGAGCTAGTGACGCTCTGACTGGCGACCGTTACGGCGAACAGGAGCGCCACCGCGACCGCGATCCCCAACCCCGCAAGCAGCTCCTGGATAGCTTGTTGGCGGAGCCTCTCCCGATAGAAGAACCGCAGCCCAGAAAGACTCATAAAGGCTTTCGCGGGGACGCTCTCAAAGCGCGTCACGTTCACTCCCGTGCTACTGATGAGCTCTGCGGCTCGCCGGGGGCCTCGCCCTCAACCACGACGCCGTCGCGCAGCGTGTAGCGCCTGTCCGCCAGCGCGGCTACCGCTGGATCGTGGGTGACAATCACTATCATCGCGCCACGATCCCGGGAGATCGAGCGCAGCAGCTCGACGATCTGTGTGCTGCGCGCGCTATCGAGACTGCCCGTCGGCTCATCAGCAAGGATCAACCCGGGTTCGCACGCGAGCACACGCGCGACCGCCACGCGCTGGCGCTCCCCGCCGGAGAGCTGGCCCGCGGCATGCTCCAGGCGATCACCGAGACCGACTCGCTCAAGCCATGGAATCACGCGCTCTCGTGCCTCACTTACCCCCACACCCGTGACGATCAGCTTCTCGGATGCGTTTCTGATCGTCGAGCTGCGGGGCCAGAGGTGGCTGCGCTGGAAGATGAACCCCACCTCGTTCATCAGATACCCGGAAACCTCGCTCTCCGATAGTGAGGCGAGATCACGCTTTTGGTATCGGACAGCCCCCGCTTCGGCGCGGAGCAATGCCGCCATCAGCAACAAGAGCGTCGTCTTGCCCGAGCCGCTTGGCCCCAGCAACGAGACCATCTCACCCTGCGAGACGCTCATGCTCACGCCGTCGATGGCGCGCACCTCCTCGCCAGCACCACGGTAGTGCTTGACTACCTCCTCAAGCTCAAGCACGCCGCACCCCTCCTCCTGCGCCCCGACATTCGGGGGTCCTCACGCGGCGCTGCTCCTGCCCCTCGCGCGCTCCAGCGAAAGCAGAGCGCCAACTTCAGGGATCGTCTTGCCGCGCAACTCGCCACCCGCCAAAGACAACGACCGGTCAGCGTCCGAGAGGCCACTGCCATCACCATCGCTGACCAGGACCGCAATGCCCTCGTCCGCCAGCGAGCGCAACAGCAGCACGATCTCATCCCGCTGAAGGAGATCGACACCCTACGTAGGCTCATCGACCACCAGCAAACGCGGCCCAAGGACAAGCGCGCACGCGATCGAGACCCGTACCGCCTCGGCCCCATCAAGGTCTGCCAGCATGAGATCGCCGCACCGCTGGACGCCGACCCGCTCGAGTGCTCTGTGGGCGCGCAAGTGTGCGTCAGGCACACCACCGTGCGCGAGCAGCCCCGCGCGTACGTTGTCGAGAACCGTTCGCCCATTAGGCGCACCCACGCCCTGCCGGCAATAGCCCACACCATTTCCCAGCGCCGCCGCGCCCCGGCCATTCAGATCGACACCATCGAACAGCACTTCGCCAGCGTCTGGCTGGTCGACCCCGGCAGCCACCGCGAGCAGGGTCGAACGCCCAGAGCGCCGCAAACCCCAAACTGCCACGAGTTCGCCCGCATCGATCTCAAACGAGACCTCCCGCAGCACCTCGACGCGACGCGATCGGTGCAGATGCGACTTGCTGACACGCCTCAGCTCAAGCAGACTCATGCGGGGTCCTTATGAGCGAGAGCCGCAAACTCGCGGCGAGCGTACTCAATCCACCCGAGCGTTGCCGACATGACATTGCGGCCATACGCGGACGCCAAACGGTCCCCGAGCCCCGGGACTACACGAGAAGGAAACTCGACGGTGGTGGGTATCCGCGCGCCTTTATCATCCAAGCACGCCCGCTCATAGCGCTCAAGGATCGCCAACGCCATATGCGGCTGCTGCGCGAACGCCCCGAGCTGGCGCGCGAACTGAAGCGAGCGACGGGAATGTTCACGCGCCTGCGCTATCACCCACTCCTCATACGCACGCACACCCTCTTCGGTCACGCGATAGTGCGGCTTGGGCTGGCGGCTCGCACCAACGACTACCGTCCTAGACCCCTCCACCTCCTCGATAAGCCCCTTGTCCTTCAGCGCGTTGAGCGCCCCATAGATATTGGACTCGCTGCCGATCGGTACCACATCCCCATACAACCGCTCATAGCGCTTCCACAGCTCATAACCATAACTTGAGCGTTCCATCACAAGACCCAAGACGGTCCAATTGACCGGCGAGCGCATCGGAAACGAGCGCTCCGTCTTCTTACCCCCTGCTGCCATGAGTGCGAAATACTAGTCAGATTCCGACGGGCCGTAACGGGGCGTCTCCGACTACACCCCCTGCGGCTTTCCCAGATCGTCAGCCCCTATCAGCCACTCCGTAGACTGCGAAGCCAGGAGAGATTTGGTGGAACAGTTCGAGGCTATCGTTGTGGGCGCCGGCCCCGCCGGATCGACCGCAGCCTACCGTCTGGCGCGCGAGGGTGCCCGAGTGCTGCTCCTCGACAAGGCGCGATTCCCCCGCGAGAAGCCATGCGGGGGCGCCATCTCCACACGAGCCGCACGCGAGCTGCCATTCGACCCACAGCCAGTCGTAGAGCACGTCATAGACCGCATGGAGCTGAGCTACCGCGGCGGCCGACCATTCGTACGCGGCAGACACACCCGACTGGCATACATGACCCAACGACGACGACTCGACCACTTCCTCATCGAGCAAGCAATCAACGCCGGCACCAACTTCCGCGACGACGCGACGGTGACTGACATCTCTGAGCACGGTGCACGCGTCGACGGCAAATGGATCGACAGCGAGATCCTAATCGGCGCCGACGGCGCCAATGGGTCCACAGCACGCTCACTAGACCTCGCCGACAAACGCATATACGGCGTCGCGCTCGAGGGCAACCTCGCGCATCGCCTCACAAACCCGGAACGCTGGCAAAGCACCGTAGTGATCGAGCTCGGCACAATCCCCGGCGGCTACTGCTGGATCTTCCCCAAGGGCAACCACATCAACATCGGCGTCGGTGGCTGGGAAAACACAGGCCCCACACTGCGCAAACACCTAGAAGAATTCTGCAACCGGCGAGGATTCGACTACTCCAAGCTCCAAAACACGCGGGGCTATCGGCTGCCAGCACGACGACCGGACGCTGCACTCTCCCGCGGAAGGGCGCTACTGATCGGTGACGCGGCAGGGCTCGTCGACCCCCTGTGGGGCGACGGGATATACGCTGCACTCGCCAGCTCCAAGCTCGCCTCCGTAGCCGCGCTAGACCTCCTCGCCGGCCGCATCACAGACCTCAAGCCCTACGCGCAGTCGATCCTCTCCGAGCTCGGGCTGATGGTCGCCTTCTCATGGGACGCAAAAGCCGCACTGGACCGCTTCCCCCGACTCACGCTCGCAGCCCTAATCAGCGCACCAGGATGGCGCATAGTCGAAAACCTGCTCCGCGGCGAGATCCGTGAGCCAGACGCAGAACGAGGCGCCGCCCGGATCGCTATCCGAAGCTTTCAGGTCCTAGGACGACGGGCAGAATGGCCCGGCATCAACTACCGGGCAGAGGCCAACTAGCTGACCTCGGCGGGCTGCTCGATCACGGTCAGCTCGACGCCGCCCATCAGCCGTCGCGCCTCGCGCGGATCGATCAGTCCCGCGCCCAGCCGCGCCGTGGACTCGGCGCCGCAGGCCACACCGAAGCGCAGGCACTGGTCCGGCGCGCGACCTTCATAGCGAGCTGCCAGATAGCCGGCGAGGAAGGCATCCCCCGAACCGCTCCTGGCAACAGGCTCGCGCGGCTCGATGCGGGCCCGCTTCAGTCGCTTCTGACCATCCACCACCACCTGCGCGAAACAGCCGTCGGGGAGTGTCATGATCGCTTCGCGCGGCCCCAGCGCAGCGATCTCAGCGACCACCAGCGCACGCTCTTCCTCGCCCGAGAACTCGTGCCCCACGAGCTCCTCCGCCTCGAGCACGTTGGGCGAGACTACATCCGGTTCCGCGCGCACCGCCTGGCGCAGCGGCTCCCCATCCGTGTCCACCACGGTGATCACGTCGAGGCGCTCGAGGTCCCTGATCAGCGACGCGTAGATGTCGGGTTCGACTCCACGCGGCAGCGAGCCCGCGAACACAACGATCGCGGCGCCCCGCGCCAGGTACAGCAGCTTGTTGGCAAACAGCTCAACCTCTCGCGCCGACACTGACGGGCCGCGTTCGTTGATCTCCGTCTGTTCTCCCGTCGTCGGATCCAGCACGGAGGTGTTCGTCCGCGACTCCTCACGGATGCGCACGAAATCGTTGAGGATCGACTCCTCCGTTAGCTGCTCCACCAGATGTGTCCCCGTGGCGCCCCCAGCGAACCCCGTGGCGATCACCGGCTGCCCGAGCGCCTTCAACGTGCGTGCGATGTTCACGCCCTTGCCGCCGGCCATCGTCCGTTGATCGACCGTGCGATGACGCCGCCCGAGCCTGAAGTTGGGGACCGCGAGCGACTTGTCGATGGCCGCGTTGAGCGTGACCGTGATGATCATCCTGGCTGCCTACCCACCTTCCGGCACGCCTGAACGGCAAAGAGATGCCCCGGCGTCCACGACCCAAAGGCTAGCGGACCCGGTCGTAGAGCCCCCACGCCACCTCGCGTAGACGCTCGGCCTCAGCACGGGCCGCCGCTGCGGGCTCTCCGCCCGCCACGCGATGAGCACCCGCGATGCTGCGGGAAGCCGACACGAGACCGCCCGCCTGCCCGGGCGCGAAAGCCGGGGCGAGGTCCTCCACGCGACCGCCCTGCACGCCCACTCCCGGTAGCAAGAACGGAGTGTGTGGCATCAGCTCGCGTGCCCGCTGCAGATGACCTGGCTCCGTCGCGCCGATCACAGCGCCAACATCGCTGAGACCCGCCTCGCCCACACCTGGCGCACCCAACTGCTCGACTAGCGCTGCCAGCCGTTCCCACACTGTTTCCGACCCTGCTAGTTCAAGGTCCTCGATGTCGGCGGCGCCGGGGTTGGACGTGCGCACGAGGACCAACACGCCGCTGCCTATGGCACGTGCAGCGCTCACGAACGGTTCGATCGCGTCACTGCCCATCAGCGGGTTGACCGTCGCCAGATCCGCTCGCAACCCCTCGATCTGTCCAAACGGGCTGTCAGCGCCGCCAAACAGCGCGCCCCCGTACGCAGCCGCAGTCACGTCGATGTCCCCGCGCTTGGCGTCCGCGATCGCCAGCAGGCCCGCGCTGTGAGCGTGGGCCACAACCGCTTCCAGTGCCGCCCACCCAGCGGCGCCCAGCAGCTCAAAGCGAGCTAGCTGCGGCTTGACGGCCACACACGCCTGCCCAGCCGCATCGATCAGCGCCCGACAGTGCTCCAGGACCGCTGCCGCGGCCGCCTGCGCAGGGGAAAGGTCCCCCGCTAGGTTTGCGCCTGCACCCGGCCACAGCGAGCTCGGGTCAGGGTCAAGGCCGAGCACGATCTGCGACTCGCGCTCGGCCACCCGAGCGGCCAGCGTGTCACCGAAGGAAGACGCCGCGCTCAGCGAGCCTTCACCGCGCTCTTGAGACCACTGCCCGCCGTGAAACGGGGTACCCGCGATGCCGCGATCTGGATGCGCTCCCCTGTGCGCGGGTTGACCCCCATCCGCGCCCCGCGCTCGCTGACGTGGAACTTGCCGAATCCCGACACTGTCACCTCGCTGCCACGGCGCAGCGCATCCTCCACCGTGGCGAGCACCGCGTCCACGGCCCGCGAGGCATCCTGCTTGGTCAGATCGGCGCGATCGGCCACCTGGTCGACCAGCTCGGACTTTGTCACTTCGCCCTCCTCGTTCGTGAAACCGTTGTGCTCGAAGCTAACACTGTGCGCGGACGAGCGTATCCGCAAGAATACGACTGTGGCGATCACTCGCATCGCGTGGATGGTGACTGTGCTCGTGGCACTCATCACCGCCCTGCTGCTGCTCCTATCCGGCTACGACGGCTACGCCGGGCTAGGCGTTGCCGTGGCCGCGTCCGCCGCCATCAACCTTCTGTGAGCCACGCCAGCAGGTCTCGCGCCGCGCGGCCTCTGTGGCTGATCGAGTCCTTCTGCTCGTCGGTCAGCTCCGCCATCGTCAGACCGGGCGGTCCGTCGTCGGGCAGGAACGCGGGGTCATAGCCAAAGCCACCGTCTCCGCGCGGCTGCGCCGCCAGGCGCCCGCTACAGCGCCCTTCGAACAAGCGCTCGACGCCGGCGGTTGGATCCACGTAGGCGATCGCGCATACGTATTCCAGCGGGCTGTCCGCCGGCGCCTCGCGCAGCAGCTTCTCGAGGTTCTGCTCGTCGCTCGCGTGCTCACCTGCATAGCGTGCGGAGCGCACACCTGGCGCGCCGCCGAGGGCCGCGGCGGCGATGCCGGAGTCGTCGGCGATGCTCACCTGGCCCGTTGCCTCAGCTGCGGCGCGGGCCTTGCCGAACGCGTTCTCGGCAAACGTCTCGCCGTCCTCGGGCGGCAACTCCACTGTGTCGGGTAGCGCCTCGATCTCCCAGGCGCCGCCGGAGGCTGCGAGCAGGCGCGCGAACTCGCGGCGCTTGTGCTCGTTGTGCGTGGCCAGCAGCAGCGTCAAGATCCGGAGCTGATCGCCTGTTCCTGGATCGCGCGCAACTGCTCGATGCCCGCCGCTGCAAGCACGAGCAGCTCGTCGAGATGGGCCCGCGAGAGCGGTGTGCGCTCGGCCGTAGCTTGAACCTCCACGAGGCCGCCGGCGCCGGTCATGACCACGTTGGCGTCCACCTCTGCGGTGGAGTCCTCGGGGTAGTCGAGGTCGAGCAGGGGCACCCCGGCGATCATCCCGCAGGAGACCGCGGCGACGGACTCGCTCAAGGGCGAGCGCTCGAGCTGCCCATCGGCCTCTAGGCGAGCGCATGCGAGCGACAGTGCGACATAGGCCCCGGTGATCGACGCACAGCGGGTGCCACCGTCGGCTTGCAACACGTCGCAGTCGAGATAGATGGTGTGTTCGCCGAGCGCCTCGAAGTCGACAACCACACGCAGCGCGCGGCCGATCAGGCGCTGGATCTCGATCGTGCGTCCGTCCTGACGTCCGCGCGTGGCGTCGCGCTGCTTGCGATCGCCGGTTGAGGCGGGCAGCATCCCGTACTCGGCCGTCACCCAGCCCCGTCCCTTGCCCTTCATCCAGCGGGGAACGCCGTCCTGTGCGGAGGCGGTGCAGATCACGCGTGTCTCGCCAACGGAGATCAGCGCCGAGCCGGTGGCCGTGCGCACGAACCCCGGCTCGATCGTGGTTGGGCGCAGCCCGTCCGCTGCGCGACCGTAGCTTCGCTCTGTTTGCCCGCTGTGCACGCGGGCCATCATTCCAGAGCGCTACGGTCGGGGCATCTTGCGTGCGCTGGTGGTCTCCAACATGCTGCCCGACACAGCCCATCCCGAGCGTGGGCGTTTTGTGCGCGACCAGGTGGCAGCGCTGCGAGATCTCGATGGGCTGGAGGTCGAGCTGCACGAGTTCGCGCCGGGCGCGAAGGCGCTAGCAGCTGCCGCGATCGAGCTGCCGCTGCGCTATGGCGCGCGTGCGCGGCATGTTCGCCGGCGCCCAGCTCCGCGCTTCGACGTGGTGCATGCGCATTTCGGACTGACCGCCTGGCCAGCACTTTCGCTTCCAGCCCGCGTGCGGGCGCTCACCGTCCACGGCACCGACGTGCGCCACCCTCGCACGCGGCTCGCCACCGCGGCGGTACTGCCGTTGATGGACGTGCTCGGCGCGGTATCTGCGCCGCTCGCGCAGGAACTGCCCGGCCGTTCGTCGCGACGACGCGCGCTGGTACTGCCGTGCGGCGTGGACATGAAGCGATTCCATCCACTGCCGCGGGCGCCCGCTCGCTCAGAGCTGGGACTCGACCCCGCCAAGGCATACGTGCTGTTCCCCGCGGATCCGTCACGCCCGGAGAAGCGCCACGATCGCGCGCTCGAGCTCGCGAAGGCCGCGGGGGTGGAGCTGCTGACGCTGGGTGGGGTCGATCCCGACCGGGTACCGCTGTGGGTGAACGCTGTAAACGTCGTGCTGGTGCCGTCCGAGCGGGAGGGCTTCGGACTTGCGGTGTTGGAGGCGCTCGCATGTGACGTGCCCGTGCTGGCCACGCCTGTGGGCATTCACAGCGAAGCCCTCGATCGGGTCGACGGCACGCTATGCGCGCCATTCGAGCTTGCGAGCTGGCGGGCTGCGCTCGAGCCCCACCTGCGCAGCGACGACCCACGCATCGATGGCCGCACGAGCGCCGAGCGCTTCTCCGCCGCAGCGATGGCCGCGCGCGTGGCGGATGCCTGGCGGCAGGCCCTGGAGCGCCGCTCCTAGCTCACCCAGCCGCACCTGGGTGTGGGGTTCACGGACCGACGCTCTGAGTAGCATGGATCGGCCGTGGATCAGATATCTGGCACAACTACCTCAGACGCTCCAGCGCAGCCGCCGCAGGGGGAGCCGCCGGCGGGCGCCGCCCCTGCTTCCGAGCCTACGGGCTTTCGTTCGCGCGGTAGCGCGCGACGGCGCGCTCGTTTCCTGCGCAAAGCGCGCGAGCTCGGCTATCGCGATCTCGGGGGCCTGGTTTTCAACCTGCACCGCTTCGGCCAGCGCAACGACGCGCTGGTCCTCGCCAAGCTAACGACGCTCGTCCACATCGATACCGAGTTGCGGGCGCTCGAAGGCATGTTGGGAGAACGTCAGTCGGTGACGATCCTGCGCGAGGCGGGCGTCACCGCCTGTCCCCGCTGCGCGGCGATTCACTCAAGCGAAGACAACTTCTGCCCCAACTGCGGCTTCTCGATCAGCCACCAGGCCGATCTCCCGATTGCCGCCGCCGCGCCAACGGCTGCACCTGCCCCAATGGCCGCGCCCGTCCCAACGACTGCCCCGTCCATCAGGCAGGCGTCAATGCCGGCCCAACAGCCGCCGCCGAGCGACGAGGACGGCCCCACCGAAATCATCCATCCGCCCCTACCGGGCTCGTGAGCACCGCCACCTCGCAGCCGCCCCACGGGGCCACGCCCGTGGCCCCGCCCACGCCCCCGACGAGCGGTGAGGCCTGCCCGGTGTGTGGTGCGCCGCTACATCCCGAACAATCATGGTGCCTGAGCTGCGGCGCCGCTGCCCGCACACGCCTGGCGCCCGCCCCCGGTTGGAAGCGGCCGATCGGAGTGGTCGCGGTCGTGGTGGTGCTCGCCCTCGGGGTCCTTGCGGCCGCATTGGTGGACCTCGCGGGAGGTTCGACGCCGGTGCCCGCAACGACCACAACCGTGACCGCGCCGGCAGCTGCGACAACACCAAGCCCGGCGACCACTCCCACCACCGCGACCAATCCACCCACGACCACCACCACCCAGGGCAGCACCACGCCGGGCAGCACCACGCCAGGCACGACCGGCTCGACAACGACCACGACAACAGGCGCGGGCACGGTGACGAACACGACCTCGGCGCCGGCCACCACGACCGGCACCGCGACGACCAAAGCTCCCAGCTCGTCGAGCCCACCCAAAGCCAACGACAAGACCAAAAGCGCGATCCGCAAAGGGATCGAAGAAGCGCTGCGCAAATCCCGTACCGAAAAACTCTTCCCCGGCGCGGGGTCCTCCGGCTAGGCCCGGCTGCACCGCTCCGGGTAACCGCAAGCAGCGCCGTGGGCCGGGACAGATACGGTTCCCGCGATGGCAGACCCTTCCTCGGCGAGGATCCACGACGCCGATATCGCAGTGGTGGGCGCCGGCGCGGCTGGGCTGTATGCCGCGCTATGCGCCGCGCGCGAGCACGCGAACGTGGTGCTCATCTCTGCCACGCCGCTGGCGCAGACGGCCAGCTACTGGGCCCAGGGCGGGCTCGCGGCAGCACTCGCAGCTGACGACAGCTTCGAGCTGCATCTACGGGACACCGAGCTCGCGGGCCGTGCGCTTGTACGCCGCTCGGCCGCTGAAGCCCTCGTGCACGAGGCTCCCGATCGCGTGCGCGACCTGCAGGCCCTGGGCGTGCGCTTTGACGCGGACCGCTTCGGGCAGCTGGCGCTTGGGCTGGAGGGCGGTCACTCGGTTAGGCGCGTGGTTCATGCGGGCGGCAGCGCTACCGGTAGGCGCGTGGTGCGCCAGCTGTCGGCGCTCGCAGCGGAGGAGCCCCGGATCAAGGTGCTCGAGCGCGCTCGTGCACAGGCGCTGTGGACCGATGGGGAGGCCGCTGAGTCACGCTGTCGCGGGCTCGTGTGCGATGACGGACGCGTGATCGCCGCACGGGCGGTGGTGATCGCGACCGGTGGCGCAGCGGCGTTGTGGTCGCGAACGACAAACCCGCCAGGGTCCCAGGGCGTGGGCCTGCTGCTCGCTCACGCCGCGGGCGCGGCGCTGGCTGATCTGGAGCTGCTGCAGTTCCATCCGACGGCGGTGATCGGGGTCCGTGGGCGCGAGGGCTTCCTCGTGACCGAGGCGATTCGCGGCGAGGGCGCGACCCTGCACGACGGCAACGGGGAGCGCTTCGTCGAGGAGCTGGCGCCACGCGACGAGGTCTCGCGGGCGATCCAAGCGCTGCTGCAGGAGTCTGGAGCGCAGTCGGTGGGTCTTGACATGCGCGCGATCGACCCTGCGCACTTCCCCAATGTGGTCGCCTCGCTGCGTGATGCCGGGCTTGACCCCACGCGCGAGCTGATTCCTGTGGCGCCGGCTGCGCACTACATGATGGGCGGCATCGTCACCGACCTGCACGCGCGCTCGACGGTGCCAGGCTTGTATGCGGTGGGAGAGTGCGCTTGTACGGGTCTGCACGGAGCCAACCGGCTCGCGTCGAACTCGCTCAGCGAGTGTTTTGTGTTTGCGCGTCGCGCCGTCGCCGACGCTCTGTCCGCCGGGGCGCCCAGCTTCGCGCCGCCCAGTGAGCATGACCTGCAGGCGCTGCGTGAGCTCCCCGCACCGGCTGTCGCGGAGCCGTCGACCAGGGCCGCTCTGTGGCAGGACGCAGGCGTCGTACGCAGCAGCGAGGGGTTGACCCGACTACTGAAAGACCGCCACCCTCTCGCACGCCTGATCGCCCGCTGCGCGCTCGAGCGCACGGAGAGCCGCGGCGCGCACCTGCGCGCGGAGTACCCCGAGCGCGATCCTTCATTCGACTACCGCCACGTTGTCGTTTGTGATGAGGATGAGATCTCCTGGCAAAACTGGGCGTAGCGGGGCCTGGGCCACACAGCTGAAATAACCCGCGACGCTGGCGCACGCCCGCGGCTTTCAGCGGTGCCGGGAACAGCTACATAAGAAAATCGTTCTCTGCGCTTTAGGTCGATCCTTTCTAATGGAACGCGTGTTGTTCGTTCTGGGACGGAAGGTTTCGGAACGATCGGTGTCTTTGAGGAATGGCGGGTGTGCTCCAGACAAGACCCGAGCAAGAGAGAGGGTGAGGAGTAGTCACCATGTACCAGTTCAGTCGAGCGATCTACCGGGAGCTAGCTTCCGAGATCGCGCCGCCACAGCCGGGGGCGCCGCCGAGCGCCAACCACGCCGCCGTCTTGCATGCGTGCGAGGAGGTGATCACGCGCCTGGCGACCGATCGTCATTACTTCGCGCGCCCCGCGCGCACCCTGTTCCTCGATATCCGCAGCTACTTCCCGATGTCCGCCCAGGCACACGTCCATCATGTGGTCAGCCGCTACGTGGGCTACGCGGAGGCGTTCCTCGCCGAACACCCACACGAGGGCTACACCGCCGTCAGCGGCGCGCCGCCACAGTGTCGCGCCACCACCCGCAAGGGCGCTGCCTGCCAGCGCACGCCGCTGCCGCACAATGGCTACTGCCCGTCGCATCAGCATCTCGCCGACACCGAGGACCGCGAGCTGGCCGCGGCGTGAGGGCGCGCTAAAGCCGCAGGGCCAGGCAATCGACCGTTTAACCTCCCGGGCATGCTCCTGGGCGTGGACGTCGGCGGCACCTTCACCGACGCGGTCCTGCTCGACGAGCGCGCTGTCGTCCATACGGCAAAGGTCCCATCCACTCCCTCCGAGGAGTCGATCGCCGTACTCGAGGCCGTGCGACTTGTGCTCGACCGAGCCGGCGCGCGCCCGCAAGATGTGGAGCGCTTCGCGCACGGCATGACCGTCGCCACAAACGCGCTGCTCGAGGGACGCACCGCGCGGACCGCGCTACTCGCCACCGCTGGCTTCACCGACGTAATCGAGCTCGCCCGCCAGAACCGCGCGCACCTATACAGGCTGTGCGATGCGATGCCAGCGCCGCTAGTGCCCGCGGAGCTGCGCTTCGGTGTGCCAGAGCGCATGGGGCCCGACGGCCCGCTGCTGGCGCTGGAGCCGGGCGCTGCGCGTGCGCTGATCGAACAGCTCGCACGAGCGGAGCCGCAGGCGATCGCGGTGTCGCTGCTTCACTCCTACGCCGACCCCAGCCACGAGCGGTTGCTCGGCGCACTGATCTCCGAGCTGCTTCCAGACACGCACGTGTCGCTGTCATGCGATCTCGTGGGCACGTTTCGCGAGTACGAGCGCACCGCCACAACCGCGCTGGACGCTGCCCTCTCCCCTCTGCTGTCCTCCTACCTGAGCCGGCTGTCGACCGACGCTCGCGCACTGGGCCTGTGCGAGCCGCAGATCATGCAGTCCTCTGGCGGCCTCACCGAGCCCGAGCACGCCGGCGCGCACGCGGCGCTGACGGTGCTCTCCGGTCCCGCCGGCGGCGTGGGCGGTGCGCTCGCGCTCAGCGAGCTCGCGGACGAGCCACAGGTGCTGTGCTTTGACATGGGCGGCACCTCCTGCGATGTGTGCCTGATCGACGGTGGCCAGGTTCCGGAGACGGCCGAACGCACCATCGCGGGGCGACCGCTGTCGCTACCGGCGCTCGACATCCACACGGTGGGCGCAGGCGGCGGGTCGATCGCGTGGCGCGACGCCGGCGGCGCGCTGCGCGTCGGACCAGCATCGGCGGGAGCCAACCCGGGGCCTGCTTGCTACGGCCGCGGCGGTACGCAAGCAACCGTCACCGACGCCAACCTCGTGCTCGGGCGGCTGCTCGAGGGCTCGCCCCTGGCCGGCGGCCTGTCGCTCGACCGACAGGCCGCCGAGGATGCGATCGCGCGCCTGGCGGGCGAGCTAGAGCTGGAGCCACTGGCATGCGCAGAAGGCATCGTCCGCATCGCCGAGGCGGAGATGTTGGGAGCGCTGCGGGTAATGAGCGTCGAGCGTGGCATCGACCCGCGCGGCTTCGCGCTGATGCCCTTCGGCGGTGCCGGTCCGCTGCACGCGGGTGCGCTCGCTCGCGCGCTGGGCATCTCGCGGGTGCTCTGCCCGCGCGCGTCCGGCGTGCTGTCCGCGCTCGGCCTGGCTGCCGCGGCGCCGCGGCGCGACGTCGCGCGCACGGTCATGCTCGGCGCACCAGGTGGGCCAGCGCTGTCGGCGGAGCTGCTGGCCGAACAGCGGCGCGCACTGATCGACGCCGCAAGCACAGCGCTCGTTGGCGCGGCACTCGCTGAAATGCCTGCGCGTGTGCGCGTGCGCTATGAGCTGCGCTATCGCGGGCAGTCCTTCGAGCTCCCTGTCGAGGAGGAGATCCTGCCGTCACCAGCCAACGCTGAGGATCACCAGGACGGCCTCGACCCAGAGGGCCTGCACGCAGCGTTTGCTCGAGCACACGAGCTGCGCTACGGCTATCGCGACGATGACGCTGACACCGAGCTGGTCAACATCCGCGTGTCTGCTTGGGGTCGGTCCTCAGCACTGCGCCCGACGATGGCCGCAAGCGAGCCGCCAGTGACTGAGGTCAGGGAGGTGTTCTTTGACGGCGAGCCCACGGCCACGACCATCCTCCGCGGCGAGCTCGCCCCCGGGATGAGCCTGTCCGGTCCGAGCCTGTGCGCGAT
>JBEKAM010000022.1:0-26248 GCA_050015915.1 Solirubrobacteraceae bacterium
CAGGAACGTGCGGTCCTGACGGTGGATCGCGTAGGTGACCTGCTCGCCGCGCAGCTCCTCGAAGCGCTGCCCGCCGTCTGGTTCCTCGCTCACGACGGCGACCGTCGATCGACGGTGTAGAGGATCAGCGCGCGACCGTCGGCTTTGACGTGGCGAGCGATCGCGACGGGACCAAGGCGCTCGCCCGGAGTAGCCGGCTCGCCATCCTGCTCGGGCGAATCGACCGGCCCTTTGCCTGAGCTCGACAGCTCCCCGTGGTTACCACCCATGCTCCGAGGGTATACCCCTCCAGCGGCGAGAGCCCCCTCGTGACGGCCTTGTGCCAAGTTGTCGCTTTCCGACGGCTAGGATGCGGACATTCCGCACTAGGTGTGGGTAAGGTTGGCATGTAGGGGGATCTTGTAGCCGATGCCGCGCCGGCAGTTGCGGCCCAGCGAGTAAGAGGAGGAGGGACCATGTCAGATACAGACCAGGCCCACGAAGCGGTGGAGCAACTCGACTATCTCGACCAGCCGGACGTCGGGCGACCAGGCTTCGACCGGCGCGCGTTCCTGCGCCGCAGCGCGATGACCGGCATCGCCGCCGGCTCGGTGGGCACACTGCTGAGCGCCTGCGGATCATCGTCGAACTCATCGAGCGCCAGCGGTGGCGGGGGCACCTCGGGCGTCTTCGGCTCGCACCCGACCTACAAATTCGTGGTCGTCAACCACGTCACGACGAACTCGTTCTTCGTGCCGACGCAGTACGGCATCGCGGACGCGTGCAAGCTGCTCGGCTGCTCGTATGAGTGGACGGGCTCGGAAAGCGAAAACATCAACCAGATGGTCAACGCGATCAACACCGCCGTCTCATCCGGCGCCGACGGGATTGCGGTCTCGCTGATCAGCAACACCGCGTTCAACGTGCCCGTCGAAAACGCACTGAAGGCGGGGATTCCGGTCGTCGCGTACAACGCCGACTCGCCCTCCAACAAGCGCCTGTCCTACGTCGGCCAGGACCTGAAACTGGCGGGCGAACTGATGGGCAAGCGGATCGTCGAAGACGTGAAATCGGGTGACGTGGTCATCTTCACTGCCAGTGCTGGGTCGGCGAACCTGCAGCCGCGCCTCGAAGGAGCGGAAAAGGCAATCAAAGACTCGGGCGCGGCGATTAAACTGAGCACGATCGTGACCGGATCCCTGGAATCTGGTGAGAAAACGGCGATCGAAGCCTATTATCAGGGCCATTCGAGCGTGAAGGGGATGTACGCTGTCGACGGTGGCGACACCGCGGAACTGGCGGGCGTGGTGCAGAAGCTCGGGCTGAACGCGAAAGGCATCAAGGCCGGCGGCTTCGACCTGGCGGAAAAAACCCAGAAAGGGCTTCACGAAGGCTTCCTTGAATTCACGATCGACCAGCAGCCCTACCTGCAGGGGTTTGTGCCGATCCTGCAGATGTTCCAGTGGCACGTCTCCGGCTCGCTGTCGGGTCCGGCGGAAGTGAACACGGGCCTGAAATTCGTGGACAAAGAAAGCATCACCCCGTACGTCAACTCCAAGAGCCGCTACGAGGGCACCTCCTCGGAAGCCAAAGTAGTGCCGATCGCGGCTGGTACCCCAGCCTAGTCATGGCGCAGGCGGCGGAGAACCCGGCATCGCCCGGGGCATCCACGCCTCCGGCTGGAGGCCCGGCGCGCACGCGCCGGGCCTCCTTGCCGAGTCGCAACGCGGTGCTCGAGCGCGTGCTCTCCCTGCGCGAGGGCAGCATCATCATCGTCACGCTGATCGTGGCGATCTACTTCGCGCTGGACACCAGCACGTTTCTCACCACCTCCAGCTTCAAGACGTCGCTGCCGTTCTTCGCCCCGTACGCGATCCTCGCCGTGGGCGAGGTGTTCGTGATGATCCTCGGCGAGATCGACCTGTCGATCGGGGCGACATACCTGCTCGCCCCGTTGATCTACTACAAGCTGGCGGTAGCCGGGGTCCCGCCAGTGCCCAGCGTGCTCCTCGCGCTCCTCTGCTGCATGGTGGTCGGCGCCGTCAACGGCTTCTTCACGGCGGTCGTTGGCATCAACTCGTTCGTGACCACGCTCGGCATGTTGTTCACGCTGGAGGGGCTGACGCTGGTCATCTCGCATGGCCAGCCGGTCACGTTGCCGGACGCGCAGGTGACGACCTCGACGGTGAATGTCCCCAAGGTGATCAACGGGGCGCACATCACGCTCACGGAAACGGTCAACCATGTCTCGACGTTCGCGAAAGTCCTCGGCGAGGGAACCTACTCGGAGCTGATCTGGGCGCTCGCGATCGTGGTCGTGGGACAGCTCGTGTTGACGTTCACTCGCTGGGGCCTGTACACGGTGGCCGTGGGCTCGAACAAACTGGCCGCTTCCGAGGCTGGGGTGCGAGTGCGGCTGGTGGTGATCCGCAACTTCATCCTTTGCGGTGCTGCCGGCGGCTTCGTGGGGATCCTCGAGGCGGTGCGGGCCTCGGCGCTGGAGCCGGACGTTGCCGGCGCGAACGAACTTCTGCTGTTGGCGATCGCGGCCGCGGTGATCGGCGGCACGCTGCTCGCTGGCGGGTCGGGGACTGTCGTCGGCGCGCTGATCGGAGCGCTGTTCTTGGGCATCCTCAAGGACGGACTGATCCTCAAGGGCGTGAACGCCGACTATCAGCTCCTCTACCTCGGCCTTGCGATCATCCTGGCGATGACCATCAATACGTACGTGCAGCGCGTGCGCAGGGGGTCCCGACATGGCTGATCAGCCGGTGCCGGTAGAGACGATCGTTGGGCCGACCTCGGCTCCGGACGACGTGCTGCGCGTCGAACACATCGCCAAGCGCTTCGGGCCGGTTACGGCTCTGCGCGACGTCAACCTGCACCTGCGCAAGGGCGAGGTGCTGGGCCTGCTCGGCGACAACGGCGCCGGCAAGTCGACGCTGATCAAGACCATCGCCGGTTTCCAGAAGCAGGACTCGGGCTCGATGTGGCTTCACGGCGAGCCCTATCAGCCGAAAAGCGTCGACGACGCGCGTGCGAAAGGCATCGACACCGTCTACCAGGACCTTGCGCTGATCGACGAACTGTCCGTCTACCACAACCTCGCGCTGCGCCGTGAGAAGGTGCACCACCCGATCCCGTTCCTGGCCAACCGCGAGATGAAGCGCGACGCACGCCGCGCGCTGGACGAGATCGGCATCAACATCCCGCGCATCGACGTGTCCGTGGCTCGACTGTCAGGGGGCCAGCGTCAAGCGATCGCGGTCGCGCGCACGGTCAACTCAGACGCCGACATCATCCTCCTCGACGAGCCGCTCGCGGCGATGGGCGCCAAAGAGGGCGCGCAGATCCTCGACCTGGTGGCGCGCCTGAAGGCCGAGGGCAAAGTCTCGATCATCATGATCTTGCACAATTACGTCCACGTCCTGGAGGCGTGCGACCGGGTGAGCATGATCCAGGACGGCGTGATCGCGTTGGACAAGCCGACGGCGGAGACATCGGTCGAGGAGCTAACGGACATCGTCGTCAACGAGTACCGACGCGCGCGCGAAGCCACCCACAGGGAAGAAGCAGCGGCGGCAGCACCGACGGACTCCTGAGCCGCCAACCCCGGACTGGCGTGCCTCGGCGGCCGCGTACGTATTGCTCAGGCGTCGCTGGAAGGCGCCCAGATGTTGATCGCGCCGTCGACGGCTTGGCGCTCGATCGCGGTGAGTTCCTCGGCGGAGAACTCCAGATTGGAGAGCGCCTCGTGGTTCTGCTCCAGCTGGCTAACGCTGCTCGCGCCGAGCAGGGCAGAACTCACACGCGGGTCGCGCAACACCCACGCGATCGCCATCTGCGCAAGGGACTGGCCACGGCGCTCAGCGAGCTCGTTGAGGGCACGCACGTGGGCGAGGTTCTCCTGGGAGAGCATCCCCTCGCCGAACTCCTCGCCGCGCCGGACACGCGAATCCTCGGGCACTCCGTGCAGGTAGCGGTCCGTGAGCAGCCCCTGGCCGAGGGGCGAAAAGACGATTGCACCCACGCCGCGGCGCTCGAGCACATCAAGCAGCCCATGCTCGATCCAGCGGTTCAGGAGCGAGTAGGAGGGCTGATGCAGGAGCAGCGGCGTGCCCAGCCCGTTGAGGATCTCAATCGCCTCCTCGGTGCGCTCCGGCGAGTAGGAGCTAATCCCCACGTACAGCGCCTTGCCCTGGCGCACGGCGCTGTCGAGCGCGCCCATCGTCTCATGCAGAGGCGTGTGCGGGTCGAAGCGGTGCGAGTAGAACACGTCGACGTAGTCGAGACCCATTCGCCCGAGGCTTTGGTCGAGGCTCGCGAGCAGGTACTTGCGTGAGCCGAACTCTCCATACGGTCCAGGCCACTGGTCATAGCCGGCCTTCGTGGAGATGATCAGCTCGTCGCGATAGGGACGGAAGTCCTCGGCGAAGATGCGACCGAAGTTCTTCTCCGCGGCGCCATAGGGTGGCCCGTAGTTGTTGGCTAGATCGAAGTGGTTGATGCCAAGGTCAAACGCGCGCCGCAGAATCGCGCGACTGCCAGCGAGCGGCCTGTCGTCGCCGAAGTTTTGCCACAGGCCGAGCGAGATCGCCGGCAGCTGGATGCCGGACGCACCGACACGGCGGTAGGGCATGTGCTCGTAGCGGGCGGCGTCGGGAAGATACGTCGGATCGGCGCGCGTGGGATCGAACGGCATCGTTCGATTATGCCGTGGCCTGCGCGGGGTGCAGGCTTTCAAGTACAGCCCGCTCCCGACGCACCGGCAGAGACGCTCGTACAAGCGTGCCGTGCTCGCTTGAGGCGATGCTCATGGTCCCGCCGGCGAGGCTCACCCGCTCGCGCATCCCCGCCAAGCCAAAGCCGTGACCGGCAACGTCGTTGTCGAAGCCGGTGCCGTCGTCCTTGACTTCAAGCTGCAGCTGGTCGTCAGCTTCGCTGATGCTCACCCGCACGTGGTTGGCGTGAGCGTGCTTGGCGATGTTCGTGAGCGACTCCTGCACCAGCCGGTAGACGGCGCTCTCGAGTTCGCTTTCGAGACGCGCTGGCTCAGTGGGCAACGAGATCTCAGCATCGATCTCAAAACCGCTCTGCTCGCGGTGGCGCTCAAGCAACGCTTCAATCGCGGTCTTCAGCCCGAGTTCGTCTAGCGCCGCTGGGCGCAGCTCGGTAATGATCGCGCGCAGGTTGTCGATCTCGCGCGCGATGTGCGCCACCGCCTCGCGCATCGCCTGCTCGCGTCGATCTGAATCCCCGCGTCGCAGCGCCGAGGAGAGCAGCACCTGCAGCGCACCGAGACCCTGCAGTGTCTCGTCGTGTAGCTCGCGCGCCCAGCGTCGGCGCTCGGCGTCGGCGGCGGCCACCGAGCTGCGCAACCGATCGCTCTGGACACTCTGCGCCAGAGCCACAGCGGTGGCAGCGCTCGCGGCAAACGTGCGCAGCAGCTGCTCGTCGTCATCACTGAACGCTTCGCTGTCGGAGCCCCGATCGAACGCAGTCAGCAGTCCCAGCGCCTCCCCGCGATAGAGCATCGGCACCAACAGGGCGGTGCGCGGGTCAGATACCCCGAACTCACGCGGGTCGATCCGCAGCCGTGAGTCAACGTCTGAGATCCGCTCGGGACGGCGACCATTGAGCACTTGACCGGATGTTGAGTCAGCGATCGACAGCCTGACGCCGTGCGCTCGAGCGACGTGCCCGGCGCTCGCGTGCACCACGAGCTCATCGCCCTCGCGCAACATGATCACGACGCTCCTGGCACTCACGAGCGCGCGCCCTCGCTTGACGATTAGCTCGAGTACGTGCTCGAGCCCGATCTCACCGCCGATCGCGACCGCCACATCGCGGGTCGCCTCGAGACCCCGGAAAGCAGTCTCTGCCTCCTGGCGGCGGCGCTCGCTGGCCTCATACAGCCTGGCGTTGCCGATCGCGATCGCAGCCCAGTCGGCGAGGATCACCGCGGCCTCTTCATCGCTCTCGGTGAACTCGCCGTCGGCCTTCTCCGTCAGGTACAGGTTTCCCCACACCTCGCCGCGGATCACCACTGGCACTCCCAGGAAGCTGCGCATCGGCGGGTGGCCCGCAGGAAACCCGTAGCTGCTGGGATGCTGCCCGACATCTGACAGGCGCAGAGGTTGGGGGTGCTCGATCAGCACGCCGAGCACGCCGCGTCCTCGTGGCAGATCTCCGATCGCCCGGTGTGTCGCGTCGTCGACCCCGGAGGTCAAGAACTGCTCGAGCGCGCTGTGCTGCTCGTTCAAGATCCCCAGCGCGGCATAGCGAGCGCCGGTGATCTCGCGGGCTGCCTCGAGCACACGGTCGAGCACGATGCGCTGGTCGAGCTCGGTCGTCAGCGCTCGCCCCACGTCCAGCAGGCGTCTTATCGAGCGCTCAGAGATAGCACCCATGTCGAGTTGATTGTAAGCGACGGCAAACGGCTGGTCAGTAGTCCACCCCCATCACGATGCGGATCGCCCGCGATGGCAGTCTCTGTCACGAGTTCTAGCCTCGAAGGCCGGTGCGTTGTAGATAAATGTCTACATCTCTCAAGGGGGCCAGGACGGATGACCACGGCATTGAGATGCGAGCATTGCGAGGATGTGATCGGCGTGTATGAGCCGATGATCGTACTTGAGGGCGAACGGGCCCGTGCCACCTCAAAGGCCGCCGAGCAGAACGGCGCGTGGAGCCTCGCAGGCGAGTGTTATCACGCCGCTTGCTACGAGCAGACGGCTGCCAAGCGAACCGCACCACCACTGCACATTGAGCCTATGCTGGAGTCATGAACCGGGCTGTTGACGGTGATGTTTGTCTCGTACTCGGCTATGACCGAACCGACAGCGCACGCGGCGCGGCGAGTTGGGCGGTGCATGAGCTGGCTCCCGACGGCAAGCTCGTAGTGGTTCACGCCTGTCGCGCCCTACACGCGCCACCGTCCCCACTTTCGAGCACGCACGAGCGCCGTCAGCTCGCACGCGCCGTGTTCGACGAGCTGTTCCTGGAGGACGACGGCTCCCTGCTCGACGTAGACATCGATATCGAGACGGAGATTTCCGACGAGGATCCAGTCACCGCGCTGGTGGACGCGGCACGCCGCCACCACGCACGCGCGATCGTCGTGGGCTGCGAGCAGCGCTCGCGTCTGCACAAAGCTCTCGGGACCGTTACCAGCGAGCTCCTGGAAAGCTCGCCGGTGCCGGTCACGGCGGTGCCTATCCAGGCTGGACGATCATGAAGCCGGCGTCGACGTCCTCCGTGTTGAAAGCCACACGGGTCCCGATGCCCACGGCTTCGCCCTCGCGTGGCAGGACGCAAACTCATCGGTCGCTCGCGAGTGCTCAGCGCTTGGGCTGCCAGAACGCTACTTCGCCGCCAACGGCAGTGCGCACTACGCTGCGCCAGCCAGCGGGACCCTCGCGCCGATCGAGCAGAACGGACGCACCCAAGAGCTGCGCGTGGTCGACCGCGCGCCCGATGTCGGTCACCTCCACATAGGGCAGCCACAGCGGCCGCTCGGTCGGGCACTCGACGATGCCCCCACTGAGCTTGCCACCAAGCGCCAACGCCAGATAGGACCCATGGCGCGTATCGACGCGCTCGACAGGCCAACCGCACAGCTCGGCGTAGAGGGTACGGGCACGCGCGAGATCGGCAGTATGGAGCTCGAGGTGCACCACAGGGTGGATCGGGACAGGCGTCATCTCTTGACTAGATGACCGCGCCATGAGCGAAAACTCATCGCTGCGATGAGTTCACAGGCGCAGATCGGTCTACCCTGATCGAGCATGCCCGGAGCTTCCACAGGTGCAGCAACCGCTGATCGAGCTCTTCTGGAGCGAGCCCGAGACGGCGATGAAAACGCGTTTACGCGCCTCGTGGAGCCCCACCGCCGCGAGTTGCACGCGCATTGTTACCGCATGCTCGGCTCTGTGCACGATGCCGAGGACGCGCTGCAGGATGCGCTCTTGCGCGCGTGGCGGGCGATCGCGAGATTCGAGGGCCGCAGCTCACTGCGCTCGTGGCTCTACACAATCGCGACGAACACATGCCTGGATCAAATCGCCCGCCGACCCAAACGCGTACTGCCGATCGACTACGGCCCGGCGACCGACCCTCACGTGGGACCGGGCGAACCACTGCTGGAGTCAGTGTGGATCGAGCCATACCCCGACGAGATCCTGGGCGTCGAGGATGGCTTCGCCGCCCCGGAGGCACACTATGAACGCCGCGAGGCGGTGGAGCTTGCGTTCGTCGCCGCACTCCAGCACCTGCCCGGCAGCCAGCGTGCGGTGCTGATTCAACGCGAGGTGCTCGGCTTCTCCGCCAAGGAGGTCGCGGAGTCGTTGCAGACGACCGTCGCGTCGGTCAACAGCGCACTGCAGCGTGCGCGCGTGGCGATACAGGAGCGCGTGCCGGAGCAGAGCCAACAGAGCACCCTGCGGGCCCTCGGCGAGGACTCATTGCGCGCGCTTGTCGACCGCTACATAGATGCGTGGGAGCGCGACGACGTGGACGCATTCGTGGCGATGCTGACCGAGGACGCAACGTTCACGATGCCACCGCTGGCGAGTTGGTACGAGGGCCGCGAGTCGATCGCGCGCTGGGCCACCGACTGGCCATTGTCGGGACCATGGCACTGGCGGGTCGTGCGCACGAGCGCCAACGGACAGCCTGCGCTGGGCTTCTATGCATGGAACGCAGAGGAACGGCGCCATCGTCCGTTCGCACTGAACGTGCTGAGCTTTCGCGGGGAACTGGTCTGCGACGTTACGGCGTTCATCGCGCGCTCAACGGAGCCGCGCGAACGCGAGGTGTTCGAGCGCTATCCGGACGAGCCCGTCGACTTGGCGAAGCTCGGCGACGTGTTCGCGCGTTTCGGGCTGCCGACAGAGCTGGACTGACTTGGCAACGCAGGGGCTGCAGAACTTTCGCGACGTTGGCGGCTCCAAAACTGCATCCGGCGGCAAGGTCCGCTCCGGCGTGCTCTACCGCAGCGACGCGCCGCGAGCTGAGGACCCGCCACCGCCCGACGTGGTGTGGCCTCCGGCAAGCGTGATCGATCTGCGCTCTGTGGATGAGGCTGGCGGCGAGCACCCACTGGCGAGCGCCGGCAGCGAGATCTACGCTATTCCGCTGATGGCTGAGGCCGGCATCGCGCGCCTCGTCGACGATCCGCCTCCGCTCGATGCGGGCGTGGCTGGGCTGTATGCGAGGACGCTGGCGAGAGTCGGTCCGTCGTTTGCCGTGATCGCGCGTATCGTCGCCGCGTCACCCGGACCGACGCTCGTCCACTGCACCGCCGGCAAGGATCGAACTGGCCTCGTGGTGGCAGTGATCCTCTCGGCGGCTGGCGTGTGCGACGAGGACATCATCGCCGACTACGTGCTCACCCAGGCCAACATGCCAGGGGTGCTCGAACGTATTGCCAGCACCCCTGGACTGGAGGACGCGCCGGCACTGGTGAAGCGCGTTGGGGAGCTTCGGCCAGAGATCCTGACGGCGCCCGCAAGCGCGATGACAGCCGCGCTGGAGTTGCTCGCCGAAAGCGGCGGCGCTGATGTCTGGCTGTCCCACCATGGTCTCGACGACGCTGGGTTGACGGCGCTACGAACTCGCTTGGTCGAATAGAAGCGGGCGTGCGGGCGGTGTCGCGGCGCGGCGTGGTCGAGCTCTACGCCGCCGCCCCCGCGCCGGCCTGCGCCTCCGCGCCGGTCTGCTCCCCTGCACCGGCGCCAAGTGGGAAGCGCACGCCGGTCAGCTCCTCTGAGAGCTCCCACAGGCGTTGTGCCACATCCTCGTTCTTGGCAGCCTTGGAGCGTCCCACGAGCTTGGGCTTGCCGCGCATTTCCATCAAGCCACCCGGTCCGGCGAAGCTGTTGGGCGGGACGTCAGCGACCGCGGCATAGAGCGTCGGCAGCGCGCCGGCTTGCTCGCTCTGTGCGATTACACGGTTGCCGACCCCCATCAGTAGGTCGAGCGTGCGGCGACCGCTATGGAACTGCAGGTTGGTCGCGGCGTAGCCGGGGTGCGCGGCCGTCGCAAGGACGCTCGAGCCGGCGGCGGTCAACCGGCGCTGCAGCTCTGCGGTGAACAGCAGGTTGGCGAGCTTGGACTGGCCGTACGCCCGCCAGGCGTTGTAGGACTTGCGCTCCCAGTTGAGGTCCTCGAGGTCGATGCTGCCCATCCGATGGGCACCGGAGGACACGGTCACAACGCGCCCAGTGACGTGCTCCAGCAGTAGGTTGGTGAGCGCGAAGTGGCCGAGGTGGTTGGTGCCGAACTGCAGCTCGAAGCCCTCGGCGGTGCGGCCGAGCGGCGGTGCCATCACGCCGGCGTTGTTGATCAAGAGGTCAATCTCGCCGTCCCACGCGGAGGCGAATTCGCGCACTGAGGCGAGGCTCGCGAGGTCGAGCTGGCGGACCTCTGTCTCGCCGGGCATGCTCGCGGCGGCAGCCTGGCCCTTGTCGGTGTTACGCACAGCGAGCACAACGTGCGCGCCGGCGCCAGAGAGCGCGCTGGCGGCGGCGCGGCCGATGCCGCTGTTGGCGCCGGTAACGATCACGTTGCGACCGGTCAAGTCAGGGATCTGGGGAACGCTTGAAGTAGTCATGGACAACAATGTAGACTATGACAACAATGATGTCAACGACAACTTCGTTCGCTAGCCTGCGAGCCGATGCGTAAGCGTCCGTACCACCATGGCAACCTGCGCACGGCACTGCTCGAGCAGGCTCAGCGGACGGTCCGCGAGCGCGGCGTCCAGGAGCTTTCGCTGCGCGAGCTAGCCCGCGACGTGGGCGTCAGCCACGGCGCGCCGCGCAGGCACTTCCCCGATCGCCAGGCGCTGCTGGACGCGCTCGCGGTCGCCGGCTTCGAGCGTCTGGGCACGGAACTGCGTGACGCGATGGATGGCGCGGGCGAGGACTTCCGGGCACGCGTGCAAGCAACCGCAACCGCCTATGTCCGCTTCGCGACGCACGACGCGGCACTGCTCGAGCTGATGTTCGCGGGCAAGCACAAACAGCCCTCTGGAGAGCTTCAACAGGCTGCGGAGAGCGCTTTCGTGGTGATGCTCCAGCTGATCGAGCAGGGTCAGCGCGAGGGCGCCCTCGACAGCGGCGACCCGGAGCGTGTGGGTCTTGTGTTGTTCGCAACGATTCAAGGCATCGCGGCGCTGGTGACGGGTGGCATGGTGGCAGCCGAGCAACTGGACGAGCTGGTGGCGGACGCGATCGCGCATTTCCTGCGCGGCTCGCACGCGGCTGCATGAGATCAAGGGCGCTGGCGCGCGAGCGCCTATCGTCTGTGGATGGCTAATTGTGGTCCAGGCACATCGGCGGTTGAGCATCTGAGCGTTGCCGAGCGCACAGCGCGCGGCAAGGCCGCACGCACACACACACCGCGCTCTGGCCATGCCGTCTTCGAGCCCGCGCCTGACCGCCCCGATCCGATCGATCTGCTCCAGCGCCAGGCCAAGACGCGCATACCCGAGCTCGTGCCGATTCGCTACGGGCGGATGCTGGTATCGCCGTTTGCGTTCTACCGCGGCGCAGCGATGATCATGGCCAGCGATCTGGCGGATACGCCGCGCTCGGGGCTGAGCGTGCAGTGCTGCGGCGACGCACACCTGTCGAACTTCGGCGTGTTCGCCTCACCTGAGCGCCGGCTTGTGTTCGACGTTAACGACTTCGACGAGACGCTTCCCGGGCCGTGGGAGTGGGACGTCAAGCGCCTGGCGGCGAGCATGATGATCGCCGCGCGCCAGAACGGCTTCGCCGCCAGGCACGAGCGTCGAGTCGTGCTGGACACCGTCGCGGAGTACCGAGTGGCGATGAGGCGCTTTGCGACGATGACGAACCTCGACGTCTGGTACGCCCACCTGGACGTCGACGACACGCTTCGGGAACTGGGCTCGCAGCTGCACGCGAAGGTGGTCGCGCAAACGACGAAGACGCTGGCGAAAGCACGCACCCGCGACAACATGTCGGCTTTCTCGAAACTGACACGGGTCATCGACGGCGAAGCGCGCATCGTCGCCGACCCACCACTGATCGTGCCGCTCGACGATCTTGCCCAGGGCAATGAACGCGAAGAGATGTTCGACGCTCTGCATGAGCAGCTGCGCTCCTACCGTGCGACGCTCGAGCACGACCGGCGCGTGCTGCTGGAGCAGTACAGCGTGAATGACTTCGCACGCAAGGTGGTTGGCGTGGGCAGCGTCGGCACCCGCGCCTGGATTGCGCTGCTGCTGGGCCGCGACGGCACGGACCCGCTGTTCCTGCAGATCAAGGAGGCCGAGGCATCGGTGCTCGAGGAGTTCCTCGGCCCGAGCGAGCTCGACAATCACGGAGAGCGGGTCGTGGACGGCCAGCGGCTGATGCAGGCCAGCAGCGACATCTTCCTCGGCTGGCTGCACCTGCAGTCCAGGCTGGACGGCCAGCCGCGCGACTACTACTGCCGACAGCTGCGCGACCAGAAGGGATCGGCACAGATCGAACAGATGACCCCGAAGGGCATGATCACGTACGGCCGCATGTGCGGGTGGGCGCTCGCCCGCGCACACGCCCGCAGCGGTGACCGGATCGCGATTGCGGCGTATCTCGGCAAGGGATCGAAGCTCGACCGGGCGCTGGTCGAGTTCTCCCACGCCTACGCCGACCAGAACGAACGCGATTACCAGGCGCTGGTGGCAGCGGTCAAGTCTGGGCGAATCACCGCCGAGACAGGCGTCTGAACGCACCCCGCGTCCTCACAGCACGAGCGCGTTCAGCTCGACGGGGGCTCATGCGGGGGTAGGGCTCCAAGCGTGCCGGAGCCGGCGACATAGGCAAGCGGATCTCCGCCCCCACCACGCAGGACGTAGGCACAGCCGACGGCGATACACGCCCCTGCAATCGGACCCAGCACATACACCCAGTAGCTGCTGAAGTCGCCGCTCACGAGCGCGGGACCGAACGAGCGGACCGGGTTCATCGAGGTGCCACTTACGGGCGCCGCCCACAGGCCGGCGAGCGCTATGTAGCCGCCCACCGCGAGGGCGGCAACGCGACCGACGTTCTGGGCGGTCGAGGCGGTACCCAGGATCACGCTTACCAAGACAGCCGTGAGCACGATCTCCATCAATAGAGCCTGCCAGTTCGCGTAACCAGGACCTGGCAACGTGGCGCCGAGATGCTGGACATTGCCGAAGACCGCGTCGAGGAACAGGCAGGCGAGGGCGGCACCGATCAACTGAACGAGCACATAGCCGGGCAGACGCTTCCATGGGAAATCACGGCGCAGGGCAAATGCAAGCGACACCGCTGGATTGAGGTGTGCGCCTGAGACGGCGCCCATGAACAGGATGATCGCCATGACCATCAGCCCGGGCGCAACGACGGCGGCGGTCAAGCTGATCTGGCCCTTGCCGTGGAGGATCCCGCCGCCGGCGGCTACAAGCACGAGCATGAACGTGCCGAGCAGCTCGGAGAACAGCCGGCGCCACTCCTGGCTGGGATCGTCGAACTGGTCCCTGGAGCCGAACTCCAGAGCGAGCAGATGCCGGGTGCGTGGAGCGCTCAGCTGCTGGCCAAGGTGCTCCCACTCGTCGGCGCTCTGATCAGCCACGAGCACAAGCTAACACCGCCGCCGACGGTCGCGTGCTCCATGCGGTGTTCACGGCGCCTCGAGCGCCTGCTCGCGCTGGTGGCGACGCCACACGCGGCGGACCCACAGGAGCGCGCCAAGCACGAGCGCCAGCGGCACCAACACCGCGAGGGCGATCAGCAGCACGACGAGCGCGACTGTAAGCACGCGGCCGGCGTCGTGCAGGCCGCGGTGCAGCGTCAAGCCTTCGCTCGCCACGTGGGCGTTGCCAAGAACGCTCACTTCCACTTCCGCTGTGCTCGCCTGCCTGGACACCGCTTCGAGCGCTGAATGTGCGTGCGCGATCGCGCCACGCGACTGCACGAGTCGTTCACGCAGGCTGTCGATTTCGCCATCGGTGGTGGCCTTGGCGAGCGCGTGCAGCAGCGCCTGACGTTCGGCGTCAGCGTCGCTCAGCCGCTGTCGCGCGGCGTTGTAGGTGTTGGTGATGTCCTGCAGCGACTGGCTCTCCTCGCGTACGGGCGCAATCTGTTCGAGGGAGGCGAGCGCAGCGCTGAGCTTTTCGCTCGGCAGCTTCAGCATGAGGTTGGCTTCGCCGGCGCTTCCCTGCTGCACTTGTACGTGAGAGCTCTGCACGAAGCCGCCGTCGCGCACGACCAGGCGCGACACGCGATCGGCTGTCTGCTGCACGTCGGTGGGCGCGACCGCGAGGGTGACGCTGGCCCCCAGCTGCTGCACGCGGCCGGGCGCGGAGGCCGGCGCGTTGGAGGAAGGTTCGCTGGAGGAAGACGCGCTCGAGTTAGATCCCGCTGCGCCGCTCGCCGAGGGCAGTTCCTTTTCCTTGGCAGCCGCTTTGACCAACGTCGCGCCGGCAACCGGGGAAGCGGAGCCGACGACGCCTTCGGACGGGCCCAGGGAGTCCACCCGGCCAGACAGGGTGGTGGCTTGTTGTGGACGCTGAGCCCCATGCCAAGGCGCGACCACCACTAGTGTCACGAGCGCCGCGCACACGACGCCGACGATCGCAGCGATCGCCGGACGAGCAGATGGACGCAGCCTGAGCCTGGGTACCGGCCGCCGGACGCTGTGCGCACCGATCTGCGTGCGGAGTTGCTGCTCGAAGTCTGGTGCGATCGGCGGCGCAAGCGCGCGCACGTCATCGCGCAGCTCGCGCCAGGAGTCTGCTGCAGGGCCATCTGCGTCGCCGCTGAGGGCGGACTCGAGCTCGATGAGCAAGGCCTGCTCAGCACTCTCATCGTCGTGGCCGGGGAACGGGACGATCCTCATGCGACCTCCTTTCGGTCGAGCTCCAGGCAGTGCTTGCGTAGCCGTGTGAGCGCGCGATGAAGGCGCGAACCGGCGTTCGACTCGCTGATGCCGAGTGCACGGGCGAGCTCGCTGTTGGAGAGCTGGCCATGGAACTTGAGCAGCACAAGCTCGCGCTCGCGCAAGGGCAGGGAAGCGAGCGCGTCGCGCACGGTCGCGCGGCGCTCGACCTGCTCCAGGTCCTGCTCGGAGCGCAGGTCCCCCCAGCGGTCTTCGTCCAGCTCGAAGTTGGGGTTGCGACGGCGCCGGCGCAGCTCGTCGAGAGCTGCGTTGCGGGCCACGGCGAAAAGCCACGCCCGAGGGGTTCCTCGTCCGCGGTCCAGTCGTGCGCGCGAGCGGTACACCCGCTCGAACGCCAGCGCGGTTACGTCCTCGGCGGCGGACCGGTCGCCGAGGAGGGAGATGGCATAAGCGTGCACATCGCCCGCGCTCTCGCGAAAGAGCACATCGAACGCTGTGTCATCGAAAGCAGTGTGCACTACCCCTACTACGCGCTACGCCGGGTATCCATCACACGAGTTTGTCCATCTGGTGACGGCCCTCAAACGAGAGGGGGTGGCGCTACGTGCAGCGGCGAGCGCTCAGCCCTGGGGCTCGAGTGCCACAACGGGAATCTCCCGCGTGGTTTTCTTCTCGTAGTCGGCGAACTGGGGATACAGCCCGGCTTGCTTTCGAAACAGCCGTTCGCGCTCCTCGCCCTCGGTGACGAGCGCATTCACCTCGACGGTGTCGCTGCCGACCTCGACGGTCGCTGACGGGTTGGCGACGAGGTTGTGGAACCAGGCGGGATTCGTGTCCGCTCCGGCCTTGGACGCGAAGATCACCATGCGATCGCCGTCGGGCAGATACATGACCGGCGTTGTGCGCTGCTGCCCGCTCTTGGCACCGGTCGCGGTCAACAGAAGCACGGGGGCGCCCTCGAAGTGACCGCCTACTTTGCCTTCGTTCGCACGAAACTCCTCGATGACCGCTTTGTTGAAGTCGTCCATATCCGACACGTCGCTCTCCATTCTTCGGGGTAGCTGTGAGCGTAGCGCGGGCGACGCGCGCTGGAACCTCGGCCGAGTTCGGTGGCGGTTGAGTGATTAAGGCGCCAGGCGCACGGGCAGCGACTTGAGCTGGTTGAGGAACAGCGATTCGACGGCGGCAGGCGTTCCCTCGAGCTGAATCGTGGGGTAGCGCTTGAGCGTCTCCTCGATCATCACCTTTAGCTCCAGGCGCGCGAGGGCGGTACCAAGACAGAAGTGACGGCCGCCGGCGCCGAACGCCTGGTGCTCGGCTTTGCGGCGCAGGTCGAAGCGGTCGGGGTCATCGAAGCGCGTCTCATCGCGGTTGGATGACACGTACCACATGACCACCTTCTCGCCCTCTTTGATCTTCTGCCCGTGGAGTTCGGTGTCGCATGTGGCGGTGCGGCGGAAGTGCGCAAACGCAGGGAACATCCGCAGCGACTCCTCGACTGCGTCGGGGATCAGGGAAGGGTCGTCGATCAGCAGTTGCATCTGCTCGCTGTCCTGGAGCAGCGCGCGCATGCCGCTGCAGTAGGTCGCCTTGGTGCTGTCGTTGCCGGCGGCCATCAGCAGGAAGAAGCCCATCACGATCTCGTGTTCCTCGAGCTTCTCGCCATCGACCTCGGAGTGGACTAGCACGCTGGTGAGATCCTCGGTGGGGTTCTCCTGGCGCGCGGCGATCAGTTGGCGGCAGCGCTCGAAGATCTCCGGCAGGTCTTTCTCGATCGCTCCCTCGAAGCCGTCGGGGTTCAGGTCGGGATCGGCGGCACCGAGCGTCGAGTTCATCAGCCGCGCCCAGATCGCGTCGTCCTCCTCGTCGATACCCATAAAGCTGCCGATCACACGCGAGACGATCGGCTGCGCGACGTCGCTAACCAGATCGCAGCTCTCGCGGCCGTCCAAACGGTCAAGCACGTTGATGGCGATCGCCCTGATGGCGTCCTCGTGGGCGGCGATGCGCCTGGGGGTGAAACCTGCCTGGAAGAGCGCCTTCAGGCGATCGTGCTTAGGCGGGTCCATGCCGATGAACATCGCGCGGGCAAGCTCGATGGGGAAGCCGGCAGCGGCGACGAGCACGCCACCCAGTTCAGAGGAGTAGGTCTGCCAGTCACGGCTTACCGTGTGCACGTCATCAGCGGTGGTCACCGACCAGAAGCCGGCCTCCTCGGGGAACAGCTCAAAGCTCTCGGTCCAGTGGATGGGGCACTTGCCGCGCATCTCCTTGAACGTCTCGTATGGCGGTCCGTCCACCCACAGCTCGTCCTCGGTGAGTTCCACAGCCTCGATGTCGCGCCCGACCGTCGCCATTTCAAACCTCCAAGATTCGTCCACCGGATGGTTCGCGTCATGATACTGGCTGGCTGGCCAGTTTGGGGGCGCCGAGGTCAGCGACCGGGGCGCGCGCCGCTGAAACGAATGGCGAACACACTCAGCGGGGGCTCCTTGGGCATTGGGTTCGTCGGAACCGGCTTGGGTGAGCTGGGCTTGTCTGACATCTCAGCTCGTGATTGTAATGACTAGGGCGACGACCAAAGACAGTATCTCCACTGTGAGCATCATGATCGCATGCCGAACGCGACCGACCGATGCTTCGAGAATGGCACGGTTATGCCGATAGCCCCGATCTAGGTAAACGGCCGCCGACGCTTGCATCTGGCGCAGTTCGGCACCATCAGCCTTGGCTATCTCGAGCAGCTCGCTGCCGAGCAGCCCGTCGTACACCTCCTGTGGGAAAAGCGCCGCGCCACATTCACGGGCGCACAGGAAGTACGCAACTGCAGCCGCGCCGAATGGGATCCCCGCAAACGCAGGCCCGCGGCCGACCCCCAGAGCAGCAATCGGCACCACGATCGAAGCCGCCGACAACACCGTCGTAGCCTTCTCCCGCAACTGGTTTTCTGTTTGCTCCTGGGCTTGCAGCGACGCACGCGAAAGATCGACGGCGAGTTCCTCGGGAGTGCTAACCATGCACTGAGGCTATGAATCGCTTGGGATGGTATTCGCGCGCCTGACGAACCCAGCAAACCTCATCGCCCAGGTGCGGTAACACCCCGTTCCCCGCAGCAACTGCCCCCGTCGTCAGACTGCTGCGGGAGTGATCAGGCCGACTCCTCAACCGAACGTGCCGGGCCGCGGGATCGTGGCCTCTTACGGCGTCCGGTTCTGGATGCTGGTTGTACTGGTGGGCCTGGGCGCGGGCCTGGGCGGCGCGGCGCTGATCGAGCTGCTGCGCCTGGTTCAGCACATTGCTTGGTCGTATCACTCGGGGGACTTCTTGGACGCGGTCAAGCGCACGTCCTCGACCCGGCGGGTTCTGGTGCTGGCGGTTGGCGGCGTGGTGGCGGGCGGCGGGGCGCTGGCGCTATCGCGCTACAGCCCTGGCGAGGTGTCGGAGGCGCTGTGGCTACGAGGCGCGCGGGTACCGTTCTGGGCGAGCATCGCGCGGGGCGTGCACTCGATCGTGATCGTGGCGCTGGGCGCTTCGCTGGGCCGCGAGGCGGCGCCCCAGCAGTTCGGTGCAGCGGTGGCGAGCACGCTGAGCGAGTGGGCGAAACTGCCGCACTGGCAGCGGCGCCTGCTGGTGGCGTGCGGCGCGGGCGCGGGTATGGCGGCGGTGTACAACGTGCCGCTGGGAGGCGCGCTGTTTGCGCTTGAGGTGCTGCTGGGGACGCTGACGCTACCGCTGGTGCTGCCGGCGCTGGCGACGTCGCTGATTGCGACGGGCGTGGCGTGGATCGCACTGCCGACGAGCCCGACGTACACGATCCCCACATACCCAGTTCATGGCCAGCAGATCGTGTGGGCGGTGATCGTGGGGCCGATTGCGGGCCTCGCGGCGGTCGGCTGGATCCGGCTGATCGCGCGTGCGCACACGCTGCGACCGTCGGGATGGATGCGGCTGGCGGCGCCGATTGTGGTGTTCACGGCGCTGGGTGCGCTGGCGATCGCGTACCCGCAGCTGTTGGGCAACGGCAAACCGGTGGTGCAGCTGGCGCTGGTGGCAAAGCTGAGCGTGGCGCTGTTGGCGATCCTGCTGGTGCTCAAGCCGCTGGTGACGGCGGCGTGCCTGGGTAGCGGCGCACCGGGCGGGCTGTTCACGCCGACGCTCGCATACGGGGTGCTGCTGGGTGGCCTGCTGGGAGAGGGCTGGGCGCAGATCTGGCCGGGGGCACAGTTGGGCGGCTACGCGATCATCGGCGGCGCGGCTGTGTTGGCGGCGTCGATGCAGGGGCCGTTGGCGGCGGTGGTGCTGCTGCTGGAGCTGACCCACCACGCGGACGCGCTGATGGTGCCGGTCCTGATCGCGGTGGTCGAGGCGACGGTGCTGGCGCGGGTGTTGGGAGCGCCGTCGATCTACTCCGCGCGGCTGTCGGCACTGCCAGGGGAGGTGCACGAGGCGGCAGCGCGGATCGGCTACGACGAGCTGGACGCGCTGACGGCGGAGGAGGAGATGCTCGCGCCGAGCGATCTGCTGCCGATCACGATGCACCCGCCGGCTCCTGAAGACGATCCCTCGTAACCTGACGCGATGATTCAGCAGCGGGAGCGCCGTCTGGTGCTGGCGGCATGTGTGGGGCTCGGGCTGGTGCTGGCGGCGGGCGTGTCGGATTTCGTGGTCGGCTCGTTCTGGGAGCGCCACGCGCTGCTGACGTCGCTGGTGGCAAACGTGCTGGTGGTGACGATCACGCTGGTGGTGATCAACGAGTTCGTGGAAAGGCGCGATCGCCACCGCTGGAACCTGCTGGCGCAGAGCGTGCTGCTGGCGCTGACACAGAGCGCACGTGCGACGTGGACGGGCCTGGTGGAAGTGCTGCGCCTGGGCGAGGTGCACAGCGGGGCGGTGCAGCCGCTGCTGGAAGGAGCGTCGGTGGCGCGCGACAGCGAGCGTGTGTCGCAGGCGATCAGTGAGCTGCTCGCAGACGGGGAGCGCCGGTCGGTTCTGCAGCGGGTGACGGTGACGCTGGCTGACCACACCTCGCAGGTGATCGCCCGTTGGGCGTCTGTGATGGTGAGCGCGAGCCCGTATGCGACGGTGCTGAACCGGCATGTGGAGCTGGCGGCGCGGCTGGAGTGGCTGAGCAGCGTGCTGACTCACAACGAGCCGCCGGAGGGGCAGAGCAGACGCGAGCAGGCGCTCCTGCGCAGCAGCGTGGCAACCGAGCACGCGGACGAATGGGGCGGCGACGAGTGGCTGCACGATCAGCTCTTGGCGGTGATCAACCTGGCGACGGAGCTCGACTATCGCTCGCGGGAGCTTGCGTATGAGATCGTGCCTCTCAGCTGGTGGGCGGAGCGCACGGCGGGGCTGGCGGGCCCCGAAGCAGCGGGGTCGGCGCAGGCATCCGACGATTGACAGCTGAGCGCCACGCGTTTTGCAGAGTTGTTTGAAAGCGCCAGAAGCTGGTACTACTCATTTATGCCCCGCGCGATGTGGACAGGCACGATCGGCTTTGGCCTGGTTACTGTGCCGGTGAAGCTGTACAGCGCTGTGGACCGAAAGACGGTGCGCTTCCACCAGCTTTCGGGCAAGAGCGGCGTGCGCGTGGCGCAGAAGCGCGTGGACCCGTCGACGGGCGAGGAGGTCCCGTACGCGGAGCTTGTCAAAGGCTATGAGCTGGCACCTGACCGCTACGTGGTGATCGAGCCGGGCGAGCTGGAGACGCTCGAGCCGAAGAAGACGAAAACGATTGAGATAGAGGAGTTCGTAGATCTCTCACAGATCGACCCTGTGTACTACGACCATCCGTATTACCTGGCGCCGGGGCAGGGTGGGCTGAAGCCATACAGGCTGCTGTTGGAAGCGATGCGCGAGACGGGCAAGGTGGCGATCGCGCGGGTGGTGATCCGCTCGAAGGAGCAGCTCGTGGCGGTGCGCCCGATGGGCGATGTGCTGGGGATGGCAACGATGCTGTTCGCCGACGAAGTGCTCTCGCCGGAGCGCCTGGACGAGGTGGCGGACGCGGCGGAGGTGAAGACGACCAAGCGCGAGCTGGACATCGCCAAGCAGCTGGTGGATTCGCTAGCAGCAGACTTCAAGCCGGACGCCTTCGAGGACACCTATCGCGAACAGGTGCTGGCGCTGATCGAGCGCAAGGCTCAGGGCAAGGCGATCGCGGTGCAACCGACGGCGGAAGAGGTGGCGGCACCGGCGCCTGATCTGATGAGCGCGCTGAAGGCGAGCTTGGATGCGGTGCGCGCGAAAGAAGGAGCAGCTCCCAGCGGCGTTGCTGCGAAACCGCGCAAAGCAGCGAAAAAGCCGGCGGCAAAGAAAGCTGCAGCTGCGAAAGCCCCTGGCGCAAGCAGGGCCTCAGCGAAGAAGCCTGCGTCCGCACGGCGGGCTTCCGCCAAACGCTGAGTCAAATGCCGACGTGTGCCTCGAGCCTGCCGCTGGCGACGGCACTTTTGAGGCTCTGGTAATCGCGTTCGTTCTGGTCCGCGTAGTCGGCGGCGAAAGCGACGATGGCGCGGTCGAACACATCTGAGGTGCCGAGGTATGCGGCGATGGCGACGCGGTCACCTGAGCGCGCGTGACCGCGCGCGAGCGTCCAGGCGCACATCGATCCCCACAGCTTCATGCCTGCGGCTGTCATGCCTGCGGTGTCGGCGGAGCCCTTCCAGTGGCGTAGCTGCCGGATGTAGTAGTCACGAGTGTCGGCGCCCCAGTCGAAGCGCTCCCAGCCGAGGAAGATGTCGCTGGCGGCCTGCATCAGCCGCTGGCCGGCGACGACACGGTGCCCGTGGTTGGAGAACTCGCTCTTGGCGATGAACCGCTCGAGCACGGAAGCCTCCGCCTGCTTGACCTGCAAGAGCAGCGGCGAGCCGTGATCGTCGAGTAGCAGCAGGACCCACGCGTCGGTGCCGACGCTGCCGACGCCGACGACTTTGCGGGCGACGTGCACGAGCCGGTAGCGGTCGAGCAGATGCCGGCGGTTCGGCTCGAGGGTGCTGCGATAGGAGCGCATGATCTCGCGCATGCCGGCGGCGATGATGACGGTGTCGAGCCCCTCCACGAGCTCCTCGATTGGCATGATCAACGGCGGGTCGCTGATGATTCGAGGTTGACCGCCGCGGATGTGACAGAGCTTCCCGAAAGCTTGGTCGCTGTCATGCGCACGTGCCTTGGAGATGGCCTTCCACACACTGGGTGTCCTCTTTGCATCCAGAAGCGAGCGAAACCGCGGTAGCAGCGCATCGACGTCCAGGTGCGCGTACCAGACGCCGAGCACGGGCAGTGCCGCGAACTCCCTCATGGTGTGGCGATACATGCGAACCGCGCTGGCGACGATGCGCGCTCGCTGCTTGCGCGTGAAGCCGTTCTCGCGACCGGCTATCTCGAGGCTGGTCGCCAAGCGCTTCACATCCCACTCCCACGGGCCGCATGCGGTCTCGTCGAAGTCGTTGACGTCGAAGAAGAGATGGCGCTCGGGCGAGCCGAAGATGCCGAAGTTCGACAAGTGGGCGTCGCCGCAAGCCTGGACTTTGATGCCCGAGTCGCGCGTCGCTGTGGACAAGTCTGCAGCCATCGCCAGCGCGGCACCGCGGAAGTAGCTGAAAGGTGACACGAGCATGCGGCCATGGCGAATGGGCACGAGCGCCTCGACGCGTGTCCTGGCCTGGGCTTCCAGCAGCTCGACCGAGTCTGGCCTATCCGTCGGCGCCTGCCAGTGAGCATGACTGGAGCGAGGCACCTCAGCGCGTGCGGAGCGGCCACGAGCCGCACGCTCTGCCATCGACGGGTGCTCCACGTCCGATCTCATTCTCGTCCGCCTTGAGACTCTATGCCCATGGCCAAGCGCAAGCGCGACAACAAGGATCCACACGTGGCTACTCGGTTGAAGGGCTATCGCGCCAAACGCGACTTCGCCCTCACGCCTGAGCCGACCGCGGGTGACGCGGCCACGACAGGCCCGCTGCGGTTCGTGATCCACGAGCACCACGCGACGCGGCTGCACTGGGATCTGCGGCTGGAGCGGGAGGGGGCGCTGGCGTCGTGGGCGGTGCCGAAGGGGCTGCCGCAGGCGCCCGGGGAAAACCACCTGGCGGTGGCGGTTGAGGATCATCCGCTCGAGTACCTGGATTTCGAGGCGGAGATCCCGAAGGGCCAGTACGGCGCGGGTCAGATCATGATCTGGGACCGGGGCACGTATGAGTGCTTGAAGTGGGAGCCGCGCAAGGTGGAGGTGGCACTGCACGGAGAGCGTGTGGACGCGCGCTATGCGCTGTTTCCGATCGACAAGGGCGAGCGGCCGAAGAACTGGCTGATCCATCGCATGGATCCCGCGGCGGACCCGGACCGCGAGCCAGTGCCAGCGCGGATCGTGCCGATGCTCGCGCGCACGGGCGCGCTACCTGAGGACGCCGGCTGGGCATTCGAGGTGAAGTGGGATGGGGTGCGCGCGATCGCTTACTCGCAACCGGGCGAGCTGCGCTTGGAAAGCCGCAACCTGAACGACATCAGCGACAGCTACCCGGAGCTGTTTGCGATGAACGCGGCGCTGGGCTCGCACAGCGCGGTGCTGGACGGTGAGATTGTGGCGTTCGACAGCGCTGGGCGTCCGAGCTTCGAGGCACTACAGCAGCGCATGCACATCGGCTCTCGCGCGCAGGCGCGCAAGCTGGCACAGGGCACGCCGGTGACATATGTGATCTTCGACCTGCTGTGGCTGGACGGTCACTCGCTGATGCGCCAGCCGTACAGCGAGCGGCGTGGGCTGCTGGCGGCGATGGCACTGAGCGGCGCCAACTGGCAAACCCCCGAGCACGTGGTGGATGAGGGCAGGGCGCTGCTGGCGGCCACCGCGGAGCAGCAGCTGGAGGGCGTGGTGGCGAAGCGCATGGGTTCCCTGTATCAGCCGGGTGCGCGCACGAGCGACTGGGTGAAGGTCAAGAGCGTGGCTCGCCAGGAGCTCGTGGTGGGCGGCTGGATGCAGGGCAAGGGCAAGCGCAGCAACAGCGTCGGCGCGCTGCTGTTGGGCGTGTATGAGAAGGACGGGCAGCTGCGTTACGTGGGCCGCGTGGGTAGCGGTTTCAGCGACAGCGACCTGCAGCGCGTAGGGGATCTCTTGGCGCCGCTGGCACGACCAACGTCTCCGTTTGTGAGCGGGGAGAAGCCTCCACGCGGCGCGCTGTTCTGTGAGCCAGAGCTGGTGGTGGAGGTGGAGTTCGCGAACTGGACCGCGGGGGGCAGCCTACGCGCGCCTGTATACAAGGGTCTGCGTGAGGACAAGCGCCCAGAGGAAGTCGTGCGCGAGGACATGCGCGTGGGGACACCAGCTGGCGAGACAGAGCCACGCCGGTCGCCTCGGCGATCGCGTCGCCACGCACCGGCAGACGTGCCCACTGCCTCGCCAGCCGGCTCTGATACGGCCCTGGGTCCGCTCTCGATCCGTCGACAAGGCGCAAAAGCTGCAGATACGACGGTCGAGGGCAGGGAGCTGAAGCTGTCGAACCTCGACAAGGTGCTATATCCCGGTACGAGGTTCACGAAGGGCGATCTGATCGCTTACTACGCGGCGATCGCGCCGGTGCTGCTGGGTCAATTGGCAGACCGCCCGCTGACGGTGACGCGCTGGCCGGACGGCGTGCAGGCGAAGTCGTTCTTCCAAAAGCAGGCGCCGGCGCACCGCCCGGAGTGGGTGCGCACGGCTATGGTTGCAAGCGCGAGCAAGCCAATCGACTACACGCTTGCGAACGACCTGCCGACGCTTGTATGGCTGGCGAACCTGGCGGCAATCGAGCTACACGTACCGCTGGCACGAGCCGAGGCAATGGAGAGCCCGACGGCGCTTGTGTTCGACCTCGACCCTGGGGCACCGGCGAGCATCGTTGAGTGTTGTCACGTAGGGCTGCAGCTGCAGGGCATGTTCGAGCAGCTCGGGCTACAGAGCTTCGCGAAGACGTCGGGGTCGAAGGGCCTGCAGGTGTATGTGCCGTTGAACTCCGCTGGGGTCACATATGAGCAGACGAAGCCGTTTGCGAAAGCGGTGGCGGAGACGCTCGAGGCGGCAGAACCAGACCTCGTTGTGTCACGCATGACGAAGGCGCGACGCACCGGCAAGGTGCTGATCGACTGGAGTCAGAACGACGGGAAGAAGACGACCGTGTGCGTGTACTCGATGCGCGCGACTGAGCGCCCTACCGCGTCGACGCCAGTTGGATGGGATGAGGTTCGCGCGACGCGCGACTCGGAGGACCCAGCAAGCCTCGCGTTCGAAGCCACGCAGGTTCTCGAGCGTGTCGCTGAGCGCGGTGACCTGTTCGCGCCGGTGCTTTCGCTGGTGCAAGAGCTGCCCGGCTAAAGCCATGAGTTGACCCTGTCGAATTGGTCGCGATGTCCGTTTCGGGTTTCAAGGACAGAATCTGGGGGTTGACACCTCGCCAGCGCACGCTGATCGTAGGGCTTCTCGCAGCTGTGATCGCCGGCTCCTCGGCAGTCCACGACGGCGCATTGACCCTCATCGTCAGATCCGCCCTTTGGGGAACGGCAGCGATGTTGATCGAGCTGACATTCGAGGTCGTCCGCGGAGAGACGCTGGACCGCCGGGCGCTCATCGCCTACTTGCCTGTGGGGTGTGCGACTGTCGCGCTGTTCCTGGCCAAAATATTCGCAGCCGATGTGACGCGGTCTGGCTCACTCAGCACGTTCTTCACTACAGCGGCCTCGCTCCTTGGCCTACTGCTCGTCTCGTTGATTGTGGAAGCCAGACGGGTAACGACGCGCGACCGGTGGCTGCGTGCGCTGCGAGGTTGGTGGGTGGGGTTCATCATCTTGGGCATCCTCTACGCCCTCCTTGGCCTCGCCCCCGGCCACTCGCGAAAGTCCGAGGAGGGCGACTACGAGATGGTGTGGCTAGGGATGGTGGGCGCGATAGCGGCGCTCAGCGTCGTGATGTGGAGAGACCCAACACGACACCCCGACTCTTCGGGCGAACAGCCAACTTCGTCGAGCACTTGGGCATCAACAAGGACGTGGACTCCCAGAGCCGGCGATGTCTCCACTCAAACTCCGGTGAGCTCCACCTCGGCATCACATCGACCAGCCAGTCGCTGACGCAATCGGGAAGTGGGCGGGACGCTGCACGAGAGAACCATCCCAAGCCGCGCGTAGCCTCGGCACGGTGCGCAAGCGACCGAAATCCGAGCTGGCTGGCAGCATCTTGGACCACAATTCCCATCCATCGTGACCGCGCGCACGGGCACGTGATGATATGTCGCCGTTCCAGGCTGTCTACTATCGAGCGACCGACGGGCGCGAGCCTGTCCTCGATCTCGTCGAGTCGCTCGACCCGCCGCGGCGGGTCGCTCTTCGTAACCAGATTGCCCGGCTCAATCTGCTCAGCGACGAG
>JBEKAM010000023.1:0-35633 GCA_050015915.1 Solirubrobacteraceae bacterium
CTGCAGGGTCTCCGAGGGTCAGCGGGGCCAACAGCCAACTAAGCGCCAGCGGACGCCAGCGGCGCCGGCCCCCGGTCTGCCTCGATCTGCAGACGAACAAAATCGATGGCCGGTGCCGGCAGGCGATCACAAACGCCGCTCACAAAGGCCGCCTGCTGATCGCCAGGAATCTCGCGCAGAGCTGCCGCGAGCATCACCGTTGCCACAAACGCTTCCAGCTGGGCACGATCCTCCAGACGAGCCTCGTCAGCTACTAGTCGCACTGCGATCTTCTGAAAACCTGCGGCGCGCAGGCGCGCTCGCGTCTGGGGGATGTCGGCGAAGTTCCAGTAGCGCGAGCCGTCTTCGTGGCCCACGCCGACCGCCTGCAGGAACTCCACGATGTTGCCGGCGCCGCCCCCCTCGATCACAAGCCTTCCGCCGGGTCGTAGGACCCGCGCAAGCTCAGTGAACACGTGCTCGTGGTCGGGCAGCCAGTGCAGGGTCGCGACGCTCATAACGGCATCAAACGGGCCCTCAAGGTCGAACGGCTTACGTAGGTCGCGATGGAGAGCCTGCAGACGCCCATCGTCACCGAGACGTGCTCGCAACTGCTCGAGCATTTGCTGTGAGCCGTCGACGGCCACAACGCGACCATGAGGCAGTGCTTCGAGCAGGCGCTCTGTGTCACGGCCACTGCCGCAACCCAGCTCCAGCACCGTCTCATCGCCCTCCAGACGCAAGCGCTCAAGCGCGTCTCTGCCCCACCGCTTATGCGGCAGATCCAGCGAGTCGTACGTCGCGGCGTCCCACTCCAATAGCTCCATCTATACCTCCGGTCGCTCCGTGATCCAATATGTACGTACGTTATCACATACGTACGTATGTGATTCGCGCATGCTTGATCACATCGTCTTCCTCCCTCGATACGAGAGCCTCGCCACATCGCCTTCGATTGCTGGCTTTCATGTAGCTCGGGGATTACTGTTAAAGAGATATGAAAGCCGGTGGGTTGCACCTACTTGCACCAGTCGAGCGGACCGCTTCGATGGGGATGTCATGAGCGCCCTCCTGCCCGGCTTCATCCCGAACAGCGGCCACTGGGGCAGCTTGAGTGCTCCGTGGTACGAAACCGTCGCGATCATGTTCGTGGTTGTCGTGATGGTGATCGCCTGGGTGCTGGTCTACCGGCGCTTGCGCCGACGCGATCGACACCAGAAGCCCGTGGCTGACCACTACCAGGCCCTGGGCGTGATGGGCGAGCTTTGCCCACACGGCTGGCAAGCCCAGATCACGGTGTACGGACAGGGAGCGCCAACGCCCGAGGATGCGCCTCCAGCGCGCGCTCCGCTGGTTGAGGTCGAATGGATGCAGTTCGATGGCGAGCCACGACGGCCGACGATCTCGCGACGTGCCTGGGCGCGGACCATCCCCGGAGCGCTGCAGATGGTGGTCGAGGATCGCCGGACCGATCTAACACTTGAACAGAGCCAGCTGGACACGTTTCAGCATTGAGGCCCCTCCCCTACGCCGAGCCCTCTGAGGCCAGCCCCTCCGCTACCGGCACCTCGACGGCCTTGAGGTCCCTGAGTCGATCGACGCCTGCAAGCGCTGGGAACAGTCGGCTCCACCCCAGCGCGATCAGGATCGTCACCGCACCGCCAGCCACAACCGCTGGAACCGCGCCCAGCAAGAACGCCGCCATGCCCGACTCGAACGCGCCAAGCTGATTGGAAGCACTGATGAAGACCATCTCCACCGCCAGCACCCGCCCACGCAACCGGTCAGGCGTCGCCAGCGCAACAGTGGTCGAGCGGATGTACATACTGAACATGTCCACGAATCCGCTCACCGCCAGCGCCACAAGCGACAGCGTGAACGAGCGCGACAGACCGAAGACGATCATGCTCGCGCCGAACGCGGCGACCACGCTCAGCAGCATGCGCCCCGCCCGCGCTCCGAGCGGCCTGCGTGTCAGCAATGCCGCCGCACACAGGGCCCCTACTGCGGGCGCACTGCGCAAGACCCCCAGACCCGTCGGGCCCACGTGCAGGATCGAGCGAGCGAACAGTGGCAGCAAGGCCACTGCCCCGCCGAATAGCACCGCCAAGAGATCGAGCAGGATCGCCCCCAAAAGGATCTGTGTGTCGCGCACGAAGCGGATTCCCGCGAGCACGCTCGCAAGGCCCGGAGCGGAGCCCGTGCTCGGCGCGGCATCAGCCGCTGGTGTGTGACGCATCACGGCAATGCAGCCTGCCGCCGCGAGGCACATGACACCGGCGACCCCATACACGAGCCCCGCCGAGAACGGGTAGATCAAGCCGCCTAGCGCCGGTCCCACCACCTGCGCACCCTGCACCGCGATCGAGCGCAGCGTCATCGCGCTCTCGAGCATCTCGCTTGGAACGAGCGTCGGTGGTAGCGCCCGTGCTGCTGGGGTTCCGATAGCGCTCGCTGTTCCTGCTCCCAATGCCAGCCCCAGGAACGGCCATATGCCGGTGACGCCTGAGGAGCTCACAAGCGCCAGCCCTCCAGCAACAGCCGTGCTCAACAGCAGCGAGCAGATCAGCACCAGCCTCCGTGGCAGATGATCCGCGAGCTGTCCCGCCGGTAGCGCCAGCGCGAACATCGGGATGAACTCCGCGAGCCCGATCAACCCCAGATCCAGCGCGCTGCGCTGGTTGGTGTACACCTCCCAGCCGATTGCCACCTCGAGCATCTGCACGCTCACGCCCATGCCCAACAGCGCTAGCCACAGCAGGCGGAAGTCGCGCTCCCCTAGCGCTGGCCCGAATCGTCTCACCGACGGTGGTCTAGCATCTGAGCCCACCCCGACCCGCAAAGGAGGGCAGTTCTATGGCCAACACGCTCTACACAGCCAAGGCGCACGTCACAGGCGGGCGCACCGAGGGGCACGGCCGCACCGAGGACGGAGCGCTGGAGGTCGACCTGAGGCTTCCCCCCGAGATGGGTGGCTCCGGCGGCGGCACCAATCCCGAGGAGCTGTTCGCGGTCGGCTTCGCAGCCTGCTTTGAGGGCGCGCTCGGTGTAGTTGCCCGTCGCGCCAAGGCCGAGACCGGCGATGTCGCGATCGACTCCGAGGTCTCCCTCTCCCCTGACGGCAAAGGTGGCTTTCTGCTTTCCGTCGCTCTGAATGTGACCCTGCCGAGCGTCGAGGACGCCGCCACGGCGGTTGAGCTCGTTCGTGGCGCCCACCAGGTGTGCCCGTACTCGAACGCCACACGCGGAAACATCGACGTCGTGCTCACCGCCAACGGCGCTCCGGTCGACTAGTACCAAAAGCGGACGCGCTCAGCGGCCAAAAGTGCGCAAGATCCCACGAGCGCGCGTGCTCAGTCCGTCGAGTAGCGAGCGCACCTGCTCGAGCTCACCCCGCAGCTCGGCGTCGCCGACCTCGACCGGGAGCATCGAATCCTGCAACGTCGCCAGCAGACGATCGGCCTCGCCGATTGCCTGGACTGCACTCTCAAGAAAGCCCTTCACGCCATGTGACGGGGCGCCCATCGCTGCCTGCTCGAATGGGCGCCCCTGTAGGTCGTGGCGCTCAGCAAAGCCCGCATGGGCACGCTTGGCGCGACCGTAGGCCATCTGCACCGGTCGAAACAGTTGCTCCTCGACCGCGTCCGCGCTGTTTTCATCCAGCTGCTCGTAAGCCTCGCTCAGTGCAGCCAGCGCCGCTCCCAGCGCGTCAGCCGCCTCGGCGACCGTGTCAAGCAACTGCTGTCTACCGTCGGCGGTGGTGTAAGGCACCAGCCAAGGTTAGACGTACTCCCCGCGCTCACCTGCTCGTGGCTCAGGCGAAGGCTCACGCCAACCGCTGAAGTCCATCTAAAACTCAGCTGATCGCGTATACGAGCGTCACGTCCGTACTGAGCGTGCACGTCGTTGCAGTAGCCGCTTTTGCGGACGGCTTGCGCTTACGCTTTTTCTTCTTCGGGTGCGCGACTTGCGGCTTGTGGACCAGTGGTGCCGAGGCTGCCTCAGGCGCCACGACCCGCGAGGCCGACTCGGGTGTGCCGAAGTCCGGCTGTTCGCCCTGATACTCGACGTAGGAGTTCGGTTCTTCGCCTGTGCATTCAATCGACCCGCTGCCTTCGACCACGTTCTGCACATTCCCCAGTGTCGAAACCGTCTTGCCGGCGAGGAATTCGGCCTTGCTTTGGCCGTCGGCTACAGCGCCAGCCATGCCTTCGCGATATACCGCCGTCGCCACCGCGCGATTGGCCCCTTGCGCGATCGGCACACTGGCGACGCCGTCTACGGTGATCGTGCGTACAGGCGTCACGGTCGTCGTCGTGGGGGCTTCTGCGGCTGCCACGCCGAGCATGTTCGCGAGCACCAAGCCCGCCGCCACTGCCATGGTCGCTGCAATTGCGCTCTTCATCGCTGTAACCGATGCTAGCGCGCGGCGTCTGCCAACCTCCGCGCACGTTCAAGCACCGCGTCGATCATCGGCTCGGTCAACTTGCCCGTAAACGTGTTCTGCTGGCTCGGATGGAAGCAGCCGATCAGCGCGTAGTGCTCGCCGGCGAGCACTTTCCCGTGCCCGAACCGGGGACGCGGGCGGAGCACGGGCGCCCCCGGCTCAGCGAGCGCGCTCAGCAGTCGCAGCGCACCGTCCCACGCGAACGCGCCTAGACACACAACCACGCGTATCTCGCTCAGCAGTCCCATCTCCTGCACGCTCCACGGCAGGCATTGATCGCGCTCGGCCGGGGTTGGACGGTTAGCGGGCGGAGCACAGCGCACCGCCGCGGTAATCCACGCGTCGCTGAGCATCAGGCCGTCGTCGCGGGAGCGGGAGATCGGCTGATTTGCGAAGCCCGTGCGCCATAGAGCCGCGAACAGGAAGTCTCCCGAGCGGTCGCCCGTGAACATGCGCCCGGTGCGATTCGCCCCGTGGGCAGCCGGTGCTAGCCCCAGCAGCAGCACCCGTGCGAAGGGGTCGCCGAATCCGGGAAGCGGACGACCCCAGTAGTGCTGATCGGCGAAGGCCGCGCGACGCTCGCGTGCCACCTGCTCGCGCCAGGTGACCAGTCGCAGGCAGCGTCGGCAGTCAACTATCTGCGCTTCGAGCTCTGCCAAGCGCTTGGCTCTATGCGATTGCACAATGCAGTAGTACCATCGGCCACGAGATGCCGCTGTGGCTCTGGATTCTCCTGTTCGCTGGGCTGGTCAAACTTCCGCTGGCCGCCCTGATGCTGTGGATCCCCTACCGCTACGACGACTCCACGCACACCCCTGACATCTCGGACTCCTCCGAAGAGGACGGTGGCTCCAAGGCGCTGCCCGGCGGGCCGCTGGACCCGCACCCGCGGATGCCGCTTCCGCGTGGACCGCGGCGCGGTCCCCATGGATCGCCCTCTCCGCCGCCGCCGCCTCGCGTGCGAACCAACGTCCACAGCCGGCTTCCCGCACGCATCGGCCACTGAGCCTAGATCTGCATAGACCCGGCGAGCGCCCGCCCGGATTACTCACCCCTCCGCTCGCCCTCAGCGGTTGCGCTTGCGCTGTTTGCGCGCAGCCTTCGCCTTGGCGCGGCGCTTTCGCATCTGCACCGCGGTGTCACTCGCGGAGCTTCCCTGGATCATTTCCCGCTCGGTCGCCGGGGCGACCCTGCGTGCGTCGCGCACGATCACGAACGCGATCCCCGACAGCAGCAGCACCGCTGCCGCAAGCGCGAGCAGGATCACGGTGTGGTTGTTCGTCGGTTCGGAGCTACTCGTGCTCGACGTCGTCGACGTGGTTGAGGTTTTTGTTTCTTCCGGTTCGCCTTCCGTGAGCTGATTCAAAGCGCCGCCATTGTTCAGGTTGGCCGCGATAGCCGTGGGGACAATCGCACCGGCACCACCTAGCGCCAGCAGGGTGACCAGGCAAAGTGCACAGGCGCGCAAACGCAGATTCAGGGACACGGGATGGAGACGGCTCGGCACCTCGCGAGCATACCGGCTGCGGGGCCTCATACCGATCACAAATCCAGCCGGACGTGCGCACCCGCGCCCGCGCACGTCCACACCATAGAATGCGCGCCCATGGCTCCTAAACAACGTCAGGTTCGGATGGAACAGCGCGGCGGCATCGATGCCATCCAGGCTCTCGAGCAGCGCACCGACGAGGAGTTGGAAGCCGAGACCAAATACAAGGCGGCTGCCTTCGCCATTCTCGGCGCCAGGGCATCCGAGCGCTTCGATGCCGACGCCGCCCGCGGTTTCTTCCAGCGTGCCATCGCCGCGGCGCGCCCACAGGAGCGGATGCAGATCAGGCGCATGGCGGATGCCTCGCTGGCGCTCGCCGAACGTCGCGCCGGGGACCTCAAGCAGGCTGTGGAGCGGCTGGGACAGGCACCGCCCAGCGGACGTCAGATGTTTGCCCTACGGGCGATGGGACTGCTGCTGCCGCCGGCTTCCGCTGGCATCATCGCCCGTGTCCGCGGCATCTTGTTGATCATTGTGCTGATCATCGCTTTGCTCGCGATCGGCCTTGGGATCGTTGAGCTCGTGTCGCTGCCGTTCGGCGGCCTCGGCCTCGCGCCCGGCATCCTGCTCGGCCTGTTCGTGGTGATCGCCGCGCTGGCGATAATCGCCATGATCGGCCGACGCCGGCGCGATCGCGCCAAAGCCGCAGCAGCCGGCTGAACGACCCTCCGACTCGGCCACCGGTCGATGCCCGCCGGCAGCACTAGGCTTGCCACGTGCCCGCACCTGTGTGTTTGATCGTGAACCCAGCCGCCGGCGGCGGCAAGGCAGGTCGCGTCGCGCCCGCGGTCGAGCAGGCGCTGCGTGCACACGGGCTGAGCGTGCGCCGCGTCGACACGCGCGATCTTAACCACGCCCGTGAGCTAGCCGCCGAGGCCGGACGCAGCGGCGAGACGGTTGTGGCGCTCAGCGGCGATGGCCTGCTCGGCGTGCTCGCCGACGTCCTGCGTGAGGTGCCCGGAGCTGTCCTGGGGGTGCTTCCGGGAGGTCGTGGCAACGATTTTGCGCGCGTGCTCGGCATTCCCGAGGATCCTGTCGCGGCGTGCGCCACGATCGCCCACGGAGTCCCGCGAGCGATCGACCTGGGCTTCGTCAGCGAGGCACGACCTGATGCGCCCGCACAGGCGTTCGTGGGGATCGCCTCCGTCGGCTTCGACAGCGACGCCAACCGGATCGCAAATGAAGCCCCCGCATGGCTGGGCGGACTCGTATACGCCTATGGCGCACTGCGCGCGTTGGCCGCGTGGAGACCCGCGCGTTTTGAGATCGAGCTCGACCCCCCGGGCGAGCGTAGGGCGTTCACTGCTTTCACGATCGGGGCTGGCAACTCCAAGGCCTATGGCGGCGGCATGCGTGCGGCGCCAGGCGCGCTGCTCGACGATGGTCTGCTCGAGGTGGTTGTCCTCGAAAGCGTCAGCAAGCTCGCCTTCCTCACGCGGATCCTGCCCAAGGTCTTCAGCGGCAAGCACGTACTCGAGCCGGGTGTGCGTGTCTTTCAGGCAAAGGAGGTGAGCATCAGCTGCGAGCGTCCGTTCACGATGTATGCCGACGGAGACCCCATCGGTCAACTGCCCGTGCGGGTCCGCGCCCTGCGCGGGGCGGTCACGATGCTGACGCCGGCGAGCACACCCGCTGATGCGCCGTTCGCCGGCCCCACCCCACTCGCGGTCGCTCCCAACCCTGCCCCCACCGCCAGGACGCCGGCTGCATCCGCAGGCGAGTCCCCCACGGTCAGCTGATGGCAGACACGCTGCCGGTCAAGCTCGCGCTCGCGAGGACAGTGGGCACGCTCTCGCGGCTGCGGGGCGGCGGTGCAACGAGCGCCCCCGGCAAGGTGCTGATGCGTCTCGCGCCCGATGCGATCGCCACGCTCGGCGCCCGCCTGCCACGCGGGAACGTGCTGATCTCCGCGACCAACGGCAAGACCACCACCGCTACGATGGCCGCGGCGATCCTCGAGCGCGCGGGAATCCCGCTCGTGCACAACCAGGCCGGCGCCAACATGGCCGGAGGAATCGCTACCACGCTGCTGGCAGCCACCAACTCGAACGGCACCGTCGCCGGCGAGCTCGGGCTGTTCGAGGTCGACGAGCTCTGGCTGGCCCCGCTCGCTGCACAGTTGCGGCCTCGCGTGATCCTGCTCGCTAACCTATTCCGTGATCAGCTCGATCGCTACGGCGAGCTCGAGACGATCACCGAGCGCTGGGAGGAGGCGCTGTGCCGCCAGCAGGCACAGCTGGTGCTCAACTGTGACGACCCCTCGATCGCGGACCTAGGCCGCGATCGAGCGGGCGTCCTTTACTTCGGCGTGGAGGACGACTCGCTGGCGCTCGCGGGAATGGCGCACGCGGCAGACGCCAAGCACTGCCGCCGCTGCGGCGCGCCATATGCGTTCGACGCGATCTACCTCGGTCATCTCGGCCACTACCACTGCCCCAGCTGCGGACGCTCCCGGCCAACACCCGCGATCACGGCTACCGACGTGCAGCTGGAAGGCGTGCGCGCGGCCCGCTTCACGCTGAACACCCCTGCCGGCCAGACGCCCGTCACGCTGGCCCTGCCAGGTCTCTACAACGTCTACAACGCGCTCGCCGCCGCTGCGCTAGCTAGCGCCCTGGAAATCCCGCTAGAGACAATTGTCGCCGGTCTTACCGCCACCAAGGCTGCCTTCGGACGCGCTGAGACGGTCACGCTCGAGTTGCCCAACGCCAGCGGCAAGCCCGGTACTGGCGGCGAGCACAGAGAGCTGCGCATCCTGCTCGTGAAGAACCCAGCAGGAGCCAACGAGGTGCTGCGCACGCTCGCGCTCGAGCCCGGCGAGCACGATCTCCTGGGCGTGCTCAACGATCACATCGCCGATGGTCACGACGTCTCCTGGATCTGGGACGCGGACTTCGAGCTGCTCGCTGGACGCATACGGTCGGTCACCTGCAGCGGCACCCGCGCGGCGGATCTCGCGGCGCGCCTGAAGTACGCGGGGCTCGACCCTGCGCGCATCCGTGTGCAAGAGGATCTCGCCACCGCCCTGAACGACGCGTCCATGGCCGGCGCGGAGAGCGGCGCGCCGCTTTATGCGCTACCGACCTACACGGCGATGCTCTCGCTGCGCGAGCTGCTCGTTGCACGCGGAGAGGCGAGCAGCGCATGGTCGTGAGCAGCTCCTCCGCCAGCGAGCCAGAGAGCGCTCGCGCTCACCAGCGAGCAAGCGTGAGCATCTGGCACGACCTGGAGTGCGGCGCCTATCGCGTCGACCTGCCCCTGTGGCGGGAGCTGGCCATGGAGGCGGGCACGGGGATGAGCGCAGCACCGCTGCTCGATGTGGGGGCCGGAACGGGGCGGGTCGCACTCGACCTCGCCGCCCGAGGGCACCGCGTGACCGCACTGGACCTTGACGCTGAGCTATTGAACACGCTGCGTGAGCGCGCGAGCGCAGCGAGCACAACACTCGAGACCGTGTGCGCAGATGCGCGCGAGCTCGAGCTAGAGCGCCGCGACTTCGCCGTTTGCCTCGTGCCGATGCAGACCATCCAGCTGCTGGGAGGCGCCCCCGGCCGTCTTGCATTCTTGAGCCGAGCGCGTGAGCACCTGCGTCCCGGCGGCCTGCTCGCGTGCGCAATCGTCTCCGAGCTCGACTCCTTCGACTGCGCCGCCGGTGACTTCGGGCCTTCGCCGGAGATCGCTCGCGTCGATGGCGTTCACTACGTCAGTCGCGCCACCCGCGTGCACGTCGGCGCCCGCACCGTGCGCATCGAGCGCGAGCGCGGCATCCTCTCCGCCGAGCAGGCAGCCGCCCGCACGCGGGTGCCTGCGGAGCACAATGTGATCGAGCTCGATCGTGTGAGCGTTACACAGCTCCGCCACGAGGGCCGGCAGATGGGACTGGTGTCCGCCGGCACCCGCTCGATCCCCGCCACGCGGGATCACGTCGGCAGTGAGGTGGTGCTGTTCCGTGCCTGAGCGCTCCTCGATGTCGCTGACGCTGCGCGTATGCGCGCTGTATCCCGACCTGATGAACATCTACGCCGACCGCGGCAACCTGATCGTGCTCGAACGCCGCTGCGCCTGGCGGGGGATCGGCTTCCAGCTGTCCTCCAGCGGCCTCGGCGAGCCGCTCGACGGTGATGCCCACGACCTGTTCTACATCGGCGGCGGCCAGGATCGCGACCAGCGCCTGTGCGCGGAGGATCTGATTGCGACCAAGCGCGAGGGTCTGCATGCGGCCGCCGCGCGCAATGCGGTGGTGCTCGGCGTGTGCGGCGGCTATCAGCTGCTGGGGCACTCCTACACGCTCGACGAAGAGGAGATCCCGGGTGTCGGCCTGCTCGACGTGCGCACCGTCCGCGAGGAGGGGCCGCGCCTGATCGGCAACGTCGCCATCGAGGTCTCCCTCGGCGAACGAGCCACCGAGGTGCTCGCGGGCTTCGAGAACCACGGCGGACGCACCTATCTCGGCACGAGTCAGCAACCCCTCGGGCGCGTCCTCAGTGGACACGGCAACGACGGGCGCAGCGGCTTCGAGGGCGCGATCACACAGAACACGATCGGCACCTATCTCCATGGCCCGCTGCTACCCAAGAACGTGTGGTTCGCCGATTGGCTGATCACCCGCGCGCTGGGCCTACAAGCCGATGCGCTCGCCCCGCTCGACGATGCGATCGAGCGCCAGACGCACCTAGGCGCGCGCCGTGCCGCCGGCGTGTAGCGGCCTCAGCTGCGTCTGCTCGCCGTCCTCCGTCTCGACGTCAGCGTCGCGCGGCTGCGCTGCGATCTCAGGCTGATCCGCCGTTCGCACAAACGCCAGCACCGCCACGCCACCCACCAGCGCCGTCAGACCGGCGATGAGGTAGATGCTGTTCTGGCTGCTCGCGTAGGCCGCGCGCACCGCGTGCTCGACCAGCGCCCGCGCGTGCGCAGGGCTGGCCGATATCAGCCTACCCGCCGCGCCCTGGCTCGCCTGTGCCGCCGCCGCGTGCGGGTTGGCCACGACGCCGCTGCTCGCCAAGGATGACTCCATACGGCTTGTGAAGAGCGTGCCCAGCGCGGCGATGCCGAGCGCGTAGCCGAGCTGGCGGAACGTGTTGACGATGCCGCTGGCCATGCCGGCGCGCGCCGGGTGAACCGCGCCGAGCGTCGCCGAGATCAGCACCGGCGAGGCCACGCCCACGCCGAAGCCCGTGATCACCAGCCCCGGGATCATCACGCCCCAGCCCGAGGATGCAGAGAACCCTGTGCGCAGCAGCGAGCCACCGCCGATCAGCAAAAGCCCCAGGCCGAGCGGGTACTGCGGTGGGATGCGGTGCATGAAGCGCCCGATCCCCGCCGAGGCCGCGAACGCCACCGCCGCGAGCGGGGACACCACCAGACCTGCATCGATCGCGGACATGTTGAGAACCGACTGCAGCCACAACTGCGTGTAGAGCAGCGCCGCGAACGCCCCCGCCGCAAGCGCCACCGCCGCGAGCATCAACGCCGCGAAAGAGCGATTGCGCAGCAATGAGAGGTCCATCAGCGGACTGGCCCGCCGCGGCTCCACCGCGAGGAACACGATCAGCGCCACCGCGGCGACCGCGAATGCCACCACCGTCGTGGTGGCACCCCAGCCGGCATCGCCGCCGTGGATCAGCGCGAACGTGATGCTGCCCGCGGAGAGGGTGAACCAGAATGCCCCCAGCCAGTCGAGCTTGCCGCTGTGGCCGTGGGACTCGGAGAGCACGCGCTGGGTCATGACGATCGCGACAGCCGCGATCGGCAGGTTCACGAGAAAGATGGCGCGCCAGTCGAAGGCGTCGATCAGAACACCGCCGAGGATCGGTGCCAGCGCTGCCGCCGCGCCAGTCACAGCGCCCCAGATACCGAAGGCGACGCCACGATCCTGGCCCTGGTAGGTGGCGTTCAGCAGGGCCGCGTTCGTGGCGAACATCGCCGCCGCCCCCACCCCCTGGACGGTGCGCGCGGCGATCAGCAGGCCGGCGTTCGGCGCGAGCGCGCAACAGAGCGAAGCACTGGCAAACAGGATCAGCCCCGCCTGGAACGCGCGCCGGCGACCGAAGCGGTCCGCGAGCGTGCCGCTCAGCAGCAGCAGCGCAGCAAGCGACAGCGCGTAGGCGTCGACTACCCACTGCAGCGAGGACAAGCTCGCATGGAGATCCCCGGCCATCGACGGCAGGGCGACGCTCACGATCGTGACGTCGACGAGCAGCATGAAGGTGCCCAGGCAGATCGCTACGAGCGGCCACCAGCGGCTTCTTGTTGGTGTTGTGATCGTGTTCATCGGTGTTCTCTCCATGTGTCAGGAAGGAGCCTGTGCGCGAGCGGGACGACGCCAACCGCGGTGACAGGCAGCAAGATCTCCCACAATCTTGCGCGATTGTGCTGTGCTCGTCCATGAATTTGCCCAAGCACGGCTTATCTCGACATATCCATATATATTATTGGTGATATCCGATGCCTGACCTGCTCGATACGCAACTCCTGCACGCCCTGCAGCTCGACGGCAGGGCCCCGTTCAGCCTGATCGCAGAGGTCCTCGGGGTGTCCGACCAGACGATCGCCCGGCGTTACAACCGCCTGCACGAAGCCGGGCATCTGCGGGTGCGCGGGCTGAGCGACGTGGAGCGACTGCGCGACACACGCTGGATCGTGCGCGTGCAGTGCCGGCCCAACGCCGCTGCTGCTGCCGCTGACGCGCTCGCACGCCGGCCGGACACGTCGTGGATCAGCCTCACCTCCGGCGGCACCGAGATCGTTTGCGTGGTGCGTACCGCCAGCGGCGAGCGTGACAACCGGCTGCTGCTACAGACGTTGCCCCGTAACCGCTTCGTCGAGGCGATGACCGCCCACTGTGTCCTGCACACGTTCTTCGGAGACCCAGCCGGGCTGATAAACAAGCTCGGGTTCCTGACCCCTTCACAGGTGGCGCAGCTGCAATGGCAACCCGATGCGACGGCCGATGGGGAGCCCGTATCCCTCTCGGACCTCGACCGCAAGCTGCTTGCTCTGTTGCAGGATGACGGGCGTGCCACGTTCGCCGAGCTGGCCGTCGCCGCCGGCGCCTCGCAGACGACCGTGCGGCGCAGGATGGCTGAGCTGCGGGAGAACGGCACCCTCTACTTCGACCTCGACTTCGACCAGGCGCTGCTCGACCTGCACGTGCGCGCGATGGTGTGGCTGTCGGTCGCCCCCAGCCAGCTCGTGGCGGTCGGCGAGGCGCTGGCGGGACACCCGGAGACCGCCTATGTTGCTGCGACCACCGGCGCCAGCAACCTGTACGCGTCGGTGGTTTGCGCGGACACGAGCGCCCTCTATACCTACCTCACCACCCGCATCGCCGGATTGAGCGGGATCGAGCGCGTCGAGACGGTCCCGATCGTCCGCTCGGTGAAGCGCGGCGGCCTGCTCGGTCCACCGTGATCTGAAGCACCGCGCAGCGGCTGTAGCTCTCGCAAACTCGGCGGTTGGCCTGCGCGGGACGCCCTGCCGCACCATACGATCACGGCGATGGAGCTCTCCGAGTACCAGCGCCTCTCGCGCCGCACCGCGGAGTATCCCCGTGAGGCGTGGCTCGCGTATCCCGCGCTGGGCCTCGCCGGCGAGGCCGGTGAGGTCGCCGAGCACGCCAAGAAGGCGATCCGCGACGACGGCGGGGAGGTCAGCGACGAGCGCCGCGGGGCGATGTCCAAGGAGTTGGGCGACGTCCTCTGGTACGTGGCGCAGCTGGCAAGCGAGCTCGGGCTCGATCTCGATGAGATCGCCCGGGGCAACCTCGACAAGCTGCTCTCCCGTCAGCGCCGTGGTGTGCTGTCCGGCAGCGGAGACGAGCGCTGAGCACGACCACCGTGACGCTGGCGGTGCGCCCCGAACGGGCCTACGGCTCGATCCGCGCAATCGTCTTGACGCGGTCGATCGAGCGATCGAATGACAGGATCGCTCCCACTCCGGTCGCCTCCGCACTGGCGACAAGATAAGCCTCGGCAAAGTCCAAGCGGTCGAGCTCATAGATCTCGAGGGCGCGCAGCAGGAGCGGCGCGTTGACAACCGACACCTTCGGCAATGCGATTGCAGCCCGCATCAACTCAGCCACTCGAGGCCGCTCAACCTCGTAGAAGGACTCCAATACGTATACGGACTCGGCCACGACGAGATCGGCCAAGAACAGCTCCTCAGCACCGGATAGGGCCGCGGTGGCTCTCGCGGCCATCTCCTCTGGATCGCCTGTGAGATGCCTGATCAGGACGTTGGTATCGAGGAACGCCCTCAGTGGCGCTTCTCCGCACGTGCACGCTTCGTGCGTGACATAACCTCATCCCACGGAGTGCCGCGCTTGGCCTCGGGCACAACAACCGCCCCAGCCATTGATAGGAAGTCCGGGGTCTTGGCGACGATCGCGCGCTTGCGCTCGACGCGAAACACGATCTCGTCGCCCTCGTGCAGATCCAGTGCGTCGCGAACCCGCTTCGGGATCGTGACCTGCCCCTTTGAGGTTAGGCGTGCTGCGGAATCCATGACTTGTCCTTACAGTAGCAGCCAGGTAAGGATTTAGCTTTCTGTGAGCGTACCCTGACGGCTGCCAGGATGGGGGTGTGCAACGCGAGCCACAGGATCCCGTGCAGGTCCGGGCCGATGAGCTCGAAGTCCCCGAGGGGCTTAGCCGCCGCAAGCTGCAGGCACGTGTGCTGATCGCGCTCGGATTGCTGCTCGCGGTCGTTGCCGTGATCGGCCTGGTTCCCGGCCTCAGCGGTCTGCGCTCGCGCCTCGCACACGCAAGCCCCGGCTGGCTCGTCCTGGGGGCGCTGTTGAAGATCCTCTCCGGTCTCGGCTACGTGGCGGTGTTTCGCATGATCTTCTGCCGGCGGATGAGCTGGCGCGTGAGCACGCAGATCGGCATGTCCGAGCTCGGCGCCAATGCACTGCTTCCCACAGGCGGCGCCGGTGGGCTTGCGCTCGGCGCGTGGGCGCTGAAACGCGGGGGTATGAAGGGAGAGGAGATCGCCAAGCGCACCGTGGCGTTCTTCCTGCTCACGAGCGTGCCCAACGTGCTCGGTGTGATCCTGATCGGGATCGGCCTCGCGGTGGGCCTGCTCGACGGCGAGGGCAACCTGCTCCTGACCGCGCTCCCGGCCGCGGTTGCGCTCGCCGCCGTTGCGGCCACGATCGCCGGCGGCCGAGCCGCCCGTCGCTACGAACAGCGCCAACGGGAGTCCGGGAAGCACCTGCGCTCCAAACGAGCCCTTGCGGCCGTGAAGGCGCTCGCCGCGCTCGCCGATGGTGTGGATGAGTCGCTGGTGCTACTGCGGGAGGGCAACGCGATCCTGATCGCCGGCCTGCTCGCGTATCTCGTCTTCGACATCCTGATCCTGTGGGCTGGCTTTCGCGCCCTCGGCGCCTCACCGCCCGTGGCGATCCTCGCGATGGCCTACCTGATCGGCGAGCTCGGCGGCCTGATCCCCGTACCAGGTGGAATCGGCGGCATCGACGCCGGCCTACTGGGAACGCTCGTCGTCTACCACGTTTCCATCACCGCAGCCGCCGGCGCCGTGCTCGCCTACCGGGTGATCGCCCTCGGCGTGCCCGCCATCGTCGGCGCAATCGCGTTTGCCGCGCTACGGCGCACGCTGCGCACGGAGGCCGAGCAGATCTCCATCTGCGCACACCAAACCGAGATGGAGGTCATCGGCCTCGGCCGTGTGATCATCCACTCAGATCAATGACAGGCGACGGGCGAGCTACGTCGCCACTGCAAAACGGGCGAAGCGCTCAGCTAGTCTCGCGGGGACCAGCGCGTGCACGCGCACGCCCTCGGCGGTGTCCTCGCGCGTGACGTCCCCTGCCAGCTCGTGGAGCTCCGCCAGGCTGCCACCGTCCGCGTACGGCACGAGCAGATCCAGCGGGCGCAACATGTGTGCCAGCTCATGCTCCATCCGCTCCCCCAGCTCCTCCAGGCCCTCGCCCGTGACGCCACTGACGAGCACCGCGTCCGGGTAGCGGAAGCGCAGTTCGTGGCGCTCCTCCTCGTCGAGCAGATCGATCTTGTTGAGCACCAGCAGGCGTGGGCTCTCTCCCGCGCCGATCTCCTCAAGCGTGCCCTCCACCGAGTGCTGCATGATCTCCCGCTGGGACTCCGGCGCTGAGGCATCCAGCACGTGTGCCAGGAGCTCCGCGCGACTCGTCTCCTCCAGGGTCGCCGCGAACGCGTCCACCAACTGGTGGGGAAGCTTTGAGATGAAGCCCACCGTGTCCGTCAGCAGATACGAGCGACCCGCCAGCTTCAGCGTCCGGGTGGTCGGGTCGAGCGTGTGGAACAGGCGATCGCGCACGCCCACCTCCGCGCCCGTCATCGCGTTCAACAGCGTCGACTTGCCGGCGTTCGTGTAGCCCACCAGCGCGATCGTCGGTAGCGCCGCGCGCTCGCGCTCGGCGCGCTGCACCGCGCGCGTGCCCTTCACGTGCTCCAGGCGGCTGCGCAGCACTGAGATTCGATTGCGAGCGAGCCGCCGATCGGTCTCGATCTGCGTCTCGCCAGGGCCCCTCGTGCCGATGCCACCGCCCAGGCGCTCGAGGTGGCTCCATAGGCCGCGCATGCGCGCGAGGTTGTACTCCAGCTGCGCCAGCTCCACCTGCAGCTTGCCATCCGCGCTGTTGGCGTGCGCGGCGAAGATGTCGAGGATCACCGTCGTGCGATCCACCACCGGCAGGCCCAAAGCCTCCTCCAGGTTGCGCTCCTGGCGCGCGCTCAGCTCATCGTCGCAGGCGATCACGTTCGCGTCGGCTGCCAGCGCCGCCGCCTTCGCCTCCGCCACCTTGCCCGGCCCCAGGTAGGTGTTCGGGTGCGGCTGCTCACGTCGCTGCACCATCTCACCGACGACCGCCACGCCTGCCGTGCGCAGCAGCTCCTCGAGCTCTGACAGGTCATCCCCATCGGGCAGCGCCGCGATGCAGAACGCGCGCTGGGCCGCGCGTTGCGTGCCCTGCGTGCCGTTGGCGGCCCACTCGGCCTTCGGGGTTACGGCGCTACGGCCGTTGCGGCTCCTATCCATCCAACTCCAAGTCTAGGACGCTCGATACGCCGCAAAGTGTTATGACCGGTGAAGACACGGCTGGCCGAAGCTCGCGCTTGTGTGTCTCCCAAAAAGTCAACCCCCGAGCGTGCCCAGGCGCTTGACCGCCTCCAGCAGACGATCGTCTGGGGTCGTCAGCGAGATCCGGAACCAGCCCTCACCAGCCGGCCCATACACCGACCCCGGCACCAGCACCACGTCGGTGCGCTCCAGCACGTGCTCGCAGTAAGCCTCTGAGCTCGCAAAGCCCTCCGGCACAGGCGCCCACACATAGATCGTGCTGTGCGGCACGCGCACCTGCACGCCGATCTCGCGCAGCGCGTCACACACCAGATCACGCCGCCGGCGGTAGAGCTCGTTCATCGACGCGACCTCCGCGTCAGCGTCCGGCGAGAGCGCCGCGATGCCCGCCAGCTGAACGGCCTCGAACAGCCCCGAGTCGATGTTCGTCTTCAGCTGCCAATACGTGTGCAGCGCCTCGGCGTTTCCAACCACCACCGCGCAGCGCCAGCCGGTCATGTTGTAGCCCTTCGACAGCGAGAACACCTCGATGCCCACGTCCTTAGCCCCCGGCGTCTGCAGGAACGACGGCGCGTGGTAGCCGTCGAACACGATCTCCGAGTAGGCGTTGTCGTGCACCACGAGGATGTCGTACGCCCGCGCGAAATCCACCACCCGCTCGAAGAAGCCATCGGGAACTACCGCTCCCGTGGGGTTGTTCGGGTAGTTCAGGAACATCAGCTTCGAGCGACGCGCCACGTCCTCGTCGATCGCTCCGAGGTCCGGTACGAAGCCATGCTCGGGCTGTAGCGCCATCAGCACCGGCTCACCGCCCGCGAGCCACGGCCCGCCCGTGTACACCGGATAGCCGGGGTCTGCCGCGAGCGCATAGTCGCCTGGGTCGAGGAACGCAAGGTTGAGGTTGAAGATCGCCTCCTTCGCGCCGATCGCCGGGATCACCTCGCTCTCCGGGTCGAGCTTCACGTCGAAGCGCCGCTCGTAGAAGTCGCGCACCGCGCCCCTGAAGTCCGCACGGCCGCGGTTGCTCGGATAGCGGTGCGTCTCCGGCTCGCTCACCGCCTCCTGCATCGCCTCCACGATCAGCGGCGGTGTCGGGCGATCGGGGTCGCCGATGCCAAGGCTGATCACGTCAATCCCCGCCGCCTGCTTGTCTGCGATCTTGCGCTCCAGCTGGGCGAACGCGTACGGCGGGATGCGCTCCAGGCGCTTACTCGGTTTCATGCAGCTCCTTTTCGAACTCCTCGCTCAGGCGACCAATGAACACCGGTCGCGCCCAGCCTGTCAGGTTGATGCGCAGATCCTCCCCCACCTCGACCTCCAGCTCGCCGCCGTCAAGCGCCACCGTGACCCGGCCAGGCCTGAGCGGCGGCTCGTATTCGCGGATGTGGGCCACCGCCGCACCCGTCGCGCCGGTGCCGGAGGACAGGGTCTCACCTACACCGCGCTCGAAGATACGCGCACGGATGCGGGTGGGTGGGCCTCCATCCTCGGGCTCCAGCTCCGTGTACCACGAGACGTTCGTGCGGTTGGGGAACTGCGCGTCCGCTTCGATTGCGGGGCCGATCGTGGGCAGGTCGAGCGCCTCCAGCGCGTCGAGCGAGTCCACATGGATCGCGCATTGGGGGTTGCCGATCGAGACGTGTTGGAAAGCCCAGTCGCGTCCGGCGGAGAAGACCGTCGCGCGCCCGTCCGGCGGCCCACCCGGGAAGTCCACAGAGGTGAGACTTGCCTGACCCATGTCCACCGTGCACGTGTCCGGTCCGGTGATCTGCGGGCGGATCTCACCCGCGACCGTGTGAATCGAGAAGGTGTCCGCGTCCGTCCAGCCGCGGCGACGCAGGTACAGAATCGCCTCACGCGCACCGTTGCCCGACAGCTCCGCCTCTGAGCCATCCGGGTTGAAGATACGCAGATCCGCCACATGCGCTGGATCCTTCGGCGCTGACAGCAGCAGCACGCCGTCCGCATACACGCCGAAGTGCCCCTCGCACAGCTTGCGCACCCGCGCGGGCGTCAGCTCGAACGGGAGCTGAGCTTGCTCGACGATCAGGTAGTCGTTGCCGAGCGCCTGCCACTTCTCGAATGCGATTGTCGCCATCAGGCGCCGGAGTCTAAGTCAGGCGCTAGCGTGAAGGTCAGGCGTAGCGTGGAAGTCAGGCGTAGCGTGGAAGTCAGGCGTAGCGTGGAAGTCAGGCGTTAGCGTGAAGGTCAGCCGTAGCGTGGAGGATCTCGTGCGCGACCGCGACCGGGTCACGTCCCGTGACGTCGATGTCGCGCACGCCCGACAGCTTGCGCATCCATGTCAGCTGGCGCTTTGCATAGTTGCGCGTGTGGCGCTTCATCAGCTCCACATCTCCTGCCAACAGCTCATCGAAGCCGAGTGCCTTGCGCGCCGTCTCAGACGCACCCGCGGCGTTTGCCCTGCGGACCTCCTCGCTCACGCCTGCCACCAGCATCGCGTCCACTCGCGCGTCGATCGCCGCGTACAGCGCCTCCCGCTCCATCGTTAGGCCGGCCAGTAGCGTCGGGTGGCGCAGTTCCTCGCTCCACAGCTGCGATGGCCCCTCCGGCGGCTCGAGCTCGCCCAGGTCCGACAGCTCCAGCGCCCGCACCAGCCGCTGGCGATCGTTGGGATCGATTTTCTCTGCCGCCCAGGGTGCGCGCTCCGCCAGGATCGCGTGCAGCGCCGGCGCGCCGCTGCGTTCCAGCTCCGCCGTCCAGCGCTCGCGCACGCCCTCCGGTGGCGGCGGGCGCAGGTTCAGCTCCGTGAGCGCCGCTCGCAGGTAGAGGCCCGTGCCTCCCACCACGATCGGGCGCCTGCCTGCTGCCAGCAGGTCGTCGATCTCAGCGTGCGCCAGCTGCGCGTACTGCCCCGCGCTGAACGTCGCGTCCACGGGCAGGAACGACACGAGGCGATGCTCGAGGCGCGTCCGCTCCGCCGCACTCGCCACGCCGGTGAGGATCTCCAGGCCCTCATATACCTGTAGAGCGTCCGCCGAAACCGCCACCGGGTCCTCGCCCTGCGCGCGCAGCAGCTCCGCCAGGGCAATAGCCACTGACGTCTTGCCCACGCCTGTGGGGCCGAACAGAGCGATGATCTGCACGCTCTCAAAATAGGCTCTCCTGATGTGAGACGTGCACCAGCGGCACGGACGAGGGCTCATGGACCGGCGCTCGGCTCCTGAGCCGAAACGCGCTCGGCGCGCCGCCGCGACGCACCATCCGTGCCAGCCTCTCGCGTTCCGCCTGTGGCGCGTACGCACGCTTGCGGTACAGCTCCTCGTAGCGTGGAACGAGGTCTGGACGCTGCAAGCGCAGCCAGTCCATGAACACCGTGCGCACCTCCCCGCGCAGGTGCAATGCGATGCCGCCAATACTCGTCGCACCGGCCTGCGTAGCCAACTCGAGCAGCGGCTCGACCTGATGAGGCGCATCGTTGATCCCCGGCATCAGCGGCGCGATCAGGACACCGGTGGGAATGCCCGCCCGGTTGAGCTCCGCCACCGCCTCCAAGCGCGCACGCGGGCTCGGCGTGTGCGGCTCGGTTTCCCGCCACGCTTTCTCGTCGAGCGTCGGGATCGATAGGCAAGCGCTGAAGCTCGCGCGTTCGGCGATTTCCAGCATCAGCGGCAGGTCGCGTAGGAGCAGCGGCGACTTCGTCAGTACCGAGCACGGGTTGCCCGCATCACGCAGCGCCTGCCAGATGCCCTCCATCAGGCGGTAGCGGCCCTCGACCCACTGGTATGGGTCGGTGTTCGTCCCCAGCGCCACGTGCTCGCCCTTCCACGACGGTCGCGCCAGCTCCACGCGTAGCACCTCCGGCGCATTGACCTTCACCACGATCTCGCGCTCGAAGTCGCGACCCGGGTTGAAGTCGAGGTACTTGTGCGTGGGACGGGCGAAGCAGTTGTGGCTGACCACGCCGTTTGCGATGAAGTCGCCTGTGCCAGTGGTGATGTCGTAGAGACGCATCGTCATGCCGAGCGGCCAGATCGACTTTACGCCCAGCTGGGCAAAGGTCTTCAGTGCGCTTCCCTCGATCGTGCGCTTGCACGTTATCGCGGGGTCGGTGCCAAGGAAGAAGCGCATCTTCTCTGGGAGGCCGCCACGCACGCGAATCGTGGTCAAACCGTTTCCAGCCCGCCATATCGGCTCTACGGCGTAGGCGAACCCGAAGCGACCCAAAGCAGCCTTGACCCATCCGAGGATCTCGGGATCTGTATTCGCGATGCGTATGACGTGCCCGGAGCTTGAGCCCTCGGCGTCAAAGATCCCCGCGAGAAAGCCCTTGATCCAGGAAATGCCCGGCAGGATCGGCCAAGCGATCAGCTCGCTGATCCGCTCGACGTTCGCGCGCGTTTGCGTGCGGATCGCAGTCATTGCCCTGTGGCAGCTAGTGGCTCGTGAAAATGCGAACTCGCTCGTGGCCACACCAAAGTCAGCGAGGTACATCCCGGCGCGATCTAGCGCCTCGTTGTCAGCGAGGGCCAGGCGGAACCGATGGACGGCACTCTTCCCGCCACCAGGTCGGTCGTAGATGTAGGAGCCAATGTGCCCGTCGCCCCGGATCAGACCGCACAAGTAGCCGCGCCTGTAGTCGTCATCGAGAGCCGGGGCGGCGACGCAGCCACCAGGACCGACCAACTTGCTGTTGAGAGTCAGATGTGGCCGTTGCGCCGGGCCGCACTGCGCTCCCGTCACGTGCTTCCAGCCTCGGCTCGTGAGAAATCGGTGATCCTCGCTCGCAATCAGCTCCGTGCCGTCCTCGAGTGCGACCACGTATGCAGGCTTGATGCTCGACCACTGGGCAAGGACTTCTGTCGTAACGAAACGTCTGTATGCGCCTCGGCGCACGGTTCCACAGATCGAGTCCCCAGTCCTCAGATCTGCGATCCGCTTCGTGCGCCCCTCAGCCATGAGGATCTGTGTATCCGGCCCCATGCAGTAGGTGCAGGCATGTGAGCATCCCCGATAAGGATTGACCGTCCAGCGAAACGGCATCCGCGACTGCGCCGGCACGCGGTTGAGCACCGACTTGGCGTGCACCTCGTAGAAACGCATGTCGAGCGCCTCGGGTGCGTCGAAGCGGCGTACGGCTGCCGGATCGCGATACCCCGGCAGCCGTCGCTGCTCGTCGCCATCGAGCGTGAGATTGCTCCAGCGCACGAACATATGTTCGCATAGCCCGCGGCGGAGCGCCAAAGCGCCCTTACAAAACGCCTACACACGCCATGCCTTGCGGCTTAAGGCCAGCACACACCATGGCTGACACACCCCACAATCGACCCCAGGAGGTTCGATTTCAATGACCATCTCCAGAATGCTCGGCGCGACCATGATCGCGGGCGCACTCGCGACCGGAAGCGCGGCCGCCGGCATCTCGAGCGCGTCCGCGTCATCGGGCACGCAAACGACCACGGCCACGACGACGCCCGCTACAACGGCGGCCGCACCGTCGACTTCGACAACACCGTCGACACCCACGACCCCCACCTCACCCACCCAGAAATCGGCCACGCCCAAAGCCGGCTCCACACCGTGCCCGAACATGGGCTCAGGCTCGAGCCAGGGCTCAAAATCCGGCTCCAGCTATGCGCCTGGACCGCCGGCAGCTACCTACCAGTAGACGCCTGCCAAGGGGCCTCACGGAGGGCTGAAATGCCCGTCGTGGGGCCCTTTGTACACATGTTTACCCGCTTGTCAAGGTGTCCACATGGCTTGCCGACGGTAATCGTGCGGAGGACCACTGTCGAGCGATTACCAGTGGATTACGATCACACCCCCCATAGGGAGCGAAACAGCAGTTCCTCGTGGCTTTGCCGCGAGGACTTCGACCGTGAGCGGCTGCTCGACATGGACGAGCGGGTGCGCTCTGTTCGGCGAACGACGCTCGTGATCCTTGCCGTGGCGATCGCCATCGGCGCACCCTGGCTCGGCTGGTGGCCACTGCTCTTCCTGATGCCGGCAGCCGCGTTCTTCGCCCTCGCAGACGTGCTCATCACCCGTGTGAGCCGCCCCGAGTATCTGATGTTCGGCGCCTGGATCGGCAGCGAGATCACGATCGCCGGCGCGGTGTCGCTGGAGGGCCGTCCCGGCATCGCCGGGCTGTCGTGGCTGGCGATACCCGTGATCACGCTCAGCTCGCGCTTCCCGATGCGCGGTGTCGTCACCGGCCTTGCGATCGCGAGCGTCTGCACACTCGCGGTGGCGTTTGGCGTCGATGGGCATGCGATCCTCAACAGCCCGCAGCTCGTGATCGCACCGGTTGCGCTGATCATCTCGGTGGCGGTGCTCTCGACCGCGCTGATGCAGTCGGATATCCAGCACCGCAACGACGCGGTGATTGATCCGCTAACCGGCATGCTCAACCGCAAGGCGCTCGCAGTGCGCGTCCAGGAGCTGGGGCAGCAGTCGGCGGTGACTGGTGAGCCCGTTGGCGTGATCGTGATCGATCTTGACCGCTTCAAGCAGGTCAACGACACCCATGGGCACGCGACAGGAGACGTGGTGCTCAAGGAGGTCGCGTACCTGCTGCGTAAGCAGTTGCGTGCGTTTGATCTGGCCTACCGCCTCGGCGGCGAGGAGTTCCTCATTCTCGTGCCCGGGTCCGACCTCGAGCACACTGCGGAGCTGGCCGAGCGACTGCGCGAGGGAGTAGCCGCCGACCCTGTTGCCGAGGGCATCACCGTCACGATGAGCCTTGGCGTCGCAGCCTCCGAGCGCGACGAGCGTTTCAATTACGCCGGCGTATTCGCCGTCGCTGATGCGGCGCTCTATCGCGCCAAGCGCACCGGGCGCAACCGTGTCTGTATCGCCGAGCGCGAGCAGTCCGTCACGCTCAGCTCCTCCGGGGTCGACGGTCACCCCCGCGGCGGCGCCTCACCAGCGCTCGCCTAGCTCAGAGCTCGATCACGCTGCGGATGCCGTCCTGGGCCTCCATCAGCTCAAAGCCACGGTTGACGTCATCGAGTGTTATGCGATGCGAGATGAATGGGTCGACGTCGATATCGCCCGCCAGGTAGCGCTCGATCAGCGCGGGAACGTCCTCGCGACCCTTCAAGCCGCCGAACGAGGAGCCGCATACCCGCCGCCCGGTGATCAATAGGCGCGGCACGACCTCGAGCGTCTCACCGCGACCGGCCACGCCGCAGACGGTGCACAGACCCCACCCCATGCGTGCCGCTTCGACAGCCTGGCGCATCACCGCCACGTTGCCGGTGGCCTCGAATGTGTAGTCGGCGCCGAAGCCGCCCGTCATCTCGAGGATCTCAGCAACGGTGTCCTCGCCTGCGATCACCACGTCGGTCGCTCCCTGGCCGCGGGCTAGCTCCAGGCGCTCGGGGGCGAGATCGACGCACACGATCCGCTCGGCGCCCTGCAGGCGGCAGCCCGCCACCGCCCCGAGGCCAACCATGCCCGCGCCGAACACCACGCACGTCGAGCCAGCGCTGACCGATGCCGTCTTCATCGCGGCTCCCAGCCCGGTCGAGAGCCCACACGCGAACAGGCATGCCCGATCGAGCGGCGCCTCGCGATTGATCTGAGCCAGCGCAATCTCTGGCATGACGGTGTACTCGGCAAACGTTGAGGTGCCCATGAAGTGGCGCAGCGGCTCGCCACCACGCGACAGGCGGGTACTGCCGTCGGGCAGATAGCCAAGGTTCTGCTGCTCGCGGATCGCCAGGCAGAGATTCGTCAGCGGGCTGACGCAGTGCACGCACTCGCCGCACTGGGGCGAGAACAGCGTCACGACGTGGTCGCCGTCGCGCACCAGCGAGACGCCCTCGCCACAGCGCTCGACCACACCTGCCCCCTCATGGCCCAGCACCGTCGGTGCATAGCCCGACGGATCGACCCCTGAGGCGGTGTACATGTCGGTGTGGCAGACGCCGCATGCCACCAATCGCACGAGAACCTCGCCTGGGCCGGGCTCCGCCAGCTCGACATCTTGTACGACCAGCGGCTTGGCGAACTCCTCGAGCACTGCCGCGCGGATCCTCATCGACCGACAGCACCCCGTGAGAGCAAACGCTCCTCGCCGGCGAGCGTCTGGCTGGTGGCGCTCGCGATCTCCACGTCGGCCATCTCGCCCGGCGCCGCCAGCCCGAGGAAGTTGACCGCCTTGTTGTGGCGCGTGCGGCCGCGCAGACGCTCGGAGTCGGTGCGCGAGGTGCCTTCCACCAGTACCTCGAGCGTGCGCCCCACGAAGCGCTGAGCGCGTTCACGCGCCTGGCGCTGCACGAGCTCAACCAGTTCCTGCATGCGCTCCACCTTCACAGGGTGCGGCACGACGCCGTCGGTGATGTCGGCCGCCTCGGTGCCGCGTCGCGGCGAGAAGATGAACGTGAACGCGCTGTCATAGGCGACCTCCTCCACCACTTCGAGCGTTTCGCGGAAGTCGGCGTCGCTCTCCCCCGGGAAGCCCACGATGATGTCCGTCGTCAGCGCCGCGTCGGGGACGTGCTCGCGGATCATCGCCACGCGCTCGAGATAGCGCTTGCGGTCATACGTGCGGCGCATCGCCTTGAGGATGCGGCTGGAGCCCGACTGCAGTGGCAGGTGGATGTGCTCGCATACGCTCTGAAGCTCCGCGTGCGCACGAATCACGTCCTCGCGCATGTCCTTTGGATGCGGGCTTGTGTAGCGGATGCGCTCGATCCCGTCGATCCCGTCGATCAGCCCGAGTAGCTCCGCGAAGCTCGTGCGCTCGGCCAGATCTCGCCCGTAAGAGTTGACGTTCTGCCCGAGCAAGGTCACCTCCTTGACGCCATCCGCGGCCATTGCCTGCACCTCCCGTAGGAGCTCCTCTGCCGGACGACTGACCTCGCGCCCGCGTCAACTCAAAGAAGCCCTGTGCCGTGAGCGAATCGCTCGTGAGGAACTCAGCCAGCTTGTGCACCTGGCCGGGCCCAAACGCGACATCCACGAACGGGAAGCGCTCGAACACCTCGTCCTTGAGCGACTGCGCCCAGCAGCCGCCCACGCCCACGACTCTCTGCGGCTTTTCGCGCTTTAGGCGCTTGGCCTCGCCCAGGTGCGAGATGAAACGTTTGTCCGCCGTCTCGCGGATCGAGCACGTGTTGAACAGGATCAGGTCGGCCTCGGAGCGCTCGGGCGCCTGCGTGTAGCCGAGCGACTCGAGCATGCCCTTCATGCGCTCGGAGTCGTGCTCGTTCATCTGACAGCCGAACGTCGTCAGGTGGTAGCGCTTCATCGCCACAGCGTATACGCAGCGGGCGCTTTTGCTGGGCCAACAGACCATGCAGGGGCCAAACACGCTGCAGAAATGCGTGCAACGGACGATACATACCTAAAGCGCACCTATTGGAACACCGATGCCCCCGCGACGGACACAAGGAGTGTCCACTGATCCCAAAGGGGGCCCGAAGTGAAAATGCGTATTGGCAAGCGAAAGTTCGCTAGCCGGAAGCGAAACATAGCGGGCCTGTGCGCATTCGTGCTCGCAGGCGTGATCGGCGTGGGCGCGTACGCGTTCACGGCCAGCAACACCGTTCCGGCGCAGGCCGCCGGTGGTGGCACCAACGCCGTCAGCGGCTACACAGAGAAGGGTGTCAGCTACACCTGGTCGCTGAATGGTGAATACATCACCGAAGCGCACATCATCCTCACGAACGCGGAAAAACTCAAACCGAGTGACGTCGCGGTCGCGCTGAGCAAGGCAGCAACACCAGCAGCGGAAGAATGGATCGACTGCCCGTCCTCGGGATACACCAAACTCAGTGAAGAAGAAACCGAAGTCGTCTGCAAATTCAAGGGCGGCGAAGGTGCGTTCAAGAACGCGACCGAACACTCGGTCAACAAATTCACCGCCACTGGTGTGGCCAACAACCAGGGCAAAACGCCCGACGAAGAAGGTAACGAGCTCAGCATCTCCGCAGTAAGCGAAGGCATAGCGATCATCGAACCGTAAAGCACAAGGACGCTAGGTACAGAGGGCGGCGGGCCAACCGGCCGGCCGCCCTCTGACCCACTACCCCACGGACGGGTGCCCGCGAACTCCAAGCCCATGCGACGCCACCCGCTCAAAAAACTTCTCGCCACCACCCTCGGAATCATCGTCCTGGGGTGTCTGTGGTTCTATCTCGCCCCGGCCCCGCTCGGCGGCTCGACGACCTACGTCGTCACCCACGGGGTCAGCATGGAGCCTCACTTCCACACTGGTGACCTGGCGGTCGTGCGCAGCCAGAGCAGCTACCACGTCGGTGAAGTGGTCGCCTACCACAACAAGGAGCTCCACACGATCGTGCTGCACCGGATCATCGGGCGCGACGGCAACCGCTACATCTTCAAGGGCGACAACAACGACTTCATCGACTTCGAACACCCTGCCGCAAACCAACTGATCGGCGCCCTCTGGTTTCACATCCCGGGCGCGGGAGCGACCCTGCAGTCGATTCGTTCACCCGCACTCGTGGGGATTCTCGTGGGCGGCGCGCTGCTCCTGCTCATGGGCGGGGTGTTCGTGCGCCGGCGCCGGCTCAGGCGCAGGCAGAGGCGTGCCGGACAAAGCCCCGAGCATGGGCACATTCACTCGCCAATGCCCGCCGCGGACTCCGTAACTATGATCCTCGCGCTGGGGCTGATCGCGCTGCTTCCGTTCGTGATGATCGCCGTGCTCGCGTTCACGCGCCCGTCGACGAAGCTGCACACCGTCCCGGTGGCCTATAAGCAGAGCGGCCGGTTCTCCTATTCAGCCGACGCGACCCCCGGCCCCGCCTACCCCGGCAACGTCGCGGTGACCGGCGACCCGCTCTTCACGAGCGTCCTCAATGAAGTGAACCTTCGCTTCGGCTACCTGTTCGCGAGCGCCGCCAAGCACTCGCTGAGCGGCAAGGCGTCGCTGTCTGCGACCCTGACCTCGACGAGCGGCTGGAACACGACGTTCCCGCTGGGCTCGACCACATACTTCCGAGGCGATAACGGTGGCGTCTCGGCGACACTCAATCTGGCCTCGCTCCACGCGCTGATTCAAAGCGTGGAAAAAACAACGAAGGTGACCGGTAGCTATACGCTCACGATCATCCCGCATGTGAGCGTCACGGGAAACGTGGAACATCTACCGCTGAGCACCACCTTCTCGCCGCTTCTCGAATTCTCAGTGAGCGAATTGGAGATCAAACCGACCGTCGGTAGTAGCGCGAGCCCTGGCACGACATCTCCGTCCAAGTCGAGCGTGTTCACACCGTCGGCCAGCGGCTCCGTGCCATCCAAGGGCTACCAGCCGCTGTTTCTCTCTTTCAAGCTCGCGCGGGTTTCGGTCGCGACAGCGCGCGCGATCGCGCTGATCGGGATCGCGGTCGTGATCGCCGGCCTGATCGCGCTGCTCGCGCTGCTGCGTCTACGCGTGCGTCCTGGTGACGAGGCCAGCAGCATCCGCGCGCGCTACGGCCACATGATCATCCCCGTCGGCCACGTCACACAGCCGGCCGGAACTTCGGTAATCGACGTGGCCGATATGGAGGCGCTCGTGCGGATCGCAGAACACTACGATCGCTCGATCCTGCACGAGACGACCGCCGGCGGCGAGGCATTCTGGGTGACTGATGAGAGCGGACAGTTCCGCTACGCGGTTGGCGCGCCGGCGCCTGCTCCCACTCAACCGGCTTTCGCCGCCGAGAGCCAGCAGCCTGACTACACGGTCAGCGCACCCGCGTTCATGGCGGCCCAGCCGGCGGGCGCCATCCAGAGCCAGCAACCCGACTACACGGCCAGCTCACCGGCTTTCACCGCGCATCAGCCGACCGCCGAGCCGAGCACACTCGAATTCCCCACGAGCAACCCCTACGCTGACGAGCTCCAGTTGGGTGGTGCGATCTCGGCATTCGAGACGCAAGCCGTACCCGAGCCCGTCGTCCCTGAAACAGTGGCGAGCGGTGGCTGGGCGGCACGCGATCTGGCAGATGCGCTCACGCAGGACAACCTGAGTTGGCCTGACGAGGACGAGCTAGTGGATGTTGGCCGTGCCCGAGCTGGCGCCTTCGCCCGCATCGCCGGGCTGCACTGACGCTGACCAGCTCAGGCAAGCGCCCTCTTACGCTGCGGCGACCGCCGGTTCGCTGACGATCGGGGGCTTCGCGTCCTTGTCACGATCGATCGGCGTCACCAGATCCTTGCCCAGACCCAGCGCCTTGTAGATCTTGTCTTCGATCTCCTTGGCCATCGCAGGGTTCTCGTCGAGGTATGCCTTGGCGTTGCCACGACCCTGGCCGAGACGATCGTTGCCGTAGGAGAAGAACGAGCCGGACTTCGAGACGATGTTGTGCTCCAGTCCCAAGTCGATCAGGCAGCCCGACGTGGAGATGCCCTTGCCGAACTCGATGTCGAACTCGGCCTGACGGAACGGCGCTGCGACCTTGTTCTTGACGACCTTCACGCGTACGCGGTTGCCCACCGCCTCCGTTCCGTCCTTCAACGTCTCGATGCGCCGGATGTCAAGGCGCTGCGAAGCGTAGAACTTCAGCGCGCGCCCACCTGGCTGGGTCTCCGGCGAGCCGAACATCACGCCCACCTTTTCGCGGATCTGGTTGGTGAGGATGCATAGCGTCTGCGTGCGGTTCAGGTTGCCAGCGAGCTTGCGCATCGCCTGGGACATCATGCGCGCCTGCGCGCCCACCGTCTGATCACCCATCTGACCCTCGAGCTCTACCCGCGGCGTGAGCGCCGCGACCGAGTCGATCGCCACCACATCCACCGCACCCGAGCGCACCAGCATGTCGGCGATCTCAAGCGCCTGCTCGCCGTAGTCGGGCTGGGAGACCAGCAGCTCGTCGATGTCGACGCCGATCTCCTTCGCGTATAGCGGGTCCATCGCGTGCTCGGCGTCGATAAACGCGCATACGCCACCGAGTTTCTGTGCCTCGGCGAGTACGTGGTAGATCATCGTCGTCTTGCCCGATGACTCAGGGCCGAAGACCTCGACGATGCGCCCGCGGGGCACGCCACCGATCCCCAGCGCGAGATCCAGCGACAGGGCACCTGTCGGGATCGCATCGCAGCGCACCTGTGCGCCCTCGTCGCCCATACGCATGACCGAGCCCTTGCCGAACTCGCGCTCGATCTGCGTGAGCGCCCCTTGAAGCGCGGCGTCGCGCGCCTTAGCGGCCTTCTCCTGGTCGGTTACAGGCATGGTCTGACTCCTCGGTTCGAGATGGAGAGAAGAAGGTAAACGCCGCTGCGGACGGAACAGTTGTTCGTATCGCCCCCTTCGTCCACAGAGGGTGCGGGCGCTCGCGCCGGTGCGAGCTGCTGCCGATAACCCAACCAGGTTCACGCCTCCCACCTCCCCTCTCCTTGCCGACCATCCCAGCCACTCGACGCCTCGCCTCGACACTCACGCTCGTGGTGTCCCTGGCCGTGCTCGTGGCGGCGCTGCTCGGCCCTGCACAAACGCTCGCCCAGACGCGCAAGCCCTCCTGTTCGCACGCCAGGGCCAAACGCGGCGCTCATGCGTGCGGGCAGACATCGCACAAGGGCAAGGCGCGCCATTCGAAAAAACACCGCAAGCACACGCTCACCGCGGTCCCCGGGGAAGCCGTGCCGGCCCCTACGCCGGCAACCTGCGAAGACGGGAGCGCGCCCGTACAGGAAGCCAACGGCTCCTTTTCCTGCGCAGACGGCTCCGAACCAGCATGCGAAGACGGCGCGAGCCCGACGCGCTCGCACACCGGCAAGAGCCTGCTCTGCCCCGTGATCGCAGAACCAGAATCGGAATCGGGTGAAGAAGAATGTGAAGAAGGCCTTAGCGCCCTTTGCTCCACAGAACCACTCCCTGGCTCCAAGGAACGAACCTGCGAAGTCTCCTCGAGCACCAGCTCTAGCTTCATCTGCGAAGAAGGCTGACCGCGGTGCTGGGTCAGCGCGCGGCCGAGGTGAGCTCGCTACGCGCGAGCGCCTCGTAGCTGGCACCGTCGGGGGCTAGCCAGGAGCGGTAGAGGACGATCGCCTCAGGTATGAATGTGAGCCACGGCGTGGCTGGCAGTGGCTGCTCGCGGCGAGCGCGAGTCGAGCCCTCACGACCACTGCCGAAGGCACCGCGGCCAACGCGGATGAGTGTGATGTGAGGCCTGAAGCGGCGACGCTCGGGCTGCCATCCGCTGACGGTCGACAGCGCTCCGTTCACCCGCTCATGCACACGCGCGAGCTCCCCGTCGCGGTCGTGTATCTCCACCGCGAGCGCGCGCGGGCGTCGCGGTGGCAACCACAGCGGGGCACCCACCGACAGCTCAGAGGCATGCTCGTCGCAGTCGCCGATCGCCGCCGCCAGGCGGTCGATCTCCCCCACCGGACGACTGCCGAGAAAACACAGCGTGAGGTGTAGCGACGTCGCCGCCAGCACCCGTAGGCCGCTGCGCGAGCGCGCCTCCACCGCCACACGCCGAGCCCAATCGGCCAGCTCCTCGCGCACACGCAAAGGTGGATCAACCGCCACGAACAATCTGGCTGAAGCACCGCGGGACATGGCCGCAGTCGATGCTAATTGCTGAGCGCTCGGCGCACGAGGTGCATTGCGATAGTCGTCGCACGCTCACGCACGTCGGCTCGTCCGCCGGGAAGGTTGATCGAGCGGGTGATTGGATCCGAGGGCGGGTGGCTTCCCATCGTGACGCTCAACCACACGAGACCTACGGGCTTCTCGTCAGTCCCACCGCCAGGCCCAGCCACGCCTGTGATGCCCACACCGACGTCCGCGCCCAGTTCCTTCCGTGCGCCATCCGCCAATGCGCGTGCGACCTCCGCCGAGACGGCCCCGTGCGTCTCGATCAGCTCGCGCGGCACGCCCGCGCGAGCGATCTTGACGTCGTTCGAGTAGGCCACGATCGCGCCGAGGAAGTACTCCGAGGACCCGGGCCGTTCGGTCAGCCGCGCAGCCAAGAGACCCCCAGTGCACGACTCGGCCGTGGCGATCGTACGCGCGGGCGTGGAACCGTCGGGTGGCTCAGATCCGAGCAAGAGCGCTGCCACCTGATCATCGACGGTGCTGCCATCGCGCGAGAACAGCGTGTCGGCGTGGCGTGTGCTCACCAACTCCACGAACGCGTCGTAGACGTCCTGCGCGTCGGGCTCGTAGCGGGTCACGACCTCGACCTCGCCGCGTTTCAAGCACGTTGTGACCTCGAGCTTCGAGAGCTCGATCCCCTCGCGTTCGGCCGCGCGCAGTGTCTCTGCGATCTCCGACTCCGGCATGCCGAACAGGCGCAGCGTGTGCTGTCGATAAACGGTCGCCCCCGCCAGCGCCGCTCGGAGGGCCTCCGTCTCCAGCGCCTGTGTCCACATCGGCTGTAGCTCTCGCGGTGGACCGGGCAATACGACAACGGTCGGCGCCCGCGCCGCTGCTGAGTCCAGCGGTGCGACGACGAGCCCCGGCGCTGTTCCAACGGGCTCGAGGATGCTCGCGCCGCGTGGGATCGTCGCCTGCTTGCGGTTGGCGGCGGCGATCGCCTCGGGGTCGATATTCGGCCAGCGTTTCATCAGCGGCGCCACGATCTGCGCGATTCGCTCGGAGAGCGCCTCGTCGAGCACCATCTCGCGTCCTTGAAAGGCACCGACGACAGCGGCGGTCATGTCGTCCGCAGTGGGCCCCAGCCCGCCGCTAGTGATGATCACATCCAGGTTGTGCTCGGCCATGAACTCGAGCGCCGCGCGCATATCCTCGGGCCGATCGCCGACGATCGTCGTGTATGCGAGGTCGACCCCCAGCTCACCCAGACGCTCCGCCAGCCACGGGCCGTTGCGATCGCTGACCCTGCCCGTCAGCACCTCGGTGCCGGTGACGACTATGCCGGCGCGCGCGCTCACGTGCAGGTTGGCATCTGCCCGGCCGTCAGCGGCCGGCGACCGTGGGCCTTGGTGATCGAGTAGCCGATCGCCTGGCTGGAGGCCGCAACGGCGCGTGGGGTGCCGTCCACGTACATCCTCACCGAGCTGTTGCCGAGCGTGATCTCGAAACGTTTGGCGTGAAAGATGGGGGTGCTTTCGCCGGGCTGCAGTTCAACACCAGGGATCAGCTTGTGCCCGTCATCGCCGATCAGGCACACGTACACCGGAGCAGTCGGCGTCAGCGAAAGCGCCACGAGCGCTGATGCGGAGACGACGTGATGGTGGGTGGTGGCATTCGCATGGTGTTTGGATTGCGAAGCGACGCTGTGTGTCGTGGCGGTGCTCGAGGTCCCGCTGGGGTTGTTCGAGGATTTGCCTCCGGTGATGAGCAGCACTATCAGCGCGACGATGATCACGCCGATGACGCCCACCGTGGCCATGTAGGCCCGCGAAGGACCCGTATTGCCGGCGGTACGCCCACCGCGTCCCGTTCGCGTCGGCGCCCGCCTGCTCTGCGGCGTTGAAACGATCGGCTCGAGCATCGCCTCGCTGGGATGCTCGTGCTGCAGGCGGTACTCCTCCACGAGTGCCTTGCCGTCGAGACCGAGCGCTTGGGCGTAGGTTCGCAGGAAGCTCTTTACGAAAGTCGGGCCCGGCAGCAGCCCCCACTCTTCGTTCTCAAGCGCCCGCAGATACTTGGCCCGGATCTTCGTCTGGGCCTCGATCTCCGACACGTCGATGCGTGCCCGCATACGCGCCTCGCGTAGCGTTGCTCCGATCTCCGGCATTTCAAGCCAAGAGGCTAGTCGTTGACGGCGGTTGCCGACTCGGTGGCTCGCGATTCGAGTCCCGCAAGCACACGCGGCAGGTCAGCCTCGGTGACCAGCACCTGGCGCGGCTTGGAGCCTTCGTAGCCGGAGATCACGCCGCGACGCTCGAGCATGTCGATCATGCGACCCGCACGCGTGTAGCCCAGGCGCAGGCGACGCTGGAGCATCGAGGTGGACGCGGTTTGCATTTCGGCGACGAGTCGGATCGCATCGGTTAGCAGCGGGTCCTCATCCGGGTCGAACTCGTCCGGTGCGCTCTCTGGCACCTCGGGCTCAACCTCCTCGAGCAGCTCTTCGCGCAGTTCGGGCTCACCTTGGCGGCGCCACATATCGGTCAGCTTGGCGATCTGTGCCTCGTCTATGTATGCGCCCTGGATACGCTGCAGGCGCGAGGAGCCGACGGGACTAAACAGCATGTCGCCCTGCCCCAGCAGCGACTCGGCGCCGTTCTGGTCGAGGATCACGCGCGAATCGGTCTGTGAGGACACCGCGAAGGCAATACGCGACGGGACGTTCGCCTTGATCATCCCCGTGATCACGTCCACGCGCGGGCTTTGCGTGGCGAGCACCAAGTGAATGCCAACGGCGCGTGCCTTCTGCGCAAGGCGGATGATCGAGTCCTCCACGTCGGCGGGGGCGACCATCATCAGGTCCGCGAGCTCGTCGATAACGCACAGGATGTAGGGCAGCGGCGCTTCGTCGCGCTTGGCGCGGGCCTTGTTCAGCTCGATCAGACTGCGCGTGCGCGCAAGCGACATGATCCCGTAGCGCTGCTCCATCTCCTTGACGAGGTTCTGTAGCGCGTTGGCAGCCATACGCGGGCTGGTGATCACGGGCGTGAGCAGATGCGGGATCGACTCATAGTGGTTGAGCTCCACCTGCTTGGGATCCACGAGCACAAGGCGCACCTCGTGCGGTGTGGCGCGCAGCAGCACACTGGAGAGCATCGCGTTGATCGCACCCGACTTGCCGGCGCCGGTGGTGCCGGCAACGAGGATGTGGGGCATCTTCGCGAGATCGGCGCCGATCGCCTTGCCGGCGACGTCCTTGCCAAGCCACACCGTAAGCGGCGACCAGTCTGCGGGCGGTGCCTGGAAGACGTCACCGAGCTTGACGATGCGCCGCTTGGCGTTTGGCACCTCCACGCCGACAGCCTGCTTGCCGGGGATCGGCGCGAGGATGCGGATGTCGGTGGCGGCGAGCGCGTAGGCGAGATCGTCCTTCAGCTGCGCCACCTTCGCGACCTTCGTGCCGGGCGCGAGACGCAGCTCATAGCGCGTGATGTGCGGTCCAGCGACCGTGCCGATCACCTTTGCCTCCACGCCGAAGTGCCCCAGAGCCTCCACCAGGTGGGTCGCCGTGCGCTCCTGCCCAGCGGTGTCGGGGCGAAGGTGCTCGGCACTCGAGCGGCTGAGCAGTCTGCCCGCGTCCGGCAGCTCCCATACGAAGTCAGGATCGTCGGTCACCGAGCCACGCAACCGACCCTGCGGCGTCAGGTGCTCCGACCCGAGCCCATCCGCATCGGCTTGAGCCACGCCGGCAATCTCCTCCTCCTCCGGCTGTTCATCGTGCTCGGGCTCGCCATCCTGCTCGCCATCCGCGGCATCTGCCACCGGCGTCTCTCCGTCGGCGAGATCCTCATCACGCCAGTCGCGCGGGGGCGCCTCCACGTGTGTGGCGCGCACGATCAGCTCCTCTGGCGCGGGCTCGGGAGGCTGCATGTGATCGAACGATGCCTCCTCGTCCAGCACACGGGCAGGTGGCCGTGCTCGCGTCTCGCCGCGCTCATCGGCGCGGCGCTCACCCAGCGCGCGCACCATGCGCGTGGAGTCGACCAAACCGTTACCCGTCGCGCGAATGACGCTCGCGATCGAAGCGCCGGTGAGGAGGATCACGCCAGTGATCAGCAGGAAGAT
>JBEKAM010000024.1:0-25116 GCA_050015915.1 Solirubrobacteraceae bacterium
TCGATCGCGATCGTCCGCGCGGCCCTGGATGCCGGCAGCATCTTCAGCGACACCGCCGATGTGGAGTCCCGTGGCGTGTCCGTGGAGATCGTCGGCACGGCGCTGGCCGGTGGCCGCCGTGACTCCGTCGTGCTCGCGACCAAGGCCCACGGCAAGATGCATGACGATGATCCAAACCAGTTCGGCAACTCTCGTCGCTGGATCGTCAAAGAGGTCGAGAACAGCCTCAAACGGCTGAAAACCGATTGGATCGACCTCTACCAGATCCACCGTCCCGAGCCGGACACCGACATCGACCAGACGCTCGGCGCGCTCTCGGAGCTGGTGGCGGCCGGCAAGGTGCGGGCAATCGGCTCCTCGACGTTTCCCGCGTGGCAGATCGTGCAGGCCCAGTGGGCCGCCGAGAAGCGAGGCCGCGAGCGCTTCATGTGCGAGCAGCCGCCCTACTCGATGCTGATCCGCTCGATCGAGAAGGACGTGCTGCCGGTCTGCGGGGAGTACGGCATGGGCGTGATCCCCTGGAGCCCACTCGCCGGTGGGTGGCTGTCGGGCCGCTACAACAAGGGCGGCGACTCGCCGGCGGACAGTAGGCGCGCGCAGATGCTTCCCTCGCGCTATGACATGTCACTACCCGGCAACCAGGCCAAGCTCGAGGCCGCCCAGGCGCTCGGGGAGCTGGCGCAGGAGGCCGGGATGACGCTGATCGAGATGGCGCTCGGGTTCGTCACGAGCCATCCTGCGGTGAGCGCCGCGATCATCGGCCCGCGCACGATGGAGCAGCTCGAAAGCCAGCTTCGGGCGCTTGAGACGAAGCTGAGCCCCGACGTGCTCGACCGCATCGATGAGATCGTTCCGCCGGGAACGAACGTCAACCAGAACGACACCGGCTGGGACCCGCCGTGGCTGACCGACAGCTCGCTGCGGCGCCGCTAGCGCCTCGATCGATGCGCATCTTCTCCGGAATTCAGCCGACAGGGCGCAAGCACCTCGGCAACTACATCGGCGCGATCGCCCAGTACGTATCCAGCCAGGAGCGCGGTGAGGGCATCTTCTGCATCGTCGACCTGCACGCGATCACCGTCGCGTATGAGCCGCTGGAGTTGCGCGAGCGTCTGTATGACACGACCGCGATCCTGCTCGCTGCCGGTCTCGACCCCCAGCGCTGCATCCTTTTCCGCCAGTCAGACGTGCCCGAGCACACAGAGCTGACATGGCTGCTCAGTAGCGTCACCGAGCTCGGTCGTCTGCAGCGCATGCACCAGTTCCGTGACAAGTCGGTCGCCCAGCGCGAGCTCGTCTCCGCTGGGCTGTTGCTCTACCCGGTCCTGCAGGCCGCCGACGTGCTCGCCTACCGCGCCCACGAGGTGCCCGTGGGGGAGGATCAGCGTGAGCATCTGGAGCTGATGCGCGACGTGGCGCGGCGCTTCAACGCCCGCTTCGGCGACGGCGAGGAGGTGCTCGTTGTGCCCGAGCATCGCATCCCAGAGGTCGGAGCCCGGATCATGGATCTACAAGAGCCGACACGCAAGATGTCCACGACTAGTGGCTCCGAGCAGGGCACTGTGTATGTGCTCGACGAGCCGAAGGCGATCGAGAAGAAGTTCAAGAGCGCCGTCACCGACTCAGGCAGCGATGTGCGCCGCGACCCGCAAAAGCCCGGCGTGAGCAACCTGGTTGAAATCCTTGCCGCCGTGCGCGGCGTGGATGTCGCCGCGATCGAGTCTGAGCTCTCACAGGCGCGCTACGGCGAACTGAAGGCGGCTGTGGCGCAGGCCGTCGTCGACTATCTCGCGCCAGTACGCGAGCGCTACCAGCAGCTGCGCGCTGACGAGATCGCGCTCGAGTCGATTCTTCACGACGGCGCCACACGCGCGCAGGCGATCGCCGCCACTACGCTCGCGGACGTGCGCGAGCGGATGGGCGTCGGAACGCCTCGTGCTGCTCAGCACGGTGGATGAGCGCGCACCACGTCATCGACGGTCGGTACGGTGAGCAGATCAGCACTGCCGCCTGCATCCTCTCGGTGAAGCCATGAGCCTCGCTGCGCTCGAGCTCGACCTCGACGTCTTCAGCGGGCCGTTCGACCTGCTGCTCACGCTCGTGCTGCGCGAAGAGGTCGACCTGCTCGAGCTGCAACTGGCGGAGGTGGTGCTCGCCTACCTTGATCATCTCGAGCAGCGCGGCGAGCTCGACCTGGAGACCGCTACCGAGTTCATCGTGCTCGTCGCGGCGCTGCTGGAGCTGAAGTCACGGCTGATGCTCTCCAGCGACGAGCAGGAGCTGCTGGACATCGAGCCCGAACAGGCCGCCGAGGAGCTGCTCGCACGGATGCTCGATGCGCGCCGCTACCGGGCCGCCGCTACGCATCTGGGGGAGCTACTCGCGAGCGAGCACGGGGTGCGCTTCCGCATGGCTCCACCGCCTCCCAGCCTGCGCCGCACGATCGTTCAAGCGGAGGACGGCTCCCAGGACCCGCTGGTGCTCGGTGAGGCGATCGGGCGCCTTCTGACGATGCCGCCGACAATCAGCCTCCACCACGTCACCACCACACGGGTTAGCGTCGCCGAGCGCCTGGCGCACCTGCGCACACTGCTGCGCCGCGGCAGCTTCAGCTTCGACGAGGCTGTGGTTGGCGCAGACCGGATGACGGTCGCTGTCACCCTGTTCGCGCTGCTCGAGCTCTACAAACGTGGCGAGGCCGACTGGGAGCAACAAGAGAGCTTCGGGGAGATCGCCGTGCGTGGTCTCGCCAGGCAGACCACCGCGCCTGCGCTTGCGCTCGCAGCCGGCGGTCAGGCCGCCTCAGGAGGTCTCGCGGGATGAGCGAGGCAGAGGCTATTGAGGACACCGGTGTGAGCAACGACAGTGGTGTGTGGGGCGACGTTGATGTCAGGAGCGACGCGCACGTGGTCGATGAGATAGACGCCCTCGCCCACGCGTTGCACAGTGGCGAGGAGCCGACCCCTAGCGATGAGCAGACACCGCTGCTCGCCCGCACCGTCGAGGCGCTGCTGTTCCTCTCTTCAGATCCCTTGAGCGCTGCTGAGCTAGCTGACGCAACCCAGGCAGGTGAAGGGGCGGTGCTCACAGCACTGGCTCTCCTTGGCGAGCAGTACGCGTCGGGGCTACGCGGGATCACATTGCGCGAGCTGGGGGGTGGCTGGACGCTCGCCAGCGACCCCTCCTCCGAGGACGCAGCGCGCCGGCTATTCAGTCGCCCACGCACCGCCACGCTCAGCCCTGCGCAGGCAGAGACGCTCGCGATTGTCGCCTATTTGCAGCCGATCTCCCGCCCAGAGATCACCCGCATCCGCGGCGTCAGCGCCGACTCTGCCACCGCTACGCTGCTCGACCGTGGCCTGATCGAAGACGCCGGCCACTCGCAGTTTGGGGCCGTCCTCTATCGCACAACCACCCAGTTCCTGAAGCTGTTCGGCCTGCGCACGCTCGACGAGCTCCCCGACATCGCCCGCTGGGACCCCACGCCCGAGGAGCAGGCGGAGCTGCGCGAGCGGCTATTGCGGGCGGGTGAGGCGCGCGCCGGCGGGGGAGGCTAGGCCGCGCTGGCGGCTAGCTGGCCACAGGCTGCGTCGATGTCGCGCCCGCGTGTGAGCCGCACGGTCACCGGGATCTGACGGGATTCCAGTGCGCCGCGGAAGGCTGCGATCGACTCCCGGCCAGATCCCTCATACGCGCCTGCGGCAGTGGGGTTGTAGGGGATCAGGTTGACCTTGAAGATCGGCTGGCCCTCGCGTCCGCCAGACAGAGCGTCTGCCAAAGCCAGCGCTTGCTCGTAGCGGTCGTTTACGCCAGCCAGCATCACGTACTCGACGAACACGCGCCTGCGCTTGCGCGCATAAAACGCGTGGCACGCTTCGATCACCTCGTGCAGCGGATAACGCTCGTTTACGGGCATTAGCTCCGAGCGCAGCGCTTCATCTGCCGCGTGCAGCGATAGTGCCAGGCGAATCGGCATGTCGCTTTCGGTCAGCCGTTCGATGCCCGGTATCCAGCCGACCGTGGAGATCGTCGTACGTCGATGCGTGATGCCGATGTCCGGCAGGCGCTCGCATGCCGCCAACACGTTGTCCAGGTTCATCATCGGCTCGCCCATGCCCATGAACACGCAGTGATCGATTGCTTCCATGCGGCGGAAGTGCAGCGCCTGGTCGACGATCTCCGAGGCAGTCAAGTTGCGCGCGAACTTCATCGCGCCTGTCGCGCAGAACGTGCACGTAAGCGGACAGCCCGACTGTGATGACACACAGATCGAGCGGCGCCCATCGCGGAATCGCATCAGCACTGCCTCAAGCGCCCGTCCGTCTGTAGTCGCGAACAGCGCCTTCACGGTCCCGTCGTCCGAATGGGCCTGCTCGCGCAGCTCCAGGCTCGAGAACGGAAGCTCACGTGCCAGTACCTCCCGCAGCTCCGCCGGAATATTCGTCATCTCGTCATAGCCGCGCACACCGCGCGCCGTCCACGCCCACACCTGGCGGGCACGAAAGTGCGGCTCCCCGCGGTCCGCGAGGGTCTGATCGAGCAGCTGGAGGTCCATGATCGATGCCACCGGCACGCGGGCAGGATGTCCACCAGTGGCCGGATCTCCTCCTATGGTTGCAGCACATGCGTGAAATCACCGGGAAGCCGCTATGCGCCTAGCTAAGTACCTAGCCCACGCGGGCGTTGCCTCCAGGCGCTCTGCCGAGACGATGATCGCCGCGGGACGGGTCACCGTGGCGGGCGAGACCGTCACCGACCCTGCACGCGATGTGGATGAGGCCAGCCGTGTCGCGCTCGACGGAGAGCTCCTCGCGGGAGCGGAGCCACGCGTGCTCTATGCCCTGCACAAGCCCGTCGGGGTCGTCTCCACCGCGCGCGACACACACGGGCGGCGCACAGTTATCGAGCTCGTACCAGCGAATGGTCTGCGTCTATATCCGGTGGGGCGACTGGACGCCGACAGCTCCGGGCTGATTCTGCTCACCAACGACGGCGATCTCGCCAACCGGCTCACCCACCCACGCTTCGAAGTACCCAAGACCTACCGCGCCAAGCTGCGTGGAGCCCCCATCACCGACGACGTCCTCGAGGCGCTGCGCACGGGCGTGGAGCTCGAGGATGGCCGCACCGCGCCCGCTCAGGTGCACCGCATCGGTGGACGCGGCTCCAATCTGATCGAGCTGACGATCCACGAGGGTCGCAACCGCCAGGTGCGCAGGATGTGCCAGGCGGTCGGCCATGCCGTGCTGGCCCTCCAGCGCACTAGCTTCGGGGGGCTGAAGCTGGGCGGCCTCGCGCCCGGTGCCCACCGGCGCCTTCCGGCGGCAGAGGTCGAGCGCCTGCGCGCGCTCACGCTCTGACACAATCGCCCGCCATGCGACTGTTCGCACTCCGAGGCGCCGTAAGCGTCAAGCTCAACAACGCGCAGGACATCCTCGACGCGACCAGCGAGCTGATGCGCGAAATCATGCAGCGCAACGCGCTCGAGCCGCACAACGTCGTCAGCTGCATCTTCACCGCCACCAGAGACCTCAACGCCGAGTTCCCCGCCGTCGCCGCCCGTGCCCTCGGCTTCGAGCGCGTGCCACTGCTGTGTGCACAGGAGATCCCCGTCCCGCGCTCGATGCCGCGCGTAATCAGGGTGCTGATCCACTATCACGCCGACGAGGACCACGTGCCTGCGCACGTGTACTTAGGAGACGCCCGCGCCCTGCGCGCTGATCTCGACGCGGCACAATAAGGCGGTGGCACTCGAGTTCTCACAGCGAGTTAGACGGATCCCCGTGTATCCGGCGGCTGGCGGCTATGCACAGCACGAGCCGCTCGTGCGCCTCGCTAGCAACGAGTCGCCCTACGCGCCGCTACCCGAGGTGCGCGAGGCGATCGAGCGTGCCCTTGGGACGCTCAACCGCTACCCCGACCCAACCAACTCACTGCTGCGCCAGAAGCTGAGCGATCGCTACGGCGTGCCCAGCTCGCGCATCGCCATCGGCAACGGCTCCTGCGACATCCTGCTCGCCGCCGGCGAGGCGCTGCTGGAGCCCGGCGCCGAGCTCGTTTATGCGTGGCCGTCGTTCTCCGTCTACCCACACCTCGCCGCTGCCTCCGGTGCGCGTGCGATCACCGTGGCGCTCGACGAGCAGGAGCGCCACGACCTGCCCGCGATGCTGCGCGAGATCACCGTTGCAGCAAGGCTTGTGCTCGTGTGCAACCCCAACAACCCCACCAGCACCGCCATCCCCCTCGCCGACATCGCCGACTTCCTAGCCGAGGTACCCCCGTACGTATGCGTGATTCTCGACGAGGCCTACTGTGAGTTCAACCTGCTCGAGGACCCTGACGCAACGCTTGAGCTGCTCGACAGTCACCCCAACCTCGTGCTGCTGCGAACCTTCTCCAAGGTTCACGGCCTATGTGGCCTGCGCGTCGGTTTCGCGCTATGTGGCTCCGAGGAACTGCCGCGCGCGCTCGACCAAGTGCGCCAACCATTCTTCTGCAACGCCCTCGCTCAAGCCGCCGCCGTCGAGGCGCTCGCTCACCAGGACGCAGTCGAGGATCGCGTTACCCGTACCGTCGCCGAGCGCATCTCAGTCGACGAGCGCCTGCGTGCGCTCGGCATCCAGCCCGCCGACTCGCAGGCCAACTTCTGCTGGTTTCACCTCGGCGACGAGTACGACGAGCAGGCGGTCATGCGCGGGCTGGGCGAGCGTGGCGTGCTCGTGCGCGGCGGTAGCGCCCTGGGATCGGAAACACCCGCGCTACGCGTCACCTATGGGTTGCCTGAGGAGAACAGACGGTTCCTCGATGCCCTCACCGAAGTGCTCGCGCCCGCTCCCGCGCGCTGAGGCGAAGCTTGCGGGAAGACCGGTGATGCAGAGCTCGGTCAGGGGATACGTCAAATCGTCTCCTATCACTCGACTGCGCGCCCAGCGTCTGCTACAAACTCAAGTGACAGTCATGACCGCGTCCCTTTGCACATCAGCTCCCAGCTTCCCCGCAGACGCCGCGTGGCCGTCCTCATGTGCCTATTTCGCCTGGCGATTTAGTTAGGCGCTTTGGCCGTGACCCGTTCGTGAGCGGGTACCACGGCCGCATTGGGTCTCTGAAGAGAGACCAAGCGCCACCCGCCCGGGGTGTCCTATACGCCCCTCTCGCGAAGCATCAGGTGGTGAAAGCGATGCACCTCTAACATGCCCAGGCGTCAGTGAAAGGATGAGTTGATGATGATCGTCATGAAGGAGACCGCAACCGACGAGGAGGTCGAGGCGGTCGTCGAGAAGATCGAGTGTGCCGGCGCGCGTGCACATCGCATCTTGGGCGCGCGCCTGACGGTGATCGGCGCGATCGGCGACGTCGAGCAGGATGCCAACGTCGAGAGCCTCGGCCTCGAGGGCCAGCCCGGCGTCGATCGCGTGGTGGCGATCCTGAAGCCCTACAAGCTCGCCTCCGCGCAGATCACCCACGGCGAGCGCACCGTCCTCGACATCGACGGGCGCAAGGTCGGCGGGGAGAGCTTCGCCCTGATCGCAGGGCCGTGCACGGTGGAATCGCGCGAGCAGACGCTCGAGACGGCGCGCGTCGTGCGCGATGCCGGCGCGACGCTGCTGCGCGGCGGCGCGTACAAGCCGCGCACCTCTCCCTACGCATTCCAGGGGCTCGGACGGGAGGGCCTGAAACTGCTGGCCGAGGCCAAGGCCGAGACGGGCCTGCCGATCGTCACCGAGCTGATGGACATCGGCGACCTGGATCCCGTGCTGGAGGTCGCCGACGTGATTCAGATCGGCGCTCGCAACATGCAGAACTACCCGCTGCTGGCCGAGCTCGGCCGCGCCGGGCGTCCTGTTCTGCTCAAGCGTGGATTGTCAGCCACGCTCGACGAGCTGCTGATGGCAGCCGAGTACATCCTCAAGGAAGGCAACCCCAACGTGATCCTGTGCGAGCGCGGCATCCGTACGTTCGAGACCGCCTACCGCTTCACGCTCGACCTGATGGCGGTGCCCGTGCTCAAGGAGCTCTCGCACCTGCCCGTGATCGTCGACCCGAGCCACGCCGCCGGACGGCGCGATCTCGTGACGCCGCTGTCGCTGGCCGCCGCCGCGGTCGGAGCCGACGGGATCATCGTCGAGGTGCACCCCAACCCAGAGCAGGCCATCTGCGATGGGCCGCAGGCGCTGCCCACGGAAGACTTCGCTGAGTACGTGCTGGCGGTGGAACGCGCCGCGGCGCTCGCCGGCAAGGCGCTCGCAGGGAGGGCGGCTCTTGCCTGAGCTGCCCGGTGCCGAGCTGCGTCCGGCTGACTACGTCCGCGACCGGCGGATCGAAAGGGTTGTGCCGCTGCTCGCGCCCGATGCGCTGCTCGAGGAGCTGCCTTTGAGCCGCGAGCAGGCGGACGTCGTGATCCGCGGCCGCCGCGACGTCCGCGCCGTGCTGGAGGGGACCGATGGCCGGCTGCTCGCCGTTGTCGGGCCGTGCAGCGTGCACGATCCCGACGCGACGCTCGAGTACGCGGGGCTCCTCGGCCAGCTCGCACGCGATCTGAGCGGCGAGCTGTTGATCGTGATGCGCGTCTACTTCGAGAAGCCACGGACAACTACGGGCTGGAAGGGCCTGATCAACGATCCGCACCTCGACGGCTCGGGCGACGTCAACGCGGGATTGCACCTCGCGCGGCGCGTGCTGCTTGGCGTGCTCGACCGCGGGATTCCCGTCGGATGCGAGTTCCTGGACCCGATCACGCCGCAGTACATCGCCGACGCCGTCTCGTGGGGCGCGATCGGCGCGCGTACGACCGAGAGCCAGATCCACCGCCAGCTCGGTTCGGGGCTGTCGATGCCGGTCGGTTTCAAGAACCGCACCGATGGCAACGTGCAGGTGGCCGTCGACGCTGTTCGCGCCGCGGCGGAGCCACACGCGTTTGCCGGCATCGATCCGAATGGCACGTCGGCGATCCTGTACACGCGCGGTAACGAGGACTGTCACATCATCCTGCGTGGCGGAAAAGGCCAGCCCAACTACGAAACCTCGAGCGTCGCGGCGGCGCTGGGGCTGCTCGGCGCCGCGGGGCTGCCGAAGCGCGTGATGGTTGACCTCAGCCACGACAACAGCGGCAAGGACCCCGAGCGCCAGCCGCGCGTGGCAGCTGACGTCGGCAGGCAGATCGCGAGTGGCAACGATGCCATCGTCGGCGTGATGCTCGAGTCGTTTCTCGTCCCTGGGCGCCAGGATCTGCGGCCCGGGGTCGAGGTGCGCTACGGGCAGTCGATCACCGACGGATGCATCGGCTGGGAGACGACCGTCGAGGTGCTGGAGGCGTTGGTAGAGTCTGTACGCGCTCGCAACGTTGCCCCAACGCAGACGGCGCAGCCCTGAGCGGATGCGGATCGCGGTCCTCGGCGTCGGCCTGATCGGGGGCTCGATCGGACTGGCCGCGCGCTCGCGCGCATCTGCGAGGGTCCGCGGCTACGACCCTGACCCCGACGTTCGCACCCGCGCGCTCGCCTTGGGAGCGATCGACGAGCCGGCCGATGACATCGCAGGCGCCGTCGCCGGGGCCGACGTCGTGTTCGCCGCCACGCCAGTGGGGGCGCTCGGGGAGACCGTGCGCTTGGCGCTAGAGAGCGCCGGCCCCGATTGTGTCGTCACGGATGTCGGCTCGACCAAGCGCGTTCTCGCCGACGCCGCGTCCGATGAGCGCTTCGTTGGCGGACATCCGCTCGCGGGCGCCGAGACCGCCGGCGTCGAGCACGCACGCGAGGACCTCTTCGATGGCGCCACGTGGTACTTGACGCCCGCCAAAGGCAGCACCGCGGGCGTGCTCTACGAGCGTCTGCACCGGCTGCTCGGTCGCTTCGGCGCGCGTCCCGAGGCGATCGACGCCGAGACCCACGATCGTCTGATGGTGGGCGTGTCGCACCTGCCGCACGTGCTCGCCAACCTGCTCGTCGCCGAGACCGCGGCGCTGCTCAGCGGGGAGTCACAGCGGCTGCCCGCTGTCGGACCGAGTTTTCGCGACGCCACCCGCGTCGCCGGTGCCAATAGCGCCATCTGGACAGACATCTACATGTCCAACCGCGACGCGCTGATCGCCGGCATCGACGGGCTGACCGGGCGTCTGGGGGAGGTGCGCGGCTGGTTGGCCGCGGGGGACGCGGATGCGGTGAGAGCCTGGAACGATGGCGCGCGCGGCGAGCGCGAGGCGCTGCTCGGCGCCGGTCTGGTCGGCGGGATCGAGGGCCAGCCGGCGCTCGAGCTACGCGTGTCCGTGCCCAACCGGCCCGGTGTGATCGCCGAGATCGCGCTCGCGCTTGGCCGTGCCGGCGTGAACATCCTCGACATGGTGCTATCGCCCTCGCAGGACAACCGCCAGGGAGTCGTCGCCTTGTGGATCGGCGGCTCCGAGCACGCCCAGCGGGCCTGCGAGCTGATCGCCGACCTCGGCTTCCCCGTCGTGCAAGCATGAGCGCCACACGATGAACAAGCGCTTCGAGCCAGCACGCCGACTCTCAGGAAAGCTCACAGCACCCGCGGACAAGTCCATCTCCCACCGTGCCGCGCTGCTGGGCGCCATGGCTTCTGAGCCAGTGCGCATCGAGCGCTACCTGCATGCCGCCGACACCAACTCCACACTTGACGCCGCCCGTGCGCTGGGCGCACTCGTAGAGGTCCACGGCGATGATCTCGTCGTCCGCGGCACCGGCTTGCGGGAGGCGCGCGAGCCCGACGAGCCAATCGACGTCGGCAACGCCGGCACGCTACTGCGGCTACTGCCCGGATGGCTAGCCGCGCAGGAGGGGCGCTCGTTCACGCTCGACGGCGACGAGTCGATCCGGCGGCGACCCGTCGACCGCATCGCCGAGCCCCTACGGCTGATGGGCGCCGAGCTCGACGCGCGCGATGGGCGCTTTCCGCCGCTACACGTGCGCGGTACGCGGCTGCGCGCCATTGCTTACGAGCTCGACGTCGCAAGCGCACAGGTCAAGTCCTGCGTGCTGCTCGCTGGGCTAGCCGCCGACGGCGCCACCACCGTGGGTGAGCCCGCCCGCAGCCGCGACCACACCGAGCGCATGCTGCTGCGCGCCGGCGTCGCCATTCACCGCAATGGCCGCCACGTGACCGTCGCCAACGCCGACGAGCTGCTGCTCGACCACGTTCGGATTCCCGGCGACCCCAGTTCCGCTGCGTTCATGATCGCCGCCGGCGTGCTCGTGCCCGGCTCGCGTCTTTTGATCCGCGACGTTGGCGTCAACTGGACCCGCACAGGTTTTCTGCGCATCGTCCGTCGTATGCAGGGCATCGTCCTGGGCGACCTCGAGGAGGAGACCGGCGAGCTTTCCCCCGAGGAGCCCGTCAGCGACCTCGACGTCGCCCACGGCGTGCTCGAGGCCACAATCGTGGAGCCCGATGAGGTGCCGCTGGCGATCGATGAGCTGCCGCTCGTTGCCTTGCTCGGCTGTTTCGCCGAGGGCGAGACCGTCGTGCGCGGTGCCCAGGAGCTACGAATCAAGGAGACCGATCGGATTGCTGGTGTGGTCGATGGTCTCAGTGGCCTCGGCGCCGACATCGAGGCCACCGACGATGGCTTCGCGGTACGCGGCACGGGCGGCCTGCGCGGCGGGCAGATCGATGCCCTCGGAGACCATCGTCTCGCGATGATGGGCGCCGTCGCCGGGCTCGCCTCCAAGGAGGGAGTGGAGGTCATCGGGATGGACGCCGCCGTCGTGTCCTACCCGGGGTTCGTCGAAGACCTCGAGCAGCTGTGCTCGTAGCGATCGACGGTCCCGCCGGCGCTGGCAAGTCCACCGTCGCCCGTGCGCTCGCCCACGAGCTCGGCTTTACTTACCTCGACAGCGGCGCCATGTACCGCTGCGTCGCGTTTGCAGCGCTTGAACGGGGCGGGGGACAGCTGCCCGAGCAGGAAGCTTCATTCGGCGAGCTCGCGCGTGCGATCACGATTGAGTTCCGCGGTGGCGCCCTCGGGGCGGGGCAGACGGTGTCGGGCTCAGTAGTGCTTGACGGACGCGACGTCAGCGAAGCCATACGTACCGCTGAGGTATCAAAGGCTGCCTCTGTCGTCGCCGCCGATCCCGCCGTGCGCGCGGCGCTCGTCGCTAAGCAGCGCCAGTTGATTGACGCCGGCGACTGGGTCGCCGAGGGACGCGACATCGGCACCGTTGTTGCCCCCAACGCCGAGCTCAAGATCTTCCTCACCGCCGACCCGCGTGAGCGTGCACGTCGCCGCGCAGCTGAACTAGGCGCCGACCTCGAGACGGTGCTCGCCGAGCAGACAATGCGCGACGAGCGCGATAAGAGCCGCGAGCACAGCCCCCTGCAGGCAGCACCCGATGCGGTCATGCTCGACACGAGCGGGCGCAGCGTTGAGGAAGTCGTGGGGGAGATAGCCGGGCTGATAGAGGACCTCGACGGGACATGATGCTGCTCGATGGCGTCGACTGAGCGCCACCGAGGCCGGGAAAGAGCGCGTATCTGGGCATACTGGCCCGATGAAGGTTGCCGTCGTCGGCTATCCAAACGTGGGCAAGTCCTCGCTGATCAACCGCCTCACGGGCACCCGCGAGGCGGTTGTGCACGAGCGTCCCGGCATCACACGCGACCGCAAGGAGCTCGACTGCGAGTGGAACGGGCGCAGTTTCACGCTGATCGACACCGGCGGCGTGGACTTCGAGGACGAAGATCCGCTCGCGGGCTCTATCCGCGACCAGGCGCGTGCTGGCCTTGCGGACGCGCAGGTGGCGGTGCTCGTGGTTGACGCGCGTGCTGGAGTGCGCCCCGGCGATGAGGAGATGGCCGACATGCTTCGCCGCGGCGGCCTGCCCACGATCGTCGCCGCCAACAAGTGCGACAGCGTCAGCGAGCTACCGCTCGCCGCCGACTTCCATCGCCTCGGGCTCGGTGAGCCGATAGCCGTCTCCGCCGCACAGGGGCTCGGCTCGGGCGACCTGCTCGATGAGATCGTCTCGCTGCTGCCAGCAGGCGATCTCGAGCCGGCCGACAACACCGTGCGACTGGCCGTGATTGGCAGGCCCAACGTCGGCAAGTCCTCGCTGGTCAACCGCTTTCTCGGCGAGGAGCGGGTGATCGTCTCCGATCTCGCCGGCACCACGCGCGATGCGATCGACATGCCGCTGCTGGTGGATGGACGCAAGCTGATCCTCGTCGACACTGCCGGTATGCGCCGCCAGTCGAAGGTGGCCGACTCGGTCGAGTACTACACATCCCTGCGCTCCCAGCGTGCCGCCGAGCGCGCTGATGTCGCGCTCGTGGTCTGCGATGGGAGCGATGGCGTCACCGCGCAGGATCTGCGCGTCGCGGAGCTGGCGATGAAGGCGGGCTGTGCGACTGCCATCGTGCTCAACAAGTGGGACCTGCAGGAGCATGCCGAGAGCGACGGCGAGCGCCGGCTCGATCTCGACCACGAGCGCGCGCGTGTGGCCGCAAAGCTGCGGCTACGCCCGCGTGTGCTGACCGTCAGCGCCAAGACCGGCCGCCACGTAGCACGCCTCTTGAACGAGGCGATCACGCTCGGCGAGCGCATGTCCGGGCGTATCCCCACCCCTGAGCTCAACCGTTTTCTCGCCGAGGCCACGCAGGCCCGCCAGCCGCCGGTCGGCACTCGCCGCGGCGCCGGTGGTCATCGCCTGAAGCTGATCTACATGGCCCAGATCGGCGAGCGTCCCCCGCGCTTTGCCATCCAGATCAACTCCCGCGCCCGCGTGACACGCGACTACGCGTACTACATCGAGAACCGCCTGCGCGCCCGCTATGGCATGGACGGGGTGCCGCTGATCATCGACTTCGTCGAGCGCGGCCAGCGCGGAGGAGCCCGTGCCGCATAGACTTCTGCGACTTTTGCCGCGCTCGCAGGCGCCCAACCGCTATCCACTCACTTCCTGGAGTTGAATTCCAAACACATGACTGAGCTAAACGACAACGAGTTTCTGTTCACCTCCGAGTCGGTCACCGAGGGTCATCCCGACAAGGTCGCCGACCAGATCTCCGATGGGGTGCTCGACGCCGTGCTGGCCGACGAACCGTATGGCCGCGTAGCGTGCGAGACGCTCGTAAACACAGGCCTGGTGGTCGTCTCGGGGGAGATCTCCACCGAAACCTACGTTGACATCCAGGAGATAGCTCGCGAGACGATCCGCAAGATCGGCTACACCGACGCCGACCTCGGTTTCTCCGCTGACTCATGTGCGGTACTCAACGCGATCGACAAGCAGTCCTCGGACATTGCCCAAGGCGTCGACAAGGCCTACGAGGCGCGAACTGACGCAAGCGACGATGACGAGCTCGATGTTGCCGGCGCCGGCGACCAGGGGATGATGTTCGGCTACGCCACCGACGAGACGAAGACATTGATGCCGCTACCGATCTCGCTAGCGCACCGGCTCGCCGAGCGACTGTCCGCGGTCCGCAAGGACGGCACGCTCGACTACCTGCGCCCGGACGGCAAGACCCAGGTCAGCGTCCGCTATCAGGACGGCAGGCCCGTCGAGATCGAAAAGCTGTTGATCTCGACCCAGCACAGCGAGGGCTCCGAAGCGCAGATCCCAGACGACCTGTGGGAGCACGTCGTCGGGCCGATCCTCCCGGGCGATCTTTACGACGCGAGCAAGCTGCGCAGGAACTTCCTCGTCAACCCCACCGGGCGCTTCGTGATCGGCGGCCCCGTGGGCGACTGCGGGCTGACCGGACGCAAGATCATCGTCGACACCTACGGCGGCATGGCGCGCCACGGCGGCGGTGCGTTTTCCGGCAAGGACCCCTCGAAGGTCGATCGCTCCGCTGCCTACGCCGCACGCTGGGTCGCCAAGAACATCGTCGCCGCCGGCCTCGCCGGCCGCGCTGAAGTGCAGGTCGCGTATGCGATCGGGGTTGCGCACCCGGTGTCGGTGATGGTCGAGACGTTCGGCACCGAGAAGGAGGGCCTCACGCGCGGCCAGATCGCACGTGCCGTCGATGCGGTCTTTGACCTGCGCCCCGGGTCCTTCCGCGAGGAGCTGAACCTGCACCGCCCGATCTACCAGAAGACCGCCGCCTACGGCCACTTCGGACGCGACGACGCGGACTTCACCTGGGAGCGCACCGACAAGGGTGATGCGCTGCGAGCAGCCGTCGGCCTCTGAGCGCCGGGCACTCGCAAACGCCGTCTGGCGCCGCCTGTCGACCGTCTAAGGTCGAGGCGGTGTCGAGCATCGCCCAACTGGACAGCCAGGATCTAGAGACCGGCGCGACGTCGACGATCGCGCTGGTCGAGCCAGGCGCAGGGTCGCTGATCGCGCAGGTCGAACCGATGACGAGCACCCGCGCCCTGCGTGGGCCGTTCGACTACCGCTTGCCGCAGGAGCTGCGTGGCGAAGTCGGCGTTGGCTCGATGCTGGTGGTGCCCTTCGCCGGACGCAAGCTGCTCGGCGTAGTCGTCGGCCTCGCCGATACCAGCGAGGTAGCTGAGGAGAAGCTGCTGGTGCCACTACGGGCGCTGGATGAAGGCCCGCCCGCCCTATCCCTCGAGCTGGTGGAGTTGGCCGAATGGGTCGCCGCGGAGTACTGCACGACGTTTGCTCGTGCGCTCGGCCTTGTCCTGCCTCCCGGGGCTGCGCGTCGGCTCAGCGGGCGTAAGCGCCGTGCGGTCGCTCGCCCGCGCCATCTGAGCGTCGGTGCACGAAGCCCCCACGTTCCAGAGCTGACCGATGACCAGCGCGTTGTGCTCGAGCCTTTGCTGGACGCGCTGAAGGAGCGACGGAGCACACAGCAGCTGCTGCACGGGGTCACTGGTTCGGGCAAGACCGAGGTTTATCTGCGCGCTGCCGCTGCGACCCTCGAGCAGGGCCGCGGGGCGATCGTGCTCGTTCCTGAGATCGCGCTCACCCCGCAGATCGTCGGGCGTTTCATAGAACGCTTCGGAGAGACCGTTGCCGTGCTGCACTCGCGGCTAGCCCAAAGCCAGCGCTACGCGGAGTGGCGGCGCCTGCGCGAGGGCGAGGCAAGGGTTTGCGTAGGCCCGCGCTCGGCCGTATTCGCGCCAGTCGAGGATCTCGGGTTGGTGATCGTCGACGAGGAGCACGACGCCTCCTACAAGTCCGGCGACGATCCGCGCTACGACGCGCGTGACGTTGCCGCCGAGCGTGCCCGGCGCTGTGGCGCGGTGCTGCTGCTCGGCAGCGCCACGCCGCGTGCCGAGAGCATCCATCGGATGCCCATAATGCGGCTTGCCCGCCGCGTGGACCGTCGACCGCTACCAGCTGTCGAGATCCTGGACATGCGCGAACAGGCCCATGGTCTGCACTCGATCACAGCTCAGGCTCTCGCCGAGGTACGCGCAACGCGCGGTAAGGCGATCGTGCTGCTCAACCGCCGCGGCTGGTCTAACTTCCTCTCCTGCCGCTCGTGTGGGCGTGTGTGGAGCTGTCCGGACTGCGACGTCGCGCTCGTGTTACACCGTGCCGGCGGCTACGTCGCCTGCCACCACTGCGGTCACCGTGAGCAGGCGCCCTCGCGCTGCCCTGACTGCGCCTCGACATCAGTCGCGCGTCACGGCGCCGGCACCGAGCGTCTACAGCACGACCTGGAGCAGATCTTCGACGACGGTAGCTTCCCCGTGTTTCGACTCGATGCTGATGTAGTCGCAAACGCGAGCGACAGTGATGACACCGGTGTCGGCGCCGTGCTGCGCCGCTTTGAGGCGGCGCAGTGCGGGGCTCTGATCGGTACGCAGATGGTCGCCAAGGGCCACGATTTCCCCGACGTTGGTCTCGCTGTTGTGCTCGATGCCGATGCCACGCTGCGTTTCCCCGACTTTCGCGCCGAGGAGCGGACATTCGCGCTCATCGCCCAGCTCGCCGGACGTGCCGGGCGCGGCGGGCACGGGCGCGTGCTCGTGCAGACGATTGCGCCAGAGGCCCGCGCGATCGTGCACGCCGCACAGCACGACAGCGACGGCTTCCTCGCGGGGGAGCTCGAACGTCGCCAAGCCCTACGCTACCCGCCGTTCTCGCACCTGATCAGGATCATCTGCTCCGCCGAGGAGTCAACACGTGCTCGTGCCGCTGCGCTCGCGCTACGTCAGTCGCTCGTGGAGTGCCTCGAGCAGCCCCGCGCTGATCTCCTCCAAAGCCCCGTCGTGCTCGGACCAGCCTCACTGTTCAGGCTGCGCGGGCGCGAGCGCCAGGTACTGATGGTGAAGGCCGCCGAGCGCCGTCCCGCGGTGTGGGCGGTGGGCGAGGCAGTGCGCCAGGTGGCTGGCGGGCGCGGGCACGCTGGGGTCAGCTTCAGCGTTGATGTGGACCCGCAGTAGGGCTGCAGAGCACGAGACCTTCGCGGTAAGCCCGTCGCGCAATTGGCGCTCGTTTGTCCTCTGTTCGGACATCTGGTACCTTGCCGGGCTCTCGGCGGCCTGATTTGGTGACAGCCTGGCAACGGTGGGCGCGTAGCTTTGACGGTCGGGGAAACCTGGCGTACGAGATCAGGAGCGTGAGGATGGATCCAAGTCGTGTGCGCCTCAGGATTAAGGGCTTGTGGGCGCTGTCTGCGGTGTTCGTCACGAGCGTAACGGTGATGGTGTCAGTCGCAGCCGCCGCGCCGACGCGAATCGACTACGCGCGTCTCACGCACGCCTGCCCGCCGCCGCGGGCTGGCAGCGCAACATGCTTCGCCGTCGTGCGTCAACCGGTCGCCGCTTCCGCCGCCGCCGCCGACTCGGGCGTGCACCCCTATATCGCCGGTGCTGGTGACGCCAGCTCGGGCCCGTCTGGTGGGCTCACACCCACCGAGCTGGCCACCGCCTACGGCTACGACCCAGCGGGCGGCTCGGGACACCCCGTGGCGGTCATCGCTGCCTCCGACGACCCCAAGATCGAAGAAGATCTGGCCGCGTTCGACAGTCACTACGGACTGGGCGAATGCACGAAAGCCAACGGCTGCTTCAGGAAGGTGAACCAGGAAGGAAGCGAAAGCCCAGGTGCCCTTCCCCCACAAGACCAAGAAGGTTGGTCACAGGAGATCTCGCTCGACGTCGAGATGGTTCGCGCCGTCTGCCGTGGGTGCAAGATCCTGCTCGTCGAGGCCAAGGACGCGGACGACGAAGATCTCGCGCGAGCGGTCGACGACGCCGTTGCCCTGGGAGCCACCGAGGTGTCCAACTCCTACGGTGGGCCCGAATTGGGTTTGGACGCGGAAGAGCGGGTGGCATACAACCATCCGGGGGTCGTCATCACCGCCGCGGGCGGCGACTACGGCTATGACAACTGGAACTACCTACTGCGGGAAATCAAGCCCCCCGCCATGCCCAATGCGCCAGCGTCGCTACCGACTGTGGTCTCCGTGGGAGGTACCTCGCTCGAACTCAGCGAAAGTGGGACACGGACCAACGAGACGGTCTGGAACGACGACGGCCCCTACGACGACAACGAACTCGGCGCCGGCTACGTCACGACCAGCGGCTGTAGCACACTCTTCCTCGCGCAGCCATGGCAGCAGGATGCCGCTGGCTTCTCCTCCGCTGGATGCGGCGAAAAACGACTCTCGGTGGATATGTCCGCTGACGGCGACCCGCTGACGGGCTTCGATCTATATGACAACTTCAACTACTGCACGTCGGAAATTGAATGTAGCCATGAAGAAGTTCAGAAAGAGATCGAACGGTATGGAGGCTGGGCGACGTTTGGGGGTACCTCGCTGGGGGCGCCACTGATCGCCTCCCTTTACGCGCTTGCTGGTGGTGCCAATGGGCTCAAGTACCCTGCGCTATCGCTCTACGGCCACCTCGGCGACGCCTCTGCGCTGTATGACGTAACCGAAGGAGGCGATGGGTACTGCGATGGCGAATCCGCGCTGTTGTGTGGCACGCCAAATGCAGAATCAGGCTTCGTCCTGGATTGCGAAGGAACCAGTGCGTGCAACGCGCGTCCAGGCTACGACGGGCCGTCAGGCGTCGGTACGCCAAACGGGCTGGCAGCGTTCAAGCCGCTCCTCCCGACTGCAGTAATCACGCCACCAAGCTCCGCGCATCCAGAAATCCCCGTCGGCTTCAGCGCCAGCAGGTCGACTGATCCCTACCCGGGAGGCAGTGTTACGAGCTATTCCTGGAACTGGGGTGACGGCTCGGCAACCAGTAGCGGTGTCGCTCCTACACACACCTATGCGGTACCCGGCGAATACACGGTCACGCTCACCGTCACCGACAACTACGGTCTCACGAGCCTCCAGGTGACGCAGTTGGTGAATGTTGTTGCGCGGACCGCAAAGGAACTCCACGAAGAAGCAGAAGTCAAGAAGCACGCGGAAGAAGAAGTCGCCGCGAAGAAGAAGGCTGAAGAAGAAGCGGCGGCCAAGCTGAAGAAGAAGGAAGAAGAAGCGGCGGCCACGCTGAAAAAGCTGGAAGAAGAAGCAGCCCCGACGGGAGCGCAAGAAGTAACCCTGACGAAAGCCGAACACGAAGCGGAAATTAGGACACTGGATGAAGAGCTCACGGCCGCGATAAAGAAGCTCGAAGAGGAAGCCGCCGCTGCCGCCGCAAAGCGTCACCAGGAAGAAGAAGCCGCGAAAATCCAAGTGCTCGGCATCCAGGAAGCCTCGCCTGATGTAGCTCTTGCGCGTAAGCCGCTGCGAGCAAATGCCTCGGGTGCAGTGACCATCAAGATCAGCTGTCCGGTTGGTGACGCCAAGTGCGTGGGCACGTTGACATTGCGCACGCAAAAAGCCGTTACCTTCGCCGCCGCAGGCAGACCTAAGACCAAGCCCGTCGTGCTCACGCTCGGTAGCGCCGTGTTTACGATCGCTGGGGGCAAAGTCGTGACTGTCGTGCTGCATCTGTCGGCCAAGGTGCGTGCGCTGCTTGGGCGCTTGCACGCGCTGGGCGTACGGGTGATGCTCGTGGCTCACAACCCCGGGGGAGCGAGCCATTCAGGGCAAGCGATCACGACGCTGCTGGCATCCAAGGCATCACACGGCGGGCATTAGCCGCCGGTCCTGCGCCCGGCTGGGTTGCCGTCACGCGGCTTTCGCTCGGCGCATGCCGCTTTTGAGTCGGGACGTCGATACGCCAAGCTCGCTACGGCTCATAAACTGGTCGCACGATGACATCTGACGACAGTCCAGCTGAGCACGAGGACTCGATCGAGCTACCCGCGCCGGCGTCCGAGCAGGACGACGTGGAGGTCGAGCGCGAGCAGGACGCTCCCGAGGCGACCGAGCTCGACCCCGAGACGCGTGCACGTCGTGACGCCGCGCTGCGTCACGTGCGCAAGTTCGGCGACCCCGTCCTTCGCGCCACCGCGCTGCCCGTCGAGCGCTTCGACGAGGAGCTACAGGCCGAGGTGCAGCGCATGGGGGAGCTGATGCACGACGCGCTGGGGGTCGGGCTGGCCGCCACACAGCTGGGTGTACTGCATCGCGTGCTCGTCTACAAAGCGTATGTCGATGACCCGGTCACAGCTCTTGTCAACCCCGTAATCGAGTGGGCCAGCGAGGAGCTCGAGCTCGGCGATGAGGGATGCCTCAGCCTGCCCGGCGTGCACGTGGAGGTCGAGCGCCATGCGCAACTGCGGGTACGGGCACACGATCAGGCCGGCGAGGAGCTGGAGGTCGAGGCCGAGGGCCTGGAGGCGCGCGTGATCCAGCACGAGGTCGACCATCTCAACGGCGTGCTCATCCTCGACCACATCTCCCGCCAAGCCCGCAAGGAAGCGATGCGCGCGATGCGCGAGGCACAAGAGGCGGCCGCGGATCGCTCCGCCGATGCGGCCTAGCGCCCGCAGCGGGGCCTAGCGCGTTGAGCACCGTCTTCATCGGCACCTCCGAGTTCGCCGCCGCCGTGCTCGAGCGCCTCGTCCGCAGCGACGCTCACCGTCCCGCGCTCGTCATCACACGCCCTGATCGGCCCAGTGGCCGCGGTCGGCACATGACCTCGCCGCCCGTCGCCACCAGCGCCCGCGAGCTCGGCATCGCGCTCGAGCAGCCCCAGAACGTCAGCGATGAGCACTCCAGAGAGCAGATCGCGCGTGCCCATCCTCACACGGTCGTTGTGTGTGCGTTCGGCGCACTCATCAAGGAGCCGCTGCTCTCAGAACACGAGCTGCTCAACGTCCATCCCTCGCTGCTGCCACGTTGGCGGGGAGCCGCACCGGTCGAGCGCGCGATCATGGCCGGAGACACCCAGACAGGTGTGTCCATCATGCGCCTAACCGCAGGGCTCGACAGCGGCCCCGTATGCCTCGCCGATGTCGAGCCGATCCGCCCCGATGACACCTACGGCTCGCTCGCCGCGCGTCTACAGGAGCTCGGCGGCGAGCTACTCGTACGCGCCCTCGATCAGTCACCGCCGTTTCACGAGCAGCCCGAGGACGGTGTCACCTACGCAGAGAAGCTCGGCCCGGAGGACCGCCTGCTCGACCCATCGCGGCCTGCCGTCGAGCTCGAGCGTGTCGTGCGGGCGCTGCAGCCGCACATCGGCGCGCGCGTAGCCCTCGCTGATGGCAGGCTGCTCGGGGTGCACCGTGCGGCGCTCGTCGACGAAGCCTCGCACGGGCGCTACGCGCCGACTGAGCGCGACGGCCGACTGCTGCTCGACTGCAAACCCGGCGTGCTCGAGCTACTCGTCGTGCAGCCACCTGGCGGGCGCGCAATGGAGGCTTCCGCTTACCTACGCGGTCACGGGCTGCCCGGGCGGGGGTAGGCGCTTGCACGGATATCGGGCATTGGCAGCGCTCATCGACGGGCGGGGCGGCGGTAGGCGGTGACATACGGTGGCGGTGCGATCCCCGCCGGGAGCCGCCCATCCGGCTCGGGGGCACCAGCGCTGGTGATGAGCGGGATGACGCCCGCCCACGTGGGCAGCGCGTAGTCCTCCTCGTCATCCATCGGCCCGCCGCCGCGAGCCTTCGCCGAGGTCTCATCGATCGCCAGCGCCAGCACCGACGTCGCCTTCAGCTCGTTCTCCGTCGGCGCGCGCACGTCTGCCAAGCGGCCCGGAACGATGTGCTCCACGACTGCCTCCAGCGCCACCCGCTTCTCCCGCGGATCCTCCACCAGCGTGGCTCCTCCGATCACCATCGCCGAGCGGTAGTTGGCCGAGTGGTGCATCGCCGCGCGGGCGAGCACGAGCCCGTCGATCAACGACACCGTCAGGCACGCAGGTGCGCCCGAGGCGAGCGCACGCAAGGTGCGGCTGGCGCTCGAGCCGTGGCAGTACACGACGTCGCCCTTGCGCGCGTGCAGCGTCGGGATCACAAACGGCTGGCCCTCGTCGTCAACGATGCCCAGGTGCGCGATCAACGCCTCGTCCAGGATCGCATCGATCACCGCACGGTCATAGCTGCCCCGTTCTCGCTTGCGGCGCACCCTCACACGCTCGGACGGGGCCGCGGCCGGAGTCGCTTCAGCTGGCTGCAATGGGGACACGACGTCCTCCTCTCAAGATTAAATCTGTAATAGTACAGAGCAATGACTGAACTAAAACAGTATCGCTTCAAGGCGCGCGGTGCAGCGGAGCTCGTTCACGAGATCGAAGCAGCGGTCGCCAGCGGAGCACTCACACCCGGCCAGCAACTGCCTTCGGTGCGACGACTCGCCACAGAGGTGGGTCTCAGCCCCGTCACCGTCTCCGGCGCACTCGCTGAGCTACGCCGACGCGGGGTTGTGCAAAGCGAGCCACGGCGCGGCACCCGCATCGGCCAGGGTCCACCGATCGGATCGTTCCGTGCGCCGCTACCCGTGCCGCCTGGCGCTCGTGATCTCTCTCGCGGCAACCCCGATCCGGCGCTGCTGCCAGACCTCGCCCACGCACTCGCGCGTGTCCAGCTGCCCGTGCGCCTCTACGGCGAGCCGCAAGCACTGCCAGAGCTCGTCGAGCTGGCCCGCGAGCAGCTGCGCACAGACGGCGTCCCTGGAGATGATCTGTGCATCCTCAGCGGCGCCATGGACGCGATCGAGCGAGTGCTCCAGGCACACCTGCGGCCCGGCGACCGCGTAGCCGTCGAGAACCCCGGCTACGCCGCGTTGTATGACCTGCTCCGAGCCCAAGGTCTCGTGCTCGAGCCAGTCGCGCTCGACGAGCACGGCATGCTCGCCCACGGCCTCCATCAAGCGCTCAGCCGCGGCGCCACCGCCGTCGTCATCACCCCCCGCGGCCAGAACCCAACCGGCGCCGCACTCGACGCCACACGGGCGCACGAGCTGGCCGCCGTACTCGCCGAGTTCCCCCGCACGCTGCTGATCGAAGACGATCACCTCGGGCCAGTCGCCGGCAGCGAGCTACACAGCCTGCTCGCCGCCGGTGCCCGCCCCGAGCGCTGGGCCGCCGCCCGCTCCGTCGCCAAGGCGCTCGGGCCCGACCTGCGCCTCGCCATGCTCGCCGGCGACACCCACACCATTGCCCGTGTGCAGGGCCGCCAGCAGTGCGGGCCCGGCTGGGTCAGCCACATCCTGCAGCGCCTCGTGCTCGGCCTCTGGAGCGACCCCTCCGTACACGAGCGAGTTGAGCAGGCAAGCGCCACCTACACGCAGCGGCGCGAGCAGCTACTGGACGAGCTAGCCGGCGTCGGGATCGAGGCCCACGGCGCATCCGGCTTGAACGTGTGGATCCCCGTACCCGAGGAAGCGCACGCGGTGGGAGCGCTGATGCAGCGCGGTTGGGTGCTCGCCCCCGGAGCCCCTTATCGTCTGGGAGGCTCTCACCCCGGCATCCGTGCCACCACCGCAACCCTCACACAGTCAGAGGCCGCACGGTTCGCCCGCGATCTCGCCGACGTGCTCACCCCAGCCGGGGCCGCTCGCAGCGGATAGCCCATCATCACTCCCATGCCCAGCCCACCCCTCGCCACGATCGCGCCCGCCCGCGCATGCGCCTACACCGTCCTTCGACGCGTATTCGAGCAGGGCGCCTACGCCGACCGAGCGCTCACCGCAGCGGCCGCCGATCTCGCCCCGCGCGATCGCGGCCTCGCGATGCGCCTGGCCTACGGTGCAGTCCAGCGCAAGGGCACGCTCGACCACCTCATCGAAGCACTCGCTGAGCGTCCCGTTTCCGCGCTCGACCCGCCGCTCGTGGCCGCGCTTCGCATCGGTCTGTACGAGCTTCTCTATCTGCGCGGCGCGCCCGACTACGCCGTCGTCGCCGATGCCGTAGAGCTCGCCAAGTCAGGCGCCCGCGGCGGTCACGGGCTTGTCAACGCCGTGCTGCGCCGAGCCGCCCGCGAGGGGCCCGACGCGCTGCTCGCCACGCTCAGCGACGCCACCCCCCAGCAGTCTGCCATCAAGCACTCCCACCCCGAGTGGATCGCCCAGCTTTGGTGGGACTCGCTCGGCGCCGACGAGGCCCGCGCGCTGATGGCCGCCGACAACGAGCCGCTGGAGGTCGCGCTGCGCGCCAACACGCTCGTCAGCGACGTCGACGAGCTCGCCACGAAGCTCCCCGTGCGCACACACCGAGATCCCCAAATCCCCGAGGCGCTCGTACTTGAGGAGCCCTTCGATGTGCATGGCTCTGAGCTATGGAAGGCAGGTGCCTTTCACGCGCAAGCACGTGCAGCCATGCACGTCGCGCGCACGCTCGATCCTGCACCCGGCGAGCGCGTGCTCGACCTGTGCGCAGCCCCGGGCGGCAAGAGCACACACCTCGCCGCGCTCATGCACACCCGTGGCGTTGTCCACGCCGTCGAGCGCAACCCGCGCCGCGCCGGCAGCCTCGTGCGCACCGCACAGCGCCTGCACGCCAGCAACGTGATCGTCGAGGTCTCAGACGCCGAGCAGTTCTCGCGCGCCGGACGAGACCCGGAGATGGACGCCTTCGACCGCGTGCTCGTCGATCCACCATGCTCAGGGCTCGGCACGCTGCAAGCCCGTGCCGATCTGCGCTGGCGCGTCAGCCCCCAAGCAATCGCGGAGATGGTCGCCGTGCAGAGCAAGATTCTTGCCGCTGGAGCCCATGCCCTCCGTCCGGGAGGCGTGCTTGTCTACTCTACGTGCACCATCTCAACAAATGAGAACGAGCACCTGATCGCCGCCTTCCTCGACTCCCACACCGACTTCGAACTCGCTGGCACAATGGTGACGCTCCCGCACCGCGACCACACCGCCGGCTTCTACATCGCGCGGTTGCGC
>JBEKAM010000025.1:0-25061 GCA_050015915.1 Solirubrobacteraceae bacterium
GTGAGCTGATCCGCGCGGGAGCGAGCACGGCGCTTGGGCTGTATGTGCCGATCCGGCTGCTGGATCGCGGACAGCCCCCGCGGCGGGCCAACGGCTCACCGCACGCGAGGGTGGCAGACAACGCGCTCAAGGAGCTGGCGCGGCGGCTGAGGGGAGAATTGCTGCTCCGGCAGGACCCCCGCTATGGAAACGCCAGCCAACCGGCGAACACGCGCTTCGATGCGGTGCGCCCGCTGGCGGTGGCGGCATGCATTGACGAGCACGACGTGGCGACGTGCGTCAACTGGTGTAGCGAAAACGGCATCCAAGGGGTCGCCCGCACGGGCGGTCACAGCTACGCGGGCTTCTCCACGACGACGGGGCTGTTGATCGACATGGCCGCCCTTGACGGGGTGGTGGTGGACAAGAACGGGCGGGCGGAGATTGGCGGCGGCGCGGTGAACCACGACGTCTTTCAGAGGACGGAAGGCGGGCCGTTCATCCTGCCGGGGGGCACGTGCCCGGCGGTTGGCGTGAGCGGGCTCACTCTTGGCGGTGGCATCGGCTACAACACCCACTGGGCGGGGCTTACGTGCGACCACCTGCTCGGCTCGCGCGTGGTCACGGCGTCGGGTGAGCTGCTCCATGTGGACGGGTCCAACCACAGCGACCTGCTGTGGGCCTGCCGTGGAGGGGCGGGCGGTAGCTTCGGGATCAACACGTCGTTGACGTTCCAGCTCGCGAAGATCCCGCGGCCGGAAGTGGCGTTCTACCGGTTCGATTACCGCGGGGCGGACGCTGCGGGGAAGGTCCTGATGGCGTTTGACACGATGCTGCAGAACGCGCCACGGGAGCTGAACGCGGTGGCGATGGCGCAGGCGACGAAGGTCGGCGCGGGCGGGCCGCGGGAGGCCATCGCGGCGTTCTCCCGCGGTCAGTACCTGGGCCCGCTGGAGGAGTTGGTGGAGCTGGTGAAACCCTTGCTGCACGCGGCACAGCCGCGAGAAGTGTCGCTGAAGACGCTGCCGTACTGGGAAATGCAGCAGCAGTTCCTGACCGAGGCGACAGCGCCCCACGCGTGGGGCGACCACTCGCTGTACTCGAGAGAACCGCTGCCGGAGGAAGTAATGGCGAAGGTGATCGAGCTGCTGGTGGAATGCCCCAGTCGCGACGAACACAACAACGGCTCCTTCTGGTCGCTTGGCTGGGTGGGCGGCAAGGCCAACGAGGTCGACCGTCGGGCGACCGCGTATGTGCACCGGGACGCACTGACGCTGCTGCGGGCGACGTCCGTATGGGAAGCCAACGCGCCACAGTCCGTCGGGGAGAACATGGTTGCGTGGACGGAGGCGGTGATCAGAACGATTGCCCCGTACACGAGCGGCGAGAGCTACCAGAACTTCCCCAACCTCGCGATTGGCGACTGGCAGAGCGAGTACTACGGGGAGAACTTCAACCGGCTGGTGGACGTGAAGACGAAGTACGACCCGGGGAACTTCTTCCACAACGCCCAGAGCATCCCCACGCTCGGGGCCTAGCGCCGGACCCCGGGCCTCGCAGCGGCGCTTCGGGGCCTGGCCCACGCGTGGGGGCCTAGCGCTGCGCTTCGCGAATACCGCGTTCCATGTCGCGCTTGCTGTCCTTCTCGCGTAGGGACTGGCGCTTGTCGTAGAGGTCCTTGCCACGGGCGAGCGCGATCTCGACCTTGGCGTGGGAGCCTGAGAAGTACACGCGGGTGGGCACGAGCGTGAGCCCTCGCTCGGCGGCGCGCTGGGCGATGCGGTCGAGTTCGCGGCGGTGGAGCAGCAGCTTGCGGATGCGCTCGGGGTCGTGGTTTTCGCGTGAGGCTGGAGCGTATGGGGGGATGTGCACCGAGTGCAGGAACAGCTCGCCGTCACGGATGGCGGCGTAGCCATCCTTGAGCTGCGCTCCTGAGGTGCGCAGCGCCTTCACCTCGGTGCCCTCGAGCACGATGCCGCACTCCAGCCGCTCGATCAGCTCATAGCGATAGGAGGCGTAGCGGTTGGACGCGACGTCCCCCGCTCCGACCTTGCGCTTGCCCTTGCCCTTTGCCATGGAGATCCGAGACTAGCTGGTCGGGTTTTATGGGCTCCGCCCTGGCGGGCTCCGCTGATGGGTTCGCAGTGACCGCTACAGCGCGGGCACCAGGTCGACGCGGCCGCGGACCGTGTCGACGCGCGCCACGCGCACCTCGACGCCGTCGCCGAGACGCAACGCCGCGCCGGTGCGCTCGCCTTGGAGGATGGTGCCCTGCTCGTTGAGCTCCCACCACTCGCGCTCGCCATCGCGCCCACCGGACTGGCGTGGCGCGTCGCGCCGGCCGCGACCGCCCTGCTGAGTTCGACGGCGCGCGTCACGGGATGAGCGTGTGCTGGTGCTCGCCCCGGCGGGGGCTGGGACACGCAGCAGCCTGACGGGGAGCATTCCCTCGAACGACGCCGCGTCCAGCTCTCCCCCATCCTGCCTGCGCGCGCCCATGCTGGCATCGGCTTGCAGGCCGAACGCGATGAACGCACCGGCTGAGATCAGACCGGTGATCTCGCCGGCGAAGACCTGGTCGTGGCCCTGCTCGTAGAGCAAGCGCTCGAGCGCGAAGCAGCGGGCGACGTCGTCTGAGTCGCGCTCGATGATCATCGCTTCGCGCTCGCGCTCTGATGTCCACACACCGAGCTCGCCCATCTCACCGGCGCGCGGTGCGGGCTCACCGCCGCCGACCGCAGACAGCAGCGCGCGGTGGCAGACGATGTCGGGGTAGCGGCGGATGGGCGAGGTGAAGTGGCAGTAGGCGGAGGAGTGAAGGCCTGCGTGGCCGATGTTCTTGGGCGAGTAGTACGCCTGCTTGAGCGAACGCAGCACGAGCGAGCTGAGCGCCTGACGGCCGTGGCCGGTGCGGTGCACGTGTTGCTCGACGCGGCGGGACATGTCGCCGAGCAGATCGGCTGCCTGGGTGGCTGACATGTTCTCCGGTATCGGTGGCGTTGGCACCTCGAGCGTTGCCAGCTGGTCGGCCAGTCGCTCGACGCGCTCGGGGTCGGGGCGCTCATGCACTCGGTAGAGGCACGGCACGCCACGGCGCTCGAGCAGCTCGGCGACGGCCTCGTTGGCGGCGATCATCAGGTGCTCGATCAGGCGGTGTGACTCGGTTTGCACACGCCCATGGATGCCTACGACGTTGCCGTGCTCATCGAACTGGAACTCTGGCTCCTCGGAGTCGACGACTAGCGCGCCGCTCTGCTCGCGCGCGTCCTGTAGCGCGGCGGCAGCGTCCCGTGCGGCGCTCAGCGGTGCGCCCCACGGCTCAGCTGCAGAGTCGCTGCCAGCGAAGATGCGATCGACTTGCTCATAGTTGAGGCGCGCGTCGGAGCGGATGATCGACCGGTAGAAGGCTGCGCGCTCGACCACCGCACCACGGAACTCCATCTCGACGGTAACCGCTGCGCGGTCGACACCGGGCATCAGCGAGCAAGCATCGCTTGAGAGCGCGTGCGGCAGCATCGGCTCAACTGCACCGGGCGCATACACGCTGGTGGAGCGCCTGCGCGCCTCGCGGTCAAGCGGCGAGCCCTCGGGCACATGTGCGGTGACGTCGGCAATGTGCACCCAGACTCTGGTCCCGCCCTCCCCCGCCCCGTCGCCCTCCCTCGCGGGGCTCCCCCCACCGTCGCCGCTGCGGCCGTCCGTGTGGCCGTCGATCGGCTCAGCGGAGATGGCGTCGTCGAAGTCGCGGGCGCTTGAGGGGTCGATCGTGAAGGTTGGCAAGTCGCGCAGGTCTCGCCGCTCGCCACGCTCGTGCTTGACGCGCTCGCCGGCAGCGCGGGCTTCGCGCTCGAGCTCCTCATCGAAGCCGCGTGCGAGACCACGGTCGAGCAGCAGTCCCTCGATCACGTCGCGGGCAATGTCCGGGCGCCCGAGCTTGCGTAGGACGCGAACGCCCGCGGATGAGCCACGGCCGACGCTTTGGACGAGCACGAGGTCACCGGCGGATACATGCTGTCTGTCGTCACGACCGGAGCGATTGGGTCCGAGCGTCAGCCTCGCTGAGCCGCCGCGATGCGCAGCACCCCCGGGAGTGGGGTTGCTGCCATTCATTCGTGGCGGGAACAGCGGCTCGGCGGTGAGGAAGCGTCCGCGGCGCTCGATCACGGCGACGATCGCCGGCGCTGGTCGGCTCACTTGACTTTGGCTGCGAGCGTGTTGAGCGCGACGTCGAGGCCGCGGTTGGTATCGACTTCGCCCTTTTGCACCTTCACTTCGGGGATGACGCCGGCGCCCTGTTTGACGCCGCCGCCGCCGAGGTTGCGTCCATTGGGAGTGAAGTACTCGCCGACGGTGATGTCCAGCGCGCCGCCATTGGACAGCGGCTGCTCCTCCTGGAAGACGCCCTTGCCGAACGTGTGCGTGCCGACGACGGTCGCGCGGTGGTGGTCCTGGAGCGCCGCTGTGACGATCTCAGACGAGGATGCGGTGTTGGCGTCGACGAGCACGACGACTGGGATGGAGGCGGGGATGGAATCGCCGGTGGCGACGAGCACCTGCGTGGGTACGGCACGCCCGCGGGTGGTGACGATGGTCTGGCCCTTGGGGATGAAGATGCTGGCGATCAGCTGCGCTTCCTCGACCAGGCCGCCGCCGTTGCCGCGCAGGTCGAACACGATCCCACGGACGTGTTCGTGCAGCTCATGTTCGACGGCTTCGCGCACTTCCACATGCGAGCCGGGGCTGAAGCTCGCAAGCGCGACGACACCAAGCTTGACGCTGTGGACGGTCTTGGTGACCGATTCGACGACTGGCTCGGAGACCACGGCGCGCGTGATCTTGACGTCGCGCAGCGCGGCTGCATGCGAGCGCCCGCTGGAGGGCGCCTGGATGCCGAGCTGCACGTTGGTGCCTGGCAGCCCTCTGATCAGCGCGGTGGCCGCTTCGGCCGATAGCGGTGCGAGCTTGCGCCCGTTGACCGCGACGATCACATCGCCGGCCTTCAGCCCAGCGCGGGCGGCGGGCGAGGCGTTGAACACGCGCTCGATCAGCAGCCCGCGGTTGGCGGCGAGCTGTGTGGCGACGGACACGCCGATGCCGGTGAAGTGCGGCGGCGAGGTGAATTCGCGGTATTCGACGGGGGCGAGGTAGTGCGAGAAGCGGTCGCCGAGGCTCGCGACGACGCCGGCGATCGACGCGCTGTTGAGCTTGCTCGTGGGGATCGGCCGGTAGTAGTCGGCGGCGATCCGCTGGATGGCTTCGTCCACCACCTGCGTCTGCGGGCTTGCCACGAACGCGTTGCGCAGGAAGCTGGGCAGGTCTTCGGGGTGCCCACCCCACCAAAGGCCAACCACGAGCAGGATTGGCAGCAGCACCATGAGGATGAGGTTGAGCAGCTGTTGGCGCGAGGACGACATGGACTCGGCGCAAGAGTAGAACGTTCTAGGGTGGGGACATGGCACACATCACCACAACTACGGTTCCCGCCAACGGGCTGCCGATCAACAGAATCGAGCTGCCGGGCACGCGCGCGCTGACGGTGCTGGTGGCGTTTGACGCGGGCGCGCGCAACGAGAGCCCGCAGGAGAACGGGATGGCGCACTTCCTCGAGCATCTCGTGTTCAAGGGCGGCAAGAGCTATCCGACGTACAAGGACGTCAACGAGACGGCGGAGCGGCTGGGTGGCGTGCTGAACGCATACACGAGCCATGACCTGGTGGCGTTCCACATCACGGTGCGCGCGGAGAGCGCGCCGCAGGCGATCGACCTGCTGAGCGACTTCGTTGGCCGTCCGCGCCTGGACGCGGAGGAGCTCGACCGCGAGCGGGGCGTGGTGATCCAGGAGATCAACCGCGCGTTCGACCAGCCGTCGATGGTGGCGGAGTACCTGATCGACAAGGCTGCGTTTGGCGATCATCCGCTGGGGCGCACGGTGCTGGGGCCGGAGGAGAACCTGCGCAGCTTCACGCGCGAGGGGATCCTGGCGTTTCGCGAGCGCCGCTGGTCGGGCGCGCACGGTGGCGCGTTCCTTGCTGGCAACCTCGAGCACCTGCCCGCGGAGGATCAGCTACAGGAGTGCTTCGGCCGCTTCCCTGCGCTGGCGGAGCCAGATCCATATGTGCCGGCGCCAGACTTCTCACCGCAAACGCTCGTGGAGCAGCGCGACACCAACCAGTCGCACCTGCGCATGATCTACCGTCCGGACATAGCGGTCACGGACACGCGCGAACGCGCGGCGCTGTCGATCTACTCAACGCTGTTGGGCGGCTCGATGGGGTCGCGACTGTTCGAGGAGATTCGTGAGAAGCGCGGGCTGTGCTACTCGGTGTATGCGCTCAACCATGCGTTTGCGGACGTGCCGATCCTGCAGCTCGGCTCGGGTCTCGAGTCGGCGAAGTGCGTTGAGGCTTACACGCGCATGCGCGAGATCGTGGACGAGCTGCGCGCGGACGGCCCCACCGAGGAGGAGGTGCACCGCGCCCGCGCATACGCGGCCGGGCGACTGGTGCTGGCGTTTGAGAACACCAACGCGGTGGCCCGCCACGCGGCCAACCAGCGGATCGTGTTCGGCGAGGACATCGACCCTGACGCGGCTATCGCTGCGCTTGACGCGGTCACCTACGACGAGGTGATGGACGTCGCCAGAGGCGTGGCGGACAACCTCGCGGTGGCATGCGTGGGCCCGCACACGGCCGAGGAATTCTGAGCGTCAGACCTGCCCGGCAGCACCCGCTGTCGAGCGTCGCCCCGTAACGCCTGACGATCCGCTGCGCCCAAACCACGTCCGCCCCGACCCGCGAATATGCGGGCCGAGGCGAAGGGTTGCCCACCGCTCGAGCGGCGCTTCTAGTCTCGGGCTAGATGCCCGCGCCGTATTTGCTGCACGTCGCAGTGAACGACTGGTTGGGGCTGGCGCTCAGCTGGTTGAGCACGTTCTGCAGCACCGGCGAGTCCTCGAACATCCCAATATGAGCTACGGGATCTTTGGGGCACTGGTTCTGGATAGTGATGTTGGTGACGTTCGAACCGCTGAGGAACGCGTTGGTGTACGGCGTTACGACCTCGTCGTGGGTCGTCTCGATCACCACATAGCGTGGCCCTGCGACGGTGTCGCCGCCTTCGAACGTCTTCTTCTCGAACGCCGAGCCAACCTCTTGTTCGGCCAGCGACGGTGCGCCGATGGCTTCGATGAACGAGTTCACGAGAAGCGTCGCGAACGGGAAGTTTTCGATCAGCTTCGTGATGCCATCGAGCGTGGTGCCGTGGTTGCTGGGTGCGAGCCCAATGAACGTGTTTACCTTGGAAGCGCCGCCCAGGTACTTGAGGTAGTAGTTGGGCATCATCCCGCCCTGCGAGTGACCGACGAGGTCAACCTGCGAGGCTTTCGTCTGTGAGAGCACTTTGTTGACGAACGTGTTCAGTTCTTCGGCCGACTGCGTGATGTGACCGAGGCCATCGACGCTTCCGAGAAGCCCTGACAGGATCGTCTCGCCGTAGTTGAAGCTGTACACGCAGTAGCCGGCGTTGGCGAGCAACGGCGCGAGCGTGACCCAGTTGGAGCCCTCGTCGGCGAACGTAGCGTGCACGAGCACCACCGGGTATGGGTGCGCGGCACTCGGTTTGCAGCCGTTGTTGCCGCCGCTGAGCGCGGTCGGATCCCACGTCTCGTTCCACGCGCCTTCCACGAGCGCTGAGCTTTCATACGGCACATACAAGCTTGCGCTGGCACCAGCGGGTGCGACGACGCCAACAACGGTCACGGCGGCGACAAACGCCGCCAAAAATAGCGCTCTCATCTTCAGCATGACTCCTCTTTCCCTCGGTCTATTGACCCCGGGACCAACCCATGTGAGCCAGTCCCCGAGCCTCCCCATTGACACTCCCCGTCCTGTCCAACCTATCCCAGCTACGCGCAGCGTGTCAATGACTCGCGTCTTCCGATGATGTCCATGCCCCGGTGACGCAGTGGAGCAGGCCCTAAATGCCCACGCCGAGGGATAGACAGAGGGAGAAGGTCTGTCTCTGACCCTTTAGGCCGCGAGCGCCCGCATGCGGGTGACCGCGGGACTGTCCGAGCCTGCGATCTGCGTCACCCACGCGATCGTGTCGGCGAGGCTCATCTCCCCCATGGCAACCATCTCCTCGATGTCCGCCCAGTCCTTGGCTCTGCTGATCAGCGACTTGAACACCGCGAGCGCAGTGCAGCCGACCACAGGGATGACTCGACCCGAGAACGGCACCTGGCGCACACCTCGGGCGACCTCCTCGTGGAACGGGTGCACGTCGAGGAAGATGTCGATGGGCGTGTCATCCCACCACAGCCGCAGCTGCCCCTCGTCTTGGGCCAGCTCAAGATCGGCTGCGCTCCTGCTTACCCCGTCTGGGAGGGCAGCGAACACATCTTTGGCGAGCTGCGGCTGGACGAACACGTTCACATCCAGATCCCGCGTGGCGCGGGGCGCTTCCGTGCAATACGCAAGCGCAATCGCACCGCCAAACGCGTGTGGCAGCTGAGCTGCGGTGAGCGCGTCGTGGATGTCGATCAGTCGACTGGCTGGAACGCTCATACGATCCAGTGGGCGAGAGATGTGATCAGAGCGCGGCGTGTCATCTTGCCACGTGCCTAGCCGGGTGCGAGATCCCTGAGCCGCTTTGCGCGAAGGGAATCAGCACCATCCAACTCAGCGATCCGTCCAGCGGTTCTCTCCACGTCGATCGACCCGTACTCGACCATCGCCTCGATGTCCACCCAGTCCTTGCCCCGGTCGAACATCGCCTTGAAAACAGTTAGAGCGCTGCAGTCGAGGACGGGGATTTTGCGTCCGGCGAATACGACTGGTCGGACGCCGGTCGCGACCTCATCGTGGAACGGAAGCACGTTGAGAAAGATGTCCACCGGCATGTCGTCCCACATCAGTCGTGTTTGACCGTCTCGTTGAACCTGTTCGACGTTCGCCAGCGTGACGGTTATGCCCTCCGGCAGCGCTGCGAACACATCATCGGCGCGTGCTCGCGTGACGAAGATGTTGATGTCCAGATCGCGCGTGCCTCTCGGCTCCTGAATGCAATATCCAAGCGCGATCGCACCGCCGATCGCGTGCGGGAGCTTTGCCTTATCGAGCGCATCGTGAACCGCTATCAGGCGCTCGACCAGGGAGCTCATCCGGCCAAGCGAGCCAACGGAGGATATGCCAGGTCTTTGCGTGGTTTGTAGGGCATCTGCTCGGCGAGCTCGATCACTTTGACGAGGACGTCTCCGGCCCGCAGCATCTCTATCTTGTCCAGCGACGGGCCCACGCGAACTTCGAGGCCTGCTGCCCCCGCAATGCGTGTGAGAGCAGCGACCGACGGCTGACGCTCCCCGTGCTCATAGGCGCTCAGTACCGAGCTCTGGATACCACTGCGCCGCGCGAGCTCGATCTGTTTGAGACCGCTCTCCTCGCGAATCTGGTGGATCAACCGCGCCGCTACCTGATCGATGCCTTCGTCCATTCCCCGTATCTTAGCGTATCCGCTAAGTGACAAGGTAGCTGGTCGCTCAGCCCAGGGCGACCATGCGGTCGATCGGCACGCGGGCCTTGACCGCGATCTCCTCGGGCACCCGTACCTCGAACTGCATGTCGCGCAGCGCGTCGCGTAGCTTGGGCAGCGTGATCATCTTCATGTACTTGCACGACGCCTCTGCGTTTGCAGGAATGAACTCGACGTCCGGCGCGGCCATCTGCAGCGGATAGAGCATTCCTATCTCCGTCGCCACCACCGCCTCGCGGCGTACAGACACCTCGTTTGCACCCCTGCCCTCGCGGTTCTGTTCGGCCCGCTCCAGCGAGGCGTGCTCGGCGTTCTGCGCGTACTCCAGCATGCCCCCAGTCGACAGCATGTGCACACCCTCTGCGGATACGTCGCCGGCGGCCACGTACTCCATGATGCTGGTGGTGCAGCCACACTCGGGGTGGATCAGGAAGTCGGCGCCCGGGTGCGCCGCGCGCGTCGCGGCGATGTCCGCTGGGCGGATGCCCGCGTGCACGTGACACTCGCCGTCCCATACGTGCATGCGCTTGCCGAGCTCCTTCTCAACGTACGCGCCCAGCCACATGTCCGGACCGAACAGGATCTCCGTGTCGGGGCCGTGCGTGTTGTATATGTGGCGCACCACGTCCACTGCGTTGGCTGACGTGCAGCAGTAGTCCGTCAGCGCCTTCACCTCAGCGGTTGTGTTCACGTACATCACCACCACACCACTGGGGTACTCGGCCTTCCACGCCGCCAGCTGGTCGAAGTCGATCGAATCCGCCAGCGAGCAGCCGGCATCGAGATCGGGGATCAGCACCGTCTTCTCAGGGCACAGGATCGAGGCCGTCTCAGCCATGAAGTGCACGCCGCAGAACACAATCGTCTCGGCGCCCGCAGTGGCCGCCTGGCGCGAAAGCCCAAGCGAGTCGCCGACGTAGTCCGCTACGTCCTGCACCTCCGGCACCTGGTAGTTGTGCGCGAGGATCACCGCGTTTCGCTCAGCCGCCAGCTGGCGCACTTCCGCCTTCATCTCCGCGATCTCCCGTGGCGAGAGCGCTGGTTGCGCGGACTGACCGGGCGCCATCGGTAGCGTTGGAGCCATCGGCAGGTTCATGGGCGCGCCGCTGTTCGCTGACGGAGGGTCGACAGGGTGCGCAGCAGCAAGAGATTCATGGCTGTGCCTCCATGATCAGGGAGAGGTCCAGGGCGGGCGCGGAATGGGTCAGTGCACCCATCGACACCCATTCTATCCCCGTGTCTGCCAGCGCCCGGAGCGTCTGTAGGCTGACGCCACCACTGGCCTCGAGCTCCGCCCTGCCCGCCACCTGCGCCACCGCCGCGCGCAGCTGCGCCGCATCCATGTTGTCCAGCAACAGGCGCGGTGCCCCCGCAGCGAGCGCCTCGTCGATCTCCTGGGGGCTGCGCACCTCGACCTCCAGCGTGCCCGCCAGATCCGGCGCGAGCGTACGCGCACGCTCGATCGCCTGCGTGATGCCACCGGCAGCGGCGATGTGGTTCTCCTTGATCAGGATCGCGTCATACAGCCCCACGCGGTGGTTGCTCGCCCCGCCTGCCGCCACCGCTGCCTTCTCCAACATCCGCAGGCCGGGGATCGTCTTGCGCGTGTCCAGCACCTTCGCGCCCGTACCATCAACCTCCCGAGCGGCGCGCGCCGCCATCGTCGCCACGCCCGACAGGTGCGTGAGGAAGTTAAGCGCCGTGCGCTCGCCCGTGAGTAGCGTCCGTGCCCGCCCCGAGATCGACAGCACCGGCCCGCCCTGCTCACGCCACTTACCCTCCTGAACCAGACGCTCACAGCACACCTCTGGGTCGAGCGCCGCGAACACCGCTTCCGCCACATCCAGGCCGTAGATCACTCCAGCCGCCTTCTGCGTGATCAGCGCGTCCGATCGCGCATCTGCGGCCACCGTCGCCAGGGTCGTGGCATCGCCTGTGCCCACGTCCTCCGCCAGTGCCGCACGCACCAACTCAGCCGTGACGGCGTCCAAGGGGGGACTCATTGCACTTCAGCATAGGATCAGTGCGATGGACGCGCGCTCCACAGCAGACTCGCAGGCAACGCTGGCGCACTGGATGGGGCCGCTGGACGCCAACGGCGCGGGCTTCGTACACGGTGGCACCATCATGAAGCTGTGCGACGAGGCCGCCGGGCTCGCAGCCGTCAAGCACTGTCGTCAGCGGGTGGTCACCGCCGGCATGGACCGGATGACCTTCAGGGTGCCCATTCACGTCGGTGAACTCGTGACCTTCCAAGCGAGCGTCAACGCCGTGTGGCATACGTCCATGGAGGTTGGGGTACGGGTCGACACCGAGAACCCTCGCACCGGTGAGCGGCGTCACAGCAACAGCGCCTACATGACGATGGTCGCCGTCGACGAGCAGGGCAACCCGGTGGAGGTGCCACCGCTACTGACCACAAGCCCGCAGGAGCGTCGCCGCGAGAGCGAGGCACAGCTTCGCCGCTCAAACCGCCTAGCCGAGCGCGAGCAGATCAAGGCGAGTCGCTGAGCTGTAAGGACCACGGCCGCGCCTTGGCGCGTCCGGAGCCCCATACGCACCGCCCGCGACGCCTCCTCCTTGAGCCCTTCAGCTACCCCTGTCCGCGCGAGGACGCGCTCTGCAACAAGTACGCACGCACGAATCCATCCAGATCTCCTTCGAGGGCGCGTTGCGCGTCGCCCATTTCGTGATCGGTGCGGTGGTCCTTGACCATCGTGTACGGGTGCAGCACATACGAGCGAATCTGCGAGCCGAAGTTCACGTCCTGCGCCTCCCCCTTCTCGCGCGCTATCTCTTCCTGACGTTCGCGCTCCTTGCGCTCCAGCAGCTTCGCGCTCAGCATCGCCATCGCCGTCGCCCGGTTGGATGACTGCGAGCGCTCGTTCTGGCACTGCACCACGATCCCAGTCGGGCGGTGAGTGATCCGCACTGCCGAGTCCGTCTTGTTGACATGCTGGCCGCCCGCACCCGACGCGCGGTAGGTGTCCACCTGCAGGTCGTCCTCGTTGATCACGATCTCACCCGTGTCTTTGACCACCGGCGCCACCTCCACACCAGCGAAGCTCGTCTGGCGGCGGTGCGCGGAGTCAAACGGAGAGAGGCGGACGAGCCGGTGCACGCCCCGCTCGGCGCCGAAGAGGCCATATGCGTTCTCGCCGGACGCTCGGAAGGTGGCCGACTTGATGCCAGCTTCCTCGCCCTCGCTCACCTCCAACAGCTCCACCTGAAAGCCGCGTCGTTCAGCCCAGCGCATCAGCATCCGCAGCACCATCTCCGCCCAGTCCTGCGCGTCAGTCCCCCCCGCACCCGCATTCACCGTCACGAGCGCATCGCCCGCGTCATAGCGCCCCGAGAACAGCCGCTGCTCCTCGAGCGCCGCCAAGCGCTCCTCCACCGACGCGATCTGCTCGTCAACCTCAGCCTGAAGCGAGGGGTCCTCAGCGGCCATCTCCGCCAGGCTGTCCAGATCCTCCACGTCGGCTTTCAGTGCCTCGAATGCCTCCAGGCGCTTGGACGCGCGCGAGTGCTCCGCCGATACCGTCGCAGCGCGTTCGGAGTCATCCCAGAAGCCAGCAGCTCCCATCTCCCCCTCGAGCTGCAGAGCGCGATCGGCCAGCCCAGCCGGGTCAAAGATAATCCGAGAGCAGTGTCATCTGCTCACGGATTGCAGCCAACCGCTGGGGCGTGGACTCGCTGGGGGCGGCTGTGGCCATGTGACCACGCTATCAGCGCTACGCGCGCACTGCGGACGCATTGAGGCGCACGTAGTCCAGCGGGAGCCGCACTCCTGCGACAACAGCAGCCGCGAACGCGTCCCGACGCTCCTCCGGCAGGCGCTCCAGGTGCGCCGCGAGGATCGAAGTGCGCACGAACGCATCAACATCCTCGGGGTGCGTCGGTCGCTCCTGCAGCCAGCACCTCCTCTCCACGAAGCCCGCGTCTCGTAGGCGCCTGTCGGTCTCCTCAGGTCCCGCGAAAATCCACGGCGACCACCCCACGAGCTCCGGGGCCATGTCACGGGCGACCGCGTCGATGACCGCGCGTACTCCGTCGATGTTTCCCTGTCCCCCACACTGGATCTCCAGCCGGCCACCGGGGCGAAGCGCTCGCGCCATCCGCCGCCACAGGCGATCGTGCCCGCCGACCCAGTGAAGGGTCGCGGTCGAGACGATCGCGTCGACCGCTTCCTTCAAATCGAGCTCGAGCGCATCCTCACACCACACCTCCGCGCGATCCCCCAGCCGCCCGCGCGCCAACTCAACCATGTCCGCCGAGGCATCCATCGCCAGCACGCGACCCCGTGGCACCATCTCGATCAGCGCCTCCGTCACGCGCCCCGTGCCACAGCCAACGTCCAACACCGTTGCATCCGGGGCAATGCCCCGGAGCCGCGCAAGCACCTCTGCGGCCCATGCCTGCTGCGGCTGACTGGAGCGGTCGTATGTGCGCGCGTCCCATGGGGTGGCCGTCTTACCCACCTCCTCGGCTAGGCATAGTGCGACACCGCCGCCTACACCGCTGCTTGGACGTGCCCGCAGTTCGCAACAGCATATTCGGAGGCACAGTAGGTCTGTGGCCGCCACTTGGCTTTGAACGCCTTGACGAACCGGGATAGAGCCCTTTGCTTGCTAAGCGCACCACGGTGACCCGCCACAACGCTCTTCTCGATGCGCTCCGAAAGGAGATTCAGTTCGACCCTGAACATCAGATCCGCGACAGTTTGACCCGACTTGCGCAGGAATCTCTCGAATTCCCTGCGCCTGCGGAACTCCTGATGGCGTATGCGGTCGAAGGTCTTTCGCACCTCTGCGGGGGAGACGCTGATTCCGCGAGCCTCGGCTTCGCCCTTCACCCAGTCTGATGAGATCAGGAACCCGAGAACCTCGCTCTGCAGCGCCACGATGGCGGCGTGTTCCCCCTTCTTTGGCGCCGGGCCGAGCGGCTTGCTCGCGACTGAGATCCAATGCGTGTAGGTGGCGCCCGTTATCGCCTGCGCGCCAACGCACACCAGAACCTCTTCGGGAGCTGGCGCCACGCCGCCCGGACTGGCCGTGCCGGGCGTTGTGCTCGCCGGCGAGGGCATCACGGGTGGCGGACATGTCGAGGACGAGACTTCAGCCCCGCTAGAGCCAACGCTCGCGACGAGCGCTATCGCCAACGCTGCCAGAGCCGCCAGCATGGCGCGCCGTGTCACGTCAATCATCCCCACACGCCACTAGACGGCTGTGGACCAAGCGGGGCAAGGACGCAGGGAGCGTGGCGTGCTTTGCACGCGAGCGACTGAGGACGCCGCCCCGCGCCGCGTCCACAGCCGTCTAGGAGCCGTGGCACTTCTTGAACTTCTTACCCGAGCCGCACCAACACGGGTCGTTGCGCCCGACCTGATGCTCGTCGTCGAGCACGCGCTGCTCAACGACCGGTAGTGCTTCCCCTTCTTGACCGTTCTCGCCGAAAGCTGCTTGCGCGGTGCCGGTACTGAGACCGGCGTTTGCTGCCGCGGCAGCCATCGCACCGGCGCCCGCTGCGCTGTGTCCGCCGGAGTAGGAGACTTTGCCCGCGCGGGTGGAGTTGCCGCTGGCAGCGAACGGAGCGATCGGCGCGCCGCCGCCGCCACCGTTCTCGCCTTCCACGTTGACCTGCACGTTGAAGATCATGCGCGCGTACTCCGTCCACACGCTGTTCATCAGGTCGCCAAAGAGGTTGAACGCTTCGTTCTTGTATGCGACCAGCGGGTCGAGCTGAGCGAAGCCGCGTAGGTGGATGCCCTCGCGCAGGTACTCCATGTCGAACAGGTGCTCGCGCCAGCGTTCGTCGATCGTCTGCAACAACAGGAACCGCTCGAGCGCACCCATCAGCTCCTCGCCGAGCGCCTGCTCGCGCTCGTTGTAGCGCGCCAAACCGAGCTCCACAACCCGATCGTTGAGCGTGTTGCGCTCGATCGTCGCGAGGTCCTCACTACCGAGGTCAAGCGGGAACAGCTGCCCGAGCGCCGTGAACAGGCCATCCATGTCCCAGTCCTCGACAAAGTCGCCTGGCGTGTACTGGTCGATCGTATGCTCGATCACTTTGGCTACTTCTTCGCGTGCCTCATCGCCGATGCTCTTGCCTTCGAGCACCTCGTCGCGATATTTGTAGATCACGCGCCGTTGCTCGTTCATAACGTCGTCGTATTCGAGCACGCGTTTGCGGATGAGGAAATTCTGCTCCTCGACCTTTTTCTGGGCCTTTTCGATCTGCTTGGAGAGCATCTTCGCCTCAATCGGCTCCTCGTTGCCCTCCTCATCCACACCGCCCAGTTTGTCCAGGATCTTGTAGATGCGATCGCCCGCGAACAACCGCACGAGGTCATCCTCCGCCGACAGGAAGAAGCGCGACTCACCGGGGTCGCCCTGGCGTCCAGCACGACCGCGCAGCTGATTGTCGATGCGCCGCGACTCGTGGCGCTCGGTACCGCAGATGAATAGACCGCCAGCCGCCAGCACGACCTCGCGGTTGGCGGCCACCTTGCGCTCGAGCTCCGGCAGGATCTCCTGCATGCGCCGCTCATATGCGCCCGCGTCCGCCCGGTCGACGCCCTCCCGCGCCAGCTGCAGCGCCGCCAGGTGCTCGGGGTTGCCGCCCAGCTTGATGTCCACACCGCGGCCCGCCATATTCGTGGCGATCGTCACCGCGCCCGGCTGGCCCGCCTCGGCGACCGTCTCAGCCTCCAGCGCGGCGTGCTCGGGCTTGGCGTTCAGCACCGTGTGCTTGATCCCGCGCTTGGCCAACCGTTCGCCCAACAGCTCTGAGACCTCCACCGAGATCGTGCCCACCAGCACCGGCTGGCCGCTCTCGTGGCGCGCGGCGATCTCTTTCACCACCGCGCTCCACTTGCCCTCCTTGGTCTTGTACACCTGATCGTTGCGGTCCATGCGGACCATGTCCATGTTCGTGGGGATCTGCACCACAGGCAGCTCGTAGATCTTCATGAACTCCGTCGCCTCTGTGAGCGCCGTGCCGGTCATGCCGCCGAGCTTGTCGTACAGGCGGAAGTAGTTCTGGTAGGTGATCGTCGCCAGCGTCTGGTTCTCCTCCTGAACGCGCACACCCTCCTTCGCCTCAACCGCCTGGTGCAAGCCCTCTGACCAGCGCCGCCCGTCGAGGATGCGCCCGGTGAACTCGTCGATGATCTTCACTTCGCCGTCGATCACCGCGTAGTCGACGTCGCGTTTGTACAACGCCTCGGCGCGCAGCGCCTGGATCAGATGGTTGACCAGGTGCCCGTTCTCTGCCCGGTACAGATGGTCAATGCCGAGGAAGCGCTCGGCCTTGGCCACTCCCTGCTCTGAGATCGCCACCGTCTTCTGCTTCTCATCGACCTCGTAGTCGAAGTCCGCCATGAACTGCTTCTTGGTGCGCGGGTCCATGCCTTCGGGCGTCTTACCCGAGACCATCCGCGGGGCCAGTTTGGCGAACTTCGCGTACAGGTCGGCAGCCTGTTCAGGGGCACCGGAGATGATCAGTGGCGTACGAGCCTCGTCGATGAGGATGTTGTCGACCTCATCCACGATCGCGAAGTAATGCCCACGCTGGACCTTTTCGCCGAGATCCTTGGCCATGTTGTCGCGCAGATAGTCGAAGCCGAACTCTGAGTTGGTGCCGTAGACCACATCGCATGCGTACGCCCGCTGCTTCTCCTCGAAGGACTGCTGGCTCTGCAACACCCCCACGCTCACACCGAGCGCGTCATAGATGGGGCTCATCCATTCCGCGTCGCGTCGCGCCAGGTAGTCGTTGACGGTGACCACGTGCACACCCCTGCGTTCGGGCAATGCGGCGTCGGCACCCTCCGAGTCGGGCTCAGCGGAGCTACGCTCGCGCACCGCCAGCGAGTTCAGCACCACCGCGAGCGTCGCTGTCAGCGTCTTACCCTCGCCGGTCTTCATCTCGGCGATCTGGCCCTCGTGCAGAGCCATGCCACCGATCAGCTGTACGTCGAAATGGCGCATGCCCATCTTGCGCTTACCCGTCTCGCGCACGACCGCGAAGCACTCCGCCAGCAGCGCGTCGAGATCCTCGCCCTCCGCGGCCCGCGTGCGTAGCCCGTCCATCCGCTCGCGCAACTCCGCATCACTGTCGTGCTCGAGCTCTGCCTCGAACGCACCAATCAGCGTCACACGCTTCTGGTATTCCTTGAACTTCTTCGCCTCGCCAACGTTCAGGGCGCGATCGAGCACAGAGGGCATGCGCCAAGGATAGCTCCCGGCGCCCCCATTTATGCCGCAATGATCACGGCGGCAACATCTGCCGCTGTTGGCTGCCTACAGCTTCAAGCCAGGCACCCACTGCTCCGGTCGGCGGCCGCTCCCTCAACGGGGCTCGGCGCCGACCGGGGTGGGCGGACCTGGACTCAGAACGACGGTAGCGTCGCTCCTTGGGCCGCGCCGTGTGCGACACGGGCGGCGGCGGCGTGCGCCTCTCGCCGGTGGCGCAGTTTGTCGCGGTGGCGCTTGACCTGGCGCGCGAGCTCGTCGACGACCAGGTTCAGCGAGTGCAGCATCTCCGGCGAGGCGTCGTGCGCGCGCAGCGTGACGCCCTTCAGATACAGCGTGCACTCAGCCACCTGGCTGTCGGCGACGCGGGGATTGCGCTCCTTGAAGATCTCGATCTCCAGGCGGGCGAGGTCTGAGACCTGGCGCGCGACCTTAGTCAGACGACGCTCAACATGCTCACGGAGCTCGTCGGTGACCGGGACGTTTCGACCCTTGATGTCGATCTGCATCACACGCTCCTTCGGTCGGCCTTTTGTTATGGCGCTGTTACCGATGCTACGCCTGATCGCGGCGGATGTAAATAGCACTCAACACAAAGCTATGCGAGCCCAGTGGGACAGCTGGAGACACTTCAACGTAACCCGCAGCGACGCCGTCCGCAAGCCGTGATATGATGACAACTGTCGTCAGAAGTATGGTCTCACTTTCCGGGAAAGGGCTCGCTTCGGCGGGCCCTTTCTTGTTCTGCAGCACCGCCTAACGTGGCAGCACTCGATGCGCCGACCCTGGCGCTCTCAGCCGTGGCGGCGCAGGCTCTGCAGGATGCCGCCGTGACCAGCGATTGCGCCGATCAGGATCGACTCGGCGGCGATCTCAGTGCCGGGGAAGACAATGCTCTCGCGCAGTTGCGCGCGATCGCCAACGACAGCGCCATCACCAAGCACCACGGGGCCCATCAAGCGGACACCTGCGCCGATGCTTACATCGGTACCGATCCACACAGGCCCCTCAACCTCAGCGTCCTGCGGCAGCTCGCGCCCACCGGCAACGATCACCCCAGGGCTGATCTGCTCGCCCTCGATGTTGAGGTGCAGCTCGCCTCGTAGCGCATCGAAAGTGCCCTGCCTGAGCTCGCCAAGCGAGCCGACGTCGTTCCAGTACTCCCCCACCTCGTGGATGTAAAACGGCACGTCGTTCTCCAGCAGCACCGGGAACACGTCCTGCGCCCAATCCACGAACGGCCGGCTGGGGAAGTAGTCGAAGATCTTCGGGTCGAACATGTAGATGCCGCAGTTGCCGAGATCCGAGAGCGCCTCCTCGGGCGGCGGCTTCTCCTGAAAGCCAGTAATCCGGCCCTCGCGGTCGTGCAGCACGACGCCGTACTCGCGTGTGTCTGGCACCTGCTTGACCGCCAGCGTTGCGACCCCGCCTGTTTCCTTGTGCCTGGTAGCGAATGCCTGCAGATCTATGTCGGTGAGGGCATCGCCGGAGATCACCAGAAACGACTCGTCTCCGAAGAAGTCCGCACAGCCTCGTACTCCGCCGGCGGTGCCCAAGAGCTCCTCCTCGAAGCGATATGAGAGCCGCTCGCCGAAGTACTCGCGGATCGAGTCCGGGAAGTAATGCAGGTTGGCGATCACCTCCTCGAAGCCGTGCTTGTCGAGTAGCTCGACGATGTGCTCCATCACCGGCCGGTCGAGCACCGGCACCATCGGCTTGGTGATCTCATAGGTCAGCGGACGCAGGCGGGTGCCAAGACCCGCGGCGAGGACCATTGCTCTCATCGCCGCGGGAGCTTAGCGGGACGTGCGTCTAATAGCGGTAGTGGTCAGGCTTGTAGGGACCCTCGACCGGGACGCCGATGTAGGCGGCCTGCTCGTCGGTCAGGCGCGTGAGCCGTACTCCAAGCGCGTCGAGGTGCAGCCGCGCGACCTTCTCGTCAAGGTGCTTGGGGAGCACGTAGACCTTCTTCTCGTACTCGTCGTTCTTGGTGAACAGCTCGATCTGGGCGATTGTCTGATTGGAGAACGAGTTGCTCATCACGAAGCTCGGGTGCCCGGTGGCGTTGCCGAGGTTCAAAAGGCGTCCCTCGGAGAGCATCAGGATTGCGTGGCCGTCGGGAAAGACCCACTTGTCGACCTGCGGCTTGATGTTGATCCGCTCGATCCCAGGGACCTTGGTCAGGCCTGCGATGTCGATCTCGTTGTCGAAGTGGCCGATGTTGCCAACAATCGCCTGGTGCTTCATACGCGCCATGTCCTGCGCCTTGATGATGTCCTTGTTGCCGGTAGTCGTCACGAAGATGTCAGCCGTATCGATGACGTCCTCGAGCGTCTTTACCTCGTATCCCTGCATCGCCGCCTGGAGCGCACAGATGGGGTCGATCTCGGTGATGATCACGCGGGCGCCCTGGCCCCGCAGCGATTCAGCGCAGCCCTTGCCGACGTCGCCGAAGCCGCATACGACGGCGACCTTGCCGCCGATCATCACGTCGGTGGCGCGGTTGATTCCGTCGATCAGTGAGTGACGACAGCCGTAGAGGTTGTCGAACTTGGACTTCGTGACAGAGTCATTGACGTTGATCGCCGGGAACAGCAGCTCGCCGCTTTCGACCATCTCATACAGGCGGTGGACGCCCGTGGTGGTCTCCTCGGTCACGCCTTTGATGCCCTGTCCGATACGCGTCCAGCGCTCCGGGTCCTCTGAGAGCGAGCGCTTGAGCACCGCGAGGATCACCTGGTACTCCTCCGAGTCAGCGTCCGTCGGCTCGGGCACAGCGCCGGCCTTCTCGTACTCGGTGCCCTTGTGCACGAGCAGCGTCGCGTCGCCGCCGTCGTCGAGGATCATGTTCGGGCCGAACGACCCGTCCTCGCCCTCATTCGGCCAGCTAATTACCTGCTCGGTGCACCACCAGTACTCCTCGAGCGTCTCGCCCTTCCACGCATACACGGGCACCCCGCGCGGGTCCTCGGGCGTGCCGTCGGGGCCCACCGCGACGGCCGCGGCGGCGTGATCCTGGGTGGAAAAGATGTTGCAACTGCACCAGCGAACCTCGGCGCCGAGCGCTGTCAGCGTCTCGATCAGCACGGCCGTCTGGATTGTCATGTGCAGCGAGCCGGTGATGCGAGCGCCCTTCAGCGGCTGGGCGTCCGCGTACTCGGCGCGGATCGACATCAGGCCGGGCATCTCATGCTCGGCCAGCGTGATCTCCTTGCGTCCAAACTCCGCCAGGGAGAGGTCGGCGACCTTAAAGTCGGTACTGATGGCTGTGGGGGTCATTGCGGACATGACGAAGCCTCCTGTCCGGTCAGGTGAGCGCCCTTGCTACATGGAGGAAGGCCGAGCGTGGCGGAATTCAGCCCGTCGCAGCGCTCCTCGGCCGTCCCGGACGGTATCACACGGCCGCACACGCTCAGACGGCTAACGCTGGGCCAGCGCGGACTTCAACTCGTCTATCAGGCGGACCGGCCCCGGGTCCACGCCACGCAGCGCCGCGAGATAAATCGACACGAGATCGCCCAACAGTACGAGTGAGATCACGCGCTCGATGGCAGTCTCGCCGCGTGTCTCCAACCGAAAGCTCGCCGCGGCGTTGCCCGCTATCAGGCGCTCAGTCAGATCCATGCGCTCCTTCACCCGCGGGTGGGCGTCGGAGTCGTCGAGAAACACCGCCGAGAAGCGCCCGACGCTCGCCGCCCCCTCCCAGCCCGAGATCTCATTGTGATCGAGCTCTGGCAGCTCGTTCCAGAAGCACGGCTGCTTGGCGTTCTCGTTGATCTGCGTCTTCCAGCGGTAGGCGATCGGCGATGTCAGCCCAGCGCCGGCGACCACCGGCGTGGTGCCGTTGAGCCCCCGTGCGAGCTCCTTCGCGAGCGAGTCCTCAGGCGCATCCGGACCCCACTCGGCGACCAGCTGCTCGATGTGCGAGGCCGCCACGTCGATCTCCGATGTCAACCGCGGACCAGCACCACACAGGGCGGCAACCTCAAGCGCGGCGACGATCATGTAGGCGACCGCCGCGCGCGGCTGAAAACCACCCGGCAGCGGGATCACAGGCACACCGTCGGCGCGGGCCATCTCCGCAAGACGCCCGCCGGTGGTGACCACCGTGCGCTTGGCGCCGAGCGCTCCAGCAGACTCGTAGCAGGCGAGCGTCTCCTCGGTCTCCCCCGAGTAGCTGGCGCACAACACCATTGTGTCTGGCGTCGTCCATGGCGGCAGCCCGTACGCGCGCGTGACGAAAATCGGCCGCGAAGCGTGATCGCCCATCGCCGCGCGCGCCAGCGCACCACCGATCGCCGAACCACCCATGCCCGCTACGACGAGCCCAGCGGTCGTGTCCCAGTCCTGCATGATCGCCGACTCCACGCGCCACAGAGCGTCGCGCAGATGCTCTGGCAGTGCCAGCACATCGCCCAGCTGATTGGACGGATCGACCCGGGCAATAGCCGCTCGCGAGAGCTCCTCTGCCGTGGGTGTCGCGGTCGCGCCGCCGTCGCTCATCTGCTGTTCGCCTCCTGTGGGACTGGGGGGATTGTGGTCATTGACCGCCGCTGTGTGCATCTTTGCCGGGTGTCACGAGACGGTCTCACCTAGAACTGGATCGCGCCATCAGGCAATTCGACACCAGGGAAGATACGCGCCCCGCAGGCGATCACGTTGTGCGCCCCCACCTTGACCCCATCGCCGAGCACCGCTCCGCCGCTGATCTTGGTGCCAGCGCCGATGTGGCAGCGAGCGCCCACGATGCAGTCGCGCAGCTCACAGCCCTCCCCTATTTGTGTCCCCTCGAGCACGACCGCGCGCTCGACGCTCGCGCCGGCACCGACCGATACGTCCTGCGCGAGGACCACCAGACTGCCCACGTGCGCGCCCTGCTCCACGCTCACGCCGCGCTCGAGCACCGCCGGCGGGACCGCCCGCCCATGCACCTTGGCGTCCTCGTCCACAAGCAGCCAGTCGCTTCCGAGTCGCTCACGCACGGCGCTCTGGACGTTGCCCTCGAGGATGTCGAATGTGCCTTGCAGGTAGCGCTCGGGCGTGCCGATGTCCAGCCAGTAGCCGTCGGACACGTACCCGTAGAGGCCGTTGCCGACCAAGCGGGGCCAAACCTCACGCTCGATCGAGACATTGCGATCGGGTGCGATCAGATCGAGGATCTCGCGCTCAAGGACATATGAGCCCGCGCTGATCAGATTGCTCTTGACGCTGTCCGGACTGGGCTTCTCGACGAACTCGCTGACCGAGTGGTCCTCACGCAGGATCACAACGCCATAGGCGCTCGGATCGGGAACGGGTACGAGAGCAAGCGTGGCGCGCGCGCCACTCGCCTCGTGCTGCGCGATCTGCGCGGTCAAGTCGATGTCGGTGAGCACGTCGCCGTTAAGCATCAGGAAGCGCTCCTCGAGCATCGGCTCCGCGAGCTTCAGCGCACCAGCTGTCCCCCTTGGCTCAGGCTCCTCGACAAAGCGCAGGCGGATGCCAAGCTGCGAGCCGTCGCCGAGCACCTCGCGCACGCTGTCGGCGAGAAAGCCACACGACATGATCACGTCGTCGATGCCGTGACCGCGCAGCCACTCGAGCATGAACGCGATGAACGGCCTGTCCACGAGCCGCACGACGGGCTTGGGCACGGTGGAGGTGAGCGGGCGCAGACGAGTGCCCTGCCCTCCCACGAGGATCACGGCCTGGATGAGCTCACCGCCGTCCGATTCCCTCGTAGATCAGGCCCGCAGCGCGGATAGCCTCCGGATCGAGAGCGTTGCGCCCGTCGACGACGACGTTGCCGCTCATGCTTTTGGCAATCTCGCTCCAGTCGAGCTCGAGGAACTCGCGCCACTCGGTGACCAGCACGACCGCGTCCGCCCCCTCGATCGCGGCCAACGGCGCGTCAGCGAACTCGATTCCGGATACCAGCAAGCGCGCCTGCTCCTCCGCTACGGGGTCGTATGCCACAACGTGCGCGCCGTCGGCGTGCAGTCGCGCGGAGAGCACCAGCGAGGAGGCCTCTCGCATGTCGTCGGTGTTCGGCTTGAACGCCAGCCCGAGCAGAGCTACGCGCTTGCCCGCGAGCCCGCCAAGATGCTTGTGCAGCTTGCCGATGACGCGGCGCTTCTGCAGCTCGTTGACCTCGATCACCGCCGTCAGCAGCTGGAAGTGGTAGCCGGAGTTGCCGGCCAGCTGCTTGAGCGCGTCGACATCCTTGGGAAAGCAGTTGGAGGTCGTGACGCCGCCGCTCGTCACAACGGTGTGCGAGTAGGGCACCTCCAACGAATAGACGTGGCCGTCGTGCGGGACATGCGTCAGATCCGAGATCCGCGTCCACGTCGGACCGGCGCCAAAACGACGATGACCAGTAGGGGCGATGCGCTTGCTTTGGCGGCCGATCGCGGCGAACACGCCCGCGCGGTCACGCTCGGGAACGAGCGCAATCGCGCGCTCCACCTGAGCCGCGCCGCTGACCCGGATCCAGTGTGTGTCCTTGGTCGATCGCCTCGTCCGGCCGATGCGACGCGACGCGACGATGCCGAGGTCCCCGAGCAGACGCAGGACGCCATCGGCGAGCTCGTCGGAGACCGTTCCCAGCTCGAGGATCACACTTGGACCGCCGTTGATCAGCGACCACGAGCCGTCGCCCTCCCAAAGCCCTGATAGCAGCGCCCACTTCCGCTCGGCTGAGAGATCCCAAGCGAGGTCGGGCAGACGCTGAGCGTAGCTACCCTTGGCTAGACCCAGGACGCCGGTCCAGAAGCCTCCGAGGAGCCGGGATTGGACGATCACCTGCTGCGAGGTCGCCGACCTTTGCGATCTGGCGCGTACCCCTTGGGACGCCCAGAACGCCAACACCTCGTCGACTAGGTGCTGCTCGCGAGTGGGATGGAACGACCAGCAGATCTTCGTGGTGCCGTTGGCTTCGACGGAGACGTGCCCCTCGGCGAGATACAAGCCGACGACACGCCAGAACACAGTGCTCGTGGCTATTGCCGCCGGGATCTGCGCTCCGTTGCTCGCCGTGGCGAGAGTTCCGTCGCGCCAGGGCAGTTCGGCTCGCATTGCCTCATCCATGCGTATGGCTCCGCTGCGCTTGATATCCCCCGTTCGGGCGCCAACGCCACGGCGATGGGCAAAGATCGAGCGGCGCTCCGCAACTGGCCGGGCCACCAGTGCCTCAATCGACTCGCGCGGCGGCCGCAGGATCACCTCACCTCTGGTCAGGCCGGCCGCCTCGATTGCGGCGTCGAGCGGATAGCAAACGTCGTTGCTTTCCTCGTGCGCCTCGCGCGCGCCAGCGAGGGGCAC
>JBEKAM010000026.1:0-25007 GCA_050015915.1 Solirubrobacteraceae bacterium
CCTCGAGAACATGGAGATCGGCCACAACGTGATGCACGGGCAGTGGGACTGGATGAACGACCCCGACATCAACTCCCAGAACTGGGACTGGGACACCGCCTCGCCCGCCGAGGCGTGGCGACACTCGCACAACTACGAGCACCACACGTTCACGAACATCCGCGGCAAGGACCGCGACCTCGGTTACGAGATCATGCGCATCGACTCGCACCAGCGCTGGCATCCGATCTACCTGTTTCAGCCGCTCTACAACCTGCTGCTGATGGGCTTCTTCGAGTGGGGTGTGGCGGTTCACGACCTCAACCGCGGCGCGATCCACTCGGGGGAGAAGTCAAAGGCGCAGGTGCTGGACGAGCTGAAGGCGATCGGCGTGAAGGCGCGCGGACAGATTGTCAAGGACTACATAGCGTTCCCTGCGCTGTCGGCGTTGGCGGCACTGGTGGCGAGCCGCGGCTCGGTGGAGTCGAGCAAGCGCTCGTTCAAGACGACGCTGACGGCGAACTTCACGGCGAACATCGTGCGCAACGTGTGGGCGTACTCGATCATCTTTTGCGGGCACTTCCCCGACCAGACGTACACGTTCAGCGAGGATGAGGTGGCGGATGAGACCCGCGGCGGTTGGTACGTGCGCCAGCTGCTGGGTGCAGCGAACATCGACGGCGGCCCGCTGTTTCACCTGCTGGCGGGCAACCTGAGCTTCCAGGTGGAGCACCACCTGTTCCCCGATATGCCTTCCAGCCGCTACGCGGAGATTGCCCCACGCGTACGTGACATCTGCCGCCGCTACGGCTTGCCATACAACACGGGGCCGCTACATAAGCAGCTGGGGACGGTCCACCGCACGATCCTGCGGCTGGCGTTCCCTGGCGGGAAGGTGCGGCCGAAGCCGGGGCCGTATCAGCCTGACTTGATCTGAGCAGACTGTTTTGCAACTGTCCACACGGGTACTGGCTCGACGCGCCCGCGGACCTCGAGCTCCCCCACCAGCGTGAGGTCCGCGGGTAGCCGTTTCATGCGCTGGCGGGTGGAGTCGGCGATGAACAGCATGTGCCCGCTGCCCTTGGTCATGCCCTCCAGGCGCGAGGCGGTGTTGGTGGTGTCGCCGAGGGCTGTGTACTCGACGCGCTGTTCGGAGCCGATGTTGCCGGCCATGACGGAGCCGCTGTTGATGCCGACACCCATGACGAACTCGTGCTCGTGGCCGTTCTCGGCAATCCACTTGTTGAATGCATCCAGGCGCGGACCGATCATCTCGATCGCTGCAGTGAGCGCGCGGTCGGCGTGGTCGTCCTGTTCGAGGGGTGCGCCGAACACGGCCATGATGCCATCGCCCATGTAGGAGACGAGCGTGCCGCCGGCGGCGAGGATCGCCTCGGTCATCTCGTTGAGGTAGCAGTTGACCACCTCAATCACCCGCGGCGCGGCGAGTTTCTCGGAGAAGCTGGTGAATCCCCGCAGGTCGGAGAACAGCACGGTGCAATCGCGTTCGACGGCACCAAGTCGCAGGTTGTCTCCGGCGCTGGCCACAACCTGGTCGACGACGTCGGCTGGCACGAAACGTGCGAACAGGTCGTGTACACGCGCTCGCTCGATCGTCTCGACCATATACAGCACCCCGAGCGTCCCCCCGGTCCCGAGCACGAGCGCGAACAGCGGGTACACGAACGTGACGATACGCCCGCTGTCGAACGCGACCTGCACGGCAATGGTGAACACCACCGCGAGCGCGACAGCGTCCAGCAGCGAGCGCCACTGGCGGATGCGCATGCTCCCGATCGGCACCACCACCCCGAACAGCGCGACGAGCAGCAGGTTGACCCAGCCGGGGACGCCGCGAAGGGGGACTCCGCGCAGTAGCGTGGAGATCGAGTTCGCCCATATTTCCGGTCCGGGCATGTCGGCTCCGCTCATCGCGGTGGGATGGATGTCTTGGAGGACCGGTGCGGAGGCGCCGACCACGGCCAGCTTGTCGCTCACCTCCTGGCGCGGGAATTCGCCGCGCAGAACCTTCGCGTAGGGGATCGAGTGGAACGTTTCGATCGGACCGACGAAGTCGATCGGCAGCGTCCCGTCTTCGAACGTCGATGCCCGGACCGCATGTCCGCGCATCACTTCCGTCGCGACCACCGCAAAACTGTCGAGATGGCTCCATTCGTACGCGAACCGACGAACTGAGCCGTCGGTGTCGAGCAGCACGTGATCCTCGCCGACGCGTGCGCTGACGGCGCGTAGGTTCTTTGAGCCACCGAGGATTTCGGTGCCACCATCCGGTTCCACTTCCGTCGCTGCAAGGACGGTTTTGCCGCGAGCTTCAGCGACCGCTTCATACAGCTCGCTGTCTTCGACTTCATTTGTGGGGTGGGCGAATTCGATGTCGACCGCGATCGTTCGCGCGCCGGCTTCGCGGAGGTGATTGATCACTTCCGCATCCCACTTGCGCGGGAACGGCCAGTCGTGATGCAACTCCTGGAACGTCGCCGGGTCCACCGCGACGAACACGATGTCCGAGGGCGCGCCGGTGTTACCCCGGATTGAGAACCGCGCGTCAATCGTCTGCAGTTCACTGCGCCTGAGCAGGTGGGTGGCGTACCCGAGCACCCCGACGCCGCCAGCCAAAACCGCCACGGCCAACAGCGATAGGGCCTTGCGTCGTTGTCTGCGTGTGCCAGTCACGTCGGTGTCCTCTGAGTCACAGTTTCGGCTAGGCCCTGCGCTGATGCTAACGGCAGGGAGCATGCAGGAGCACATGCGTGGAATCACGTATATGCGCGAATTCCGAATGGACCGGGGGCGGGGACGTGTGTAAAGTCCCGGCGGTCAGGCGGCGGGCAAAGCCAGAGGAGCCAAAGCTTTGGGAGCAGAGACGAGCATCTCGATGGAGCGGTCTGGAATTCACAAGGCCACCCAGCTTGTGTGGGCGGGTCTGGTGGCGGCGCTGCTGACGACCATCGCTCTGATGCTTCCGGGTAGTGCGCTGGCATCCCCGGAATCCGGCGCCCTTTCACAACTTTCGACGGAAGCGAATTGTGTGGGTGAAACGGAAGAAAGCAGCGGCGCGCACTGCGGCACCACAATCGGCAGCGGACTGCATCTCGCCTACCAGTCAGTTGTGAGCCCTGACGGAAGGAATGCTTACTCGGTGGCAATCGACGGGGCTCTGGTCGAGTACGCCAGGAACCAAGCAAACGGCGTGCTGTCCGTGATCGGTTGCATCACGAGTACGACCCTGCTGGCTCCGTGCGCGCCGGAAAACGAATCGGACGGAGAAACGGTTGTCGACTCATTGGCTGCGATTGCGATCAGTCCCGATGGCAGATATGTGTATGTGCTCGACCAGGACAAAAACATGGTGGTCGAGTTGAGTCGCGATCCCGAAACGGGCCTGCTGAGCGTCGTGCAGGGTCCGCACCATCCCGAATGCATCAGCGAAGGCTCCCCTGGCTTGTGCGAAACCTCCACGGCCATCGGTTTGGGCACGCCATACGGCATCGCCATCAGCCCCAATGGGGAGAACGTTTACGTGGCGAGTCTGGGTAGCGAAGCGGTCGCAGAGTTCTCTCGCAACATTGAAACCGGAGCGCTCAAAGAGATCCCGGGCGATGAATGCATCGGCAGTTCCTCGAGCGGTTGTCCGGTCCACACCGCGATTGGGCTGAAAGAAGCGATCGGCATCGTGGTCAGTCCGCCGAACGGCGAAGACGTCTACGTGGCGGCGGGCGCGAAATCTGGTACGGAAGGCGACGTCGCGGCGTTCAGGCGCGATGAAGAAACAGGGGTGCTCGAACAGCTCGAAGGTGAAGAGGCCTGTATTGGCGATGGCATCGCCGGATGTACCAAAGGGATCGCATTCGCGGGCTCAGAAGATCTGGCGATCAGCCCCGACGGCAAGAACATCTACGCCAACTCTTACAACGAAAGCGCAGTCGTAGAGCTGTCCCGCGAAACGGGCGGTCCAACCCAGGGAGCCCTCAGTCAGCTAGGCGAAGAAAACGCCTGTGTGACGAGCAAGACGATCCCCGGGTGCACCAGCGTGCCCAACGATCGGCTCGGCGGCTTGGCTGGAGTTGCTATCAGCCCCGATGGCGCCAACGTCTACGCCGGCAGCTTTGGCGAAAGCTCGGTGGGTGTGTTCAAGCGCGGAGCGCTGGCAGGCGAACTGAAGCCGCTCCAGGCACCGTACGAATGCGTAACGACAGAAGCGACCGGCTGCGGTGAATCGCATGGCGTCGTGGGCCTGCAGGGTGCCCGCCGCCTGACTGTGAGCCCCGACGGGACAAACGTATACATAGCTGGTCAGAGCGGCAACGACATCGCCGAGCTCGCGCGGACGATCGTCCCGACGGTTACCGGGCTTAGCCCCAACGATGGGCCTACAGCGGGACACGCCCAGGTGACGATCGAAGGCAGCGGCTTTGCTGACGGCGCGCGAGTCGACTTCGGAGAAACGCCAGCATTGAGCGTGACCATTAACTCGGCGTCATCGATCACCGCCACGAGTCCTGCGGGCAGCGGATCGGTCGATGTGACCGTTGCGGACGCTGTCGGAACATCGGCGATCACTCAGGCCGATGTTTACGTCTACGGGCGGCTGGGCGGCCTACAGTTGAGCGGCTATTGCGAAAGCCTTGGCGATGATGGCAAGGACGCCAAAGGCGAAGGTCCGACTGCGCTCATCAAAGAAACAGTTGAAGGACCTGAATACGCTTACAACAACTGGGCGTGTGTCCAAGATAGCGGCGCGCTGGTGGCGATCACTTCGGCTGGGCCGGCACCCAGCATGAACAATGCCTGCGCGGTCCAGTACCCGGCCGCCGGTCCTTCACACGCGGCGGCAGAAAACCCCAACAACGCGTTCAGTTGGAACTGCTTCGAAGGCGAACCAGCGCCTGAAAATACAGGCCCGGGCAATGGTGGCGGCAACACTGGTGGCGGCAAAACCGCCGGTGGTAGCGGTGGCTCGACCGCGAAAGCAGCGACGACGGTGTCCCGGCCACGGTTGGCGGTCACGGGCAACGTCGCGCCAATCTCGGGGACCGTGCTCGTGCGCGTTCCGGGCACCAGCACCTTTGTGTCCCTAGCTTCCCTCCGCCAGATTCCGTTCGGCACTGTGATCGAAGCGACCCACGGTCATGTCGGCGTGACGACCACACAGCCGAACGGCACCACCCAGACGGGTGAATTCTTCGAAGGCGAGTTCGTGCTCAAGCAGGGCCGCAACGGCCTGGTGATCGCGGAACTGACGGGCGGCAACTTCTCGGTGTGCCCAACTGCACGCGAGCGTGCGCACAAGGCAAGCGCCAGTGCGGCGGCGTCGCACGCGTCAGGCAAGCACGTGGTGCGCAAACTGTGGGCCAACGCCCACGGGAGCTTCTCCACGAAGGGCAACTATGCAGCGGGGGCAGTGCAGGGCACGGAATGGCTGACGGAGGATCTGTGCGAAGGTACGATCATCCGGGTGACGCGCGACAAGGTTGCGGTGACGAACCTCGTCAACCATCATCACGTCGAGGTGACCACCGGCCACAAATACCTCGCCAAGGCGCCCTGAGCTCTCTCAACAAGCAGTCTCGGGGACGGCCGGGGCATCAGACTGAACGACGGCTCGCCCGTGTTGGTGGCTTGCTCGCATCGCTTGTTGGCCTTGGCCTGATCCTCGTCGCCTGTGGTTCGTCTTCCGATAAGGCGACGGCGGGCATTGGGCGTGTGTCGTCATCGTGTCTACCGCAGGCGTTGAAGCTCTTCGGGCCGCGGCCGCCAGCTCCCCGGGTTCTCGCGACTACATTGGACGGCGGGATTCTGTCGAGGTTCGCCATCTTCCGCAGATCAGCGCTATCGAGCGATGCGATTCCCGGGCTGAAACCGGGGGCTGGCGGACTGGGTCGAGAGCTGTCGAGTTTTTACGAGCTGTCGAGCTATTACCCCGCCTACGTACGCCAACTGACCGGGCTCGTCGACGGCCGTCGCTACTTCGTGGTGCCTGCGTACGGGCGCTTTGAAACCGTGCCCCCGGCTCACTGTCTCCCTACGAGCGTGCGACGCGCGCGGGTAGAAGAGCAGCGCCGGCGACTAGTCGAGCCGGTCGACTGCATTATCGAAGTGGGGCACGGTGAGATGGAGGGCTCCGGTGCATGTGAGCCGTTCGCTGCGATCGACGAAGGTGGTCGGGTTTTCCTTTCCGAGAGCGTGAATAGGGAACCGATCGTCGAATTGGTGCCTAATGGTGTCGCCTCGGCACGCATCACCTATAGGGAAGCCCCCGCGATCACGGTGTCGGCCAGCAACAACGCTTTTATGTTCACCCCACCGCCACTCAGGCCGCGCGTCGCGGCTGAGCTGAAGCGGCTGGGGGCCGCGATTGCTGGGCCCCACATCACCATGGCCGAGCGCGATCGCTTTACGGTGCAGTGGGACAAGGTCGCGCATGCAACAAGTCCGACACGGCTCGAATGGCTCGACCGCGCAGGTCGAGTGGTGCGCGCCATCACCGCTCCGGCTGCCGGGAGCGCCTCCCATACCTCAGTAGGTGGTCTGCGCGCCCCAATCGGAGGTTGACGGCGCGCCCTCTCTCAGCCTTTCGCTATCAGCAGCGGGTCGGCGTCGGCCACGGCCTGGGTGTCCAGGAAGATCCGGTCCAGCCGCACGCGACCCCAGCCGAGCCGCACGTATTGCATGCCCTCGTTCCTGTACTCGCCGCCGTCTGCGAGGGCGATGCGGTCAGAGAAACGTACGCCCACGCGCATATTCCAGGGCGGACCCGATGCGATCACGTCCGCGATCTCGAAGTGCGGACCGAGCGCGACGAAGCGCTCGAACCAGGCCCGGATTTGCTCGGGATCCGTCAGGTCTGCACCGAACGAATGGCGGCCGGGGAAGACGAAGTGGGCGTCCGAGGCGAACAGGTCAAGCGCTCCGGAGGCGTCACCTGCGTTGAGCTTGCGAAAGCCTCGGCGCACAAGGAGACCGACAAGCCACGCATACATACGGTCAGGCTAACATGTTGGGGTAACCGATACAAGCACACATGTGACCACGATCCCAGTGGACACAAGCGCGCTCGGGAAGCTGCCCTTAGCGTGGGTGACGGGCCGGCGCTCCCTCGAGATATGCGATCAGCATCTCGGTGCCCTCGTCGATGATTCGGCGGTCGGCGTGCCGGCGGCCGCGATAGGCGAGCTCGAGGATGCGGTCTCCCACCTCAACCGCAAGCAGCGCAACCTCCTGCGGCGAATCCTCCGCTACCATTCCGGCCGCTATGAGGCGCTCGCGCGCACGTTCGGCGAGCGCCACATTGCCGGCCTGGGCGATCGCGGTCACGGCCGGCGACACCCGCCCGCCGAACCACAAACGCACGAACAGCGGCCTGCGCTCGTGGTAGTTCAGGAACATCTCGAGCATCCGCTGCACGTAGTCGCGCACGGAGCGGAGCTCCCAGGTGTCTTCGGCGGCCTGCGCGATGCGTTCGATCTCCTTTACCTCGGCCTCGAGCAGCAGCGCGAACAGCTCGTCGCGGTCCGAGAAGAAGCGGTACAGCGAGGATGGCCCCACGCCGGCGCGGGTGGAGATGGCGGTTGTGGTCGCGGCATCGACTCCGTCCTCCAGGATCAGCTCACCGGTGGCGGCGAGGATCCGCTCCACGGTTTCCCGGCTGCGGGCCTGCAGGGGCTCTCTCCGTTGACGCGGTGTTACTGCCATCGGGCGGCTCCATCCTCGCAGATGCCGACGGCAAGGCATATTGACATCTGTAGACGCCAGGGGTTAGGGTAACGCGAATCGCATTTCAATCTGGAGGAGGAGAGATGCACTCGAAGCGGCACATGCCGGCACGGACGTTGGTGATCGTCCCGTTGGCCGCATTGGTGGCTCTGGCGCTGTTCGCGAGCGCCGCGATGGCACACAAGGTGATGCTCGTCACCCAGGGGGAATTCCCCGCGAAATATTCCAACAAGGTCGTCTACTTCCACACGATCCAAGCAGCGGTGGATCGCACCCGCCCCGGTGACTATGTGCTGATCGAGCCCGGGGTCTACGACGAAGCAGTCAAGGTGGTCAAGCCTCACTCCCACATCTGGATCCGCGGCATGAACCGCAACACCGTGATCGTCGACGGTCAGCACAAAGGCGGCAACGGCATCGAAATCTACAAGGACGACGACGTGTGGGTGGAAAACCTCACCGTGCGCAACTTCGAACTCACCGAAAGCTGTGGGGATGAAGAGTGCGGCAACGAGATCTGGTGGAACGGCGGCTCAGGGTCGGGCAAGATCGGCGCCCACGGCTGGTTCGGCCGCTACCTCACCGCCTACGACACCGGCATGAACGGCGGCTACGGCATCTTTACCAACGACGAGACCGAAGGCTCGTGGGAAGACATCTACTCCTCGGGCATGGACGACTCGGGCATATACCTCGGCGCCTGCCGCGAATGCAAGGCTCGCATCACGAAAGCCGTGATCGAAGACAACGCGGTGGGCTACTCGGGCTCGAACTCCGGTGGCAACCTGATCATCGAAGACTCGGCCTTCCGTGATAACCGCGCCGGCATCGTGCCGAACTCGGAAAACCTGGGCGACCCGCCGCCGCCGTCCAACGGCGCGTGCAACCCGGTGAAGCCCTACGAGGGTCGTCACAAGCAGCTGCCGACATTCGAAAGCACGGACATCCAGCACTGCACGATCTACCGTGACAACCTTGTCGAAGATAACAACAACCTCACCACTCCGACGAACGGCTCTACCGCGAAGGCGCCGTGGGGCATAGGCGTGGAGTTCCCGGGCGTCTACGGCGACGCCGTCGAAGGCAACACGATCAAGGGAAACGTCAACGACGGTTTCCTCGGCTTCGAGTACCCGAACCCGTATCCGCCGGAAGCGGACACGATCTTCTTCGGGTTCTCGGGTGTCAAGCTGGCGGACAACACGTTCGAAGAAAACGGCGGCAGCGGCGGGCCCTACGCCCGCGACATCATGTTCCAGGGTGGCTTCTTCACCCCCTCGCCCAACGACTGCGCGATCGAGAACAGCACCCCCGACGGAACGCAGCCGGCGGACCTCGAAGGTGAATGGAGCTGTGACAACACCACCACCCCGAGCCCCAACGGCGGGGAAGCGGCGCTGGGATGGGTCGAACAGCTCTCCTACGAATCCGCGATCACCCCCGGCGAACCGCAGCCTGCGCCGGGGCCACAGGAAACTATGCCCAACCCGTGCGAAGGGGTTCCCAGGAACCCGGTGTGCGAATAGGGCAGACGCGATGCGACTCCCCGCCGTCCTCCAGGCGGCGGGGAGTCCCGTCCAGTCGCCGCACCTGACTCATGGATCGCGAGCCCGCGCAAGCCCAACCGCTGCAGGCGTCGGGGCTGACGAGGCGTAGCTTGCTGCAGCGCGCGGCGGGGCTTGGGCTCGCCGCCTCAACGCTCGGCGCGCTGGAGCTGCTCGCAGCGCTACCGGAAGAGGCACTTGCCGGCCACGGCTCGAAGCTCCCGGAAATCCAGTTCCAGATCGAAAAGCGCCTGCCAAAGCCGGTGAAGGCCGAAGGCGTACGCGTCCGCTTCGGACCCGTGTACACGCTGTTCGTGACGATCTCGCTCGCGCGCACGCCGAGCGTCGCCGACCAGACCACGCTGGCAGAGGCGCTCGCGCGGGTGGAGCAGGCCTACCCGTTCACTCCGAGCGGAGTGTTCATGACGGTGGCCTATGGCATCCCCTACTTCGAACGGCTTCCCGGCGGCTTCGCCGGGTCGCTCGTCAGCGCACACATGCCGCGCCTCGCTGCGGAACCGGAACGACCGGTGCTGGAAGAGGCGGTGCCCGGGCCCACCGACGTCAGTCCCGAGAACCCCGGGATCACAAAGCAGCGTTTCAACGTCCCTGTACAGATCGAGAGCAACGACATGCTGCTCACCCTGCGTAGCGACTCCAGCGAGATCCTCGACGACGTGCTCAGCTGGCTCACCGAAGCAGACACCACCCTTGCCGGTGAAGACGCTGGTGGCTCAGGGCTAGGGGAGTTGCTGCGGGTGACCTCGCGCCGGCTGATGTTCATCGAACAGGGGCTTCCGCGGACGATCGCGCAGACGGAAGGACTCCCTTACGCGGAAATGGTGAACCCGGCGTCGCCGATGTGGATGGGGTTCATCTCCCAGCAGGTGAGCGGCAGCGGCCCGCCGCCGGTGGTCACGTTCCTGGGCAATAGCTCGGCGAAGCTCACCACTGCCCGCCGCAAGGACTACTTCGACTATGGCTCCATCCAGCACCTCTCGCACGTAATCCAGGACCTCGAGCAGTTCTACGAACGGCCTGGGGAAACCTATGAACGTCGCGAGGCGGAGATGTTCAGCGCCGACCCGCTCCCCCGCAGCAGCAATAAGAACCCGTACACCAACGGTGGCGGGCCGGCGTCCATCGAAAACGTGTTCGCCGGCACCCAGCAGGCCGAACGCGAAGCGGAAGGCACCTTCAACTTCGACCGCCAGCCGCACATCGCCCACACCACCGCGCTGCAGCGTACGAGCCGCGCGCAGGATCACACCCCCATGCACATTCGGGCCGACGGCCCCGGCTATGACGCGCTGGACGTCCCCGACGGCTCGTCGCAGCCGAAGCTGCATTTCAGCATCTACGTGCCCACCGCCGACTTCTTCGCCACCATGCGCCGCAGCCAGGCCTCCCTGGATCTCGCCCAGCGGTACTCGGTGCCGTCGAGCAATCTCGGGCTCGAGCGCTTCCTTACTGCCACAAGGCGCCAGAACTTCCTGGTGCCGCCGCGCCGCCATCGCTCCTTCCCGCTGGTGGAGCTGGGCTAGCGGTCTGTGGCGCGCCGGCCCTCAGCCGTCGCGTAGAAGATGACGTCCCACGCCATTGTGGCACCCTACGAACTCGCGACGCCCCACGCGCCGTGCGAGCTCGGCCTTGGACATTCCGTCGTCCTCGCGCAGCTCGTTCAGTGAGCGGATCATGGCATCGATCCGCTCGATCTATCGGCCCGGTTTCGTTCCCGCGACGCTCGCAACCGACTCCGCTAAACCGCACAGGGCGCCGGCGACTCGTCGATCGCGCTCTTTGCCGAGATGCACGTTGGTCATATGTAAGAAGCGGATTGGCCAATTGGCCAACTGGCAAGATTCGCAGAGCTAGAAATTAAAAAAGACGGAATTTGCGGGTAAATTGGCACGCCACCTGTACCACAAGGGTAGGCTATTTGATTCAATCGGTCGCGCAGTACGAGCACATCCTCACTACATACGCAGTTCGCGAGATTGGAGAATCTGATGCGCGAATTCAGTAATGGAGAGGTAGCAGTTGCGGATTCAGAGTCAGGTGGTGTCTACCTGACTGCGGGCGGCGGCGAAGTCACTCTCGCCGAGGCTCGCCGGCGGAAGGAGCGTGGCGAAGCCCGTTACTTCGACGTCAACCAGCTGCAGGCCGCGACCCGGCACACCACGTGTGTGCCACACCTCGACTGACCAAAGGAGAAAACGATGGACCGCTTGCGCCGAGAGCCGCCTGATGTTGACGAGTTCACCAGTGATGTAAAGGCGCTGGTGATTGCGCTCACCACCGTCGGACGGCTTGAGGCGCTGGCGGCCATCGGTGAACCCGAGCTGGCCAAGAAGCGGGCCACCGTACGTAGAGCAATGACCGTCTTGGATGCAGCTGACGCGCTGTGCGGTGGGCTTAACGAGTTTGCCCGTGATCGTTCACAGCTGACGGTGGCGTGGCCCGCGTATGTGCCACTCGAAAGGAACGGGGTGACCGATCCCGAGCCGACTCTCGACGAGATCCACTCCCTTCGTGCTCATATTGCAGCCGCAGCCTCAGATCTCGCCGAGTCCTTGCTCGAGCGCGCGAGCGACACGCCCTTGCTCGATCGCACCTCTATGAAGCTGGAGTACGCAGCCCGAGCTCTGCCAGAGCATGTCGGTCAGGAGTCGACAGAGCTGAAGCTCCGAGAGCATGGGCTAACTTGGAAGTCCCGAACCAATCGCTCTGATTTGCAGATCGTGAGACGATTGCGCGGGCCGAGGCAGAGTGAGCTGAATCCTGAGGTCGAGCGAAGCACCAGCTGGATTGATGCCAGTCCCGACGAGTACGGCGACGACATTCGCCGGGCGGTGCCGTACATGTGGTATCTCGCCATCCGCGAGGCGATGGCCTCCGACCTCTGCTCGCTGTGTCTCGCCGAGTACGATGGCCTGCCGCTTCCGTTTTATCTGGAAGCCGCAAAGCAGTCGTTGGATGAGGCGGGCCACGCTGAGTACTTCCTGCTGGGTGCGATCGAGATGCTCGGTGAGCTCGAAGATGCGCTCGACGAGGACGATCCTCTCATGCCCTACCTTGCCAAGTTCAGACGCAGCGGTCGCGGGCTACCGGTGCCGCTCGAGGGGAACCTGTACGAGAGCATCTGGGCGGCGGATCTCGGGGAGCGACTGGTGCTCCTGCATCACGATACGGAGGCGCCAGCGGTGAAGAAGCTGAAGCGTCGCTTGCGGGGAGAGTTCTGCAAGAGCCACCCGCTACTCGAGCGCTCATTCAAGATCACTCGCTACGACGAGATCTCACACGCAAGCATTGGGGCGCGCTGGCTCCGAGTCCTTTACCCGACGACCAAAGAACGTAAGCAAGCGCTCGAGCACGCTCGACGCATGCGGGGTATGCTCGTGCTCAGCTCGTTTGCCCAGCAAGGTGGCCGGTCCCTCGGTGAGCTGTTGGAGCACTTCAGTCAGCATCCTCTCGAGGAACATGTTCCAGTGCCGGCGTAAGCTACGCGGATATGTGGTGTAGAGGCGGCCATCGCGAATGAGCGTAGTCGTCGAGCGAGCGGAGAGGCTTGACGAGTCACAACTCGAAGAGCTCTGTAGTGCGACTGCCCTTGCGGTCTCTGATGGTGGCGGATTTGGCTGGATTGCGACGCCCACATTTGAGGTGCTCTCAGCACATTGGCAGTCTGTCCTTGCCGATCCCCTGCGCGAGCTCTTCCTCGCTCGAGTTGGTGGCGAGGTAGCTGGCAGCGTTCAGCTGGCAAGAGTCGGTCAGAGCTCGGAGTCCCGGAGGCACGGCGCCACGGTCCTCGCGCTGTTTGTCGCGCCCCAATACCGACGAAGAGGCTGTGCCAGCATGCTCATGAGAACTCTCGAGAGCTATGCGCTCACGGTGGGCGTTCGTCAGCTCAACCTGGCTGTGCGGCAGTCGCAGACCTCCGCCCTCGCACTGTATACGGCGCTCGGGTTCCAGCACTGGGGAACTCATCCGAGGTACGCCTATGTAGATGGCGGTTACATCGCTGGCCTGCACTTCGACAAGCTGATCGCCGCGTAAGGCAGAGCGTGTTCGGTGGGCTCTCCGGGATCTGCTCGGTCGCTTGATGCTTGGGTGGGAGCGCTTCGTGAGCCGGCGTTTAGACGCCTATGGACGGGGCAGGCGGTGTCTGCGATCGGCGACAGCATGGTGCCCGTCGCGCTTGCATTTGCTGTCCTGGAAGCGACTGGATCAGCCACCGACCTCGGGCTGATTCTCGCCGCTCTTAGCGTCCCCCGTCTGCTCTTCACCCTTGCCGGCGGTGTTTGGGGTGATCGACTTTCGCGCCGAGCGGTGATGCTCATGACCGACCTCATCCGCGGAGCCGTCCAGGCATCTTGTGCCGGGCTGCTAGCGAGTGGGGCGGCGCGCCTATGGAGCCTGATGGCACTGCAGGCAATATATGGCGCTGCACAGGCGATCTATTCTCCTACGAGCGTCGGTCTAGTCCCGCAGATCGTCAGTGGTGCGCGGCTCCAGCAGGCGAACGTACTGCTTGGAGCCACCCGAAGCAGCACCAAGATCATAGGAGCGCCCGTTGCGGGCGTTTTGACCGTTGCCTTTGGTGGAGCGGCGGCTCTAGGTGCAGATGCCGTCACCTTTCTCATCAGTGCTACGTGCCTGTCGACGCTCCCGTTCGACAGCAGGCTGCGTGCCGAGCCCAAGCCGTTTATTCACGAGCTCGTCGAGGGGTGGAGAGAGGTCCGTCAGCGCACATGGGCGCTGACAACGATTGTTTACTTTGCCTTTTTTCGCCTGTGCGGCTTCTCGCCATTCTTTGTGTTGGGTCCCCTCATCGCTCGGCAGCATCTCGGTGGCGCCGCCGCATGGGCCACGATTCTCACTGGCAGCGGTATCGGCGCCCTCCTGGGCGGGGCAATCGCGCTGAGATGGCAGCCGCGACGCCCGCTCCGGGCGGGCATAGCGATCGCCGGTCTTTGGGCCCTACCACTTGCGCTGCTCGGTACCACCAATGCAGTGGTACTAGTCGCCGCAGCGGCCGTCGTCGCCTCGGCTGCCATCACCATCGCGGATGCCTGGTGGGAAACCCTGCTCCAGGAGCAAGTTCCGCAGAGGGTGCTCTCGCGCATCAGCTCATACGACTGGCTCGGTACCCTGGCGTTCGCTCCTCTCGGCTTGGCGCTCACGGTCCCATTTGCCGGCGCTGCGGGGGGAGACCGCGCTGCCGCGGTGATCCTGGCAGCAGCGGTCTGCGCTCTCGTCGTTGCGACTCTGGCCGTCCCGAGCGTTCGTCGGCTAGCGCGAAACTCACCCACGGTGGAAGCTGAGGCTCCAATTGCCCACGCGGGCTCTGTGACCTGACGGCGAAGGAGTGTCGCTACAGGCGGATCTCGATCCGGTGCCCAGAGCGCGTCCAACCCCCCGTCAAACCCGCACCACAGTCCGCTGCCCAGTCACGGCCCCGCCGTCCTCACCCCCGCCCACCAGCCAAGCGGGAGCATCCTCAAGCGCTGCAATCGCGGCAAGCTTCCCTGCCTCCCGCGCCGCGTCAATCTGGTGAAACTCCAATAGTCCCACGCCGGGGACGCGCACAGAGATGGTCATGTCCGCATATCGGCGGGCGGACTCATCGGTGTTGGCGCTGGACAGCAGCGCGATACGCGCCATCGTCTCGGGTAGCGACGGCAGCCGTGGGGGACGGGACGGGCGAGCGGTCCGGTGCGAGCGCTCATCCCCGCCCTTGATGTCGATCGCGAGCGCCGGCCCCTCGCCGCTGGAGCTCATGGGCGCGATCGGCAGGTTGTCGAGCAGCGATCCGTCCACCAGCAGCCGATCCTCGCGACGCAGGGGCGGGCCGATAAGTGGCAGTGACATGCTCGCGCCGATGGCGTCGGTGAGCAGGCCGGAGCTGTCGATCACGAGCTGGTTGCCGCGCAGGTTGACGCTGGCGCAGTAGAACGAGCGGGCGAGCTCCTCTACACGCAGATCTCCGAACACCCGCTCAAGCATCGCTTCGGCCTTGTGTCCCTTGATCAACGCGTGTCGGGGGACTGTGTAGTCGTTGATGGGGTTGCGCCTGACCCACTCCTCGTAACAGCACGCGTCCATGGCGGTGCTGTCGTGCCCGGTGGCGAGCAGCCCACCGATGAACGAGCCCATGCTCACGCCGGCGACGCGGTCGACGGGCATGCCCGCATCGAGCAGTACCTCTAGCGCACCCAGGTGGGCGAACGCTCGCGCGCCTCCACCTGCGAGCACCACGCCGACCGAGCGACCCGCCAGCCGGCGTGCCATGCGGGCACCGTCCTCGCGGCGATCCTCCCCGGCGCGGACCGCAAACACGCTGGCAGGTGCAAGTGTGTCGATCCAGCGGGCGAGGCTGCCTGAGCCGGGCTGCAGGTCGTAGCCAACGAGGTCTGCTCCACGCAGGCTCGTCGTCCAGTCATTCCCATCGTCTGGACTGTCCTCACGCCCGTCGGGCGGTCCAGGGGGGCGATCGTCTCGACCACTGACAAGCACCAGCACGCGATCGGCCCGCGCAGTGCAGAACTCATCCCACGCGCTCGCGTGCACACCACCCCCGCACACCATGATCACCTGGTCGTGGTCGAGCTCGCAGCGTTCGACCAGCGGACCAAATCGCGCGATCGCCTCGGTGCGGGCACCCTCGAAGTCCTCGTGGCGCTGGGGATCGGGGTGCAGCACTGCGACGCTGCCCCACGCACACATGGCGCGGCTGAGCTCATCGGCGATGTCGAGCACGGGCACGTCCGGGCCGACGGCCCGCAGTGCGATCGTCACCGGCCGCGGACGCCGCGCGACTGGTGCGGCGCGGCTTGCCTGCAGTTGTGTGCTGAGCACCCGGGTGAGGCTGAGCGCGAGCTCGGGCTCACGTCGCAGCAGCGACTCGAAGCTGTCGCGGTCGATCCGCAACAGCTCGCTGTCGCGCAGGGCGCGCACGGAGGCGCTACGCACGGAGCCGCTCAGCAGCGCGAGCTCGCCGAGCACGGCGCCGCGGGTGAGCGTGTTGATCCGCTGTGGCTCATCTTGCTGGCTGACCACCTCGAGATGCCCCACGCGCACCACATACACGCCGTCGGCGCTGTCACCTTCGCGAAACAGCCACTCGTGGGTGGCGAGGCTGACGCTGGTGGCGAGCGCCCCGATCTCCTCGCGCATGGCGTCGGACAGGGCGGCGAACACTGGGACGTGGAGCAGGAACTCGGCGATGGTCTGCGGTGTGACCTGGGCGCGCTCGCCCTCGGACTCGGCGAGGCTGGGCAGCGGCTCGACTGCGCTTGGCCCCGCGATCAGGGCACCGTCTGCGACGGCGTCGAGCTGGCTCTGCCTACCCGGCCGGCTTGTGCCCACCGCGGCGGTTGTGTCCTCTGTCCCCTTGACGACCAGTGCCAGACACGCAACGGAGCCGGCGAGGAAGCAGCCGCCGGCGAACAGCCAGCCGTGCTCGAACGCGTGCAGCGCCTGCAGTGGCGTGGGCGTGCCGATGATGGCGATCAGCACGGCCACGCCAAGCGCGGCGCCGAGCTGGCGTGCGACGGAGTTGAGGGACGTGGCGACGGCGAAGCGCGGGCCGGGTACGGAGCCGACGGCGGCGGCGCTGAGCGTTGGGAACGTGAGCCCCGCGCCCACGCCAAGGATCAGCATCCCTGGCAGCCAGCCGCCGAGGAAGTCGGGGCGTGTGCCGAGCGTGGTGGCGAAGTACGCCATACCGCCCGCCCAGATCAGTGCGCCGGGCAAGGCGACGGCGCGGTGGCCGAGGCGTTCGACCACGCGGCTGGCGGGACCGGCGATTGCCATGGCGGTGATCGGCCCGGGGGTGAGCGCGAGTCCCGCGGTGAGGATCGAGTAGCGCCACACACCGGTGAGGAACAGCACATTGCAGAGCGTGTACGCGTAGAAGCCGCCGGCCATGACGAGGGTGACTGTGTTGGACAGCGCGAACGAGCGGATGCGCAGCAGCGACAGGTCGAGCACTGGGTTGCGCTGGCGGCTTGAGCGAAACAGGAAGTAGGCGCCGAGCACCGCCGCGGCTGCAAACGAGCCGACGACACGAGCGTTACCCCAACCCCATTCCTGGCCCTTTACGACGGCGAGCACCAGCGCGGCGATCGCGAACGCGAGCACGCCTCCGCCGAGCAGGTCGGGCATGCGCCTGCGTCCGGGAGCGCGGCTCTCGATCAGCACACGCTGGGCGAGCACAAACGCCACCACGCCAACAGGGATGTTGACGAGGAACACCAGCCGCCAGCTGGAGGCGGTGATCAACAGGCCACCGAGTGGCGGGCCGATACCGGCGGCGAGCGCGGCCACCGCCGACCACAGCGCGACCGCGTGGCCGCGGGTGCGATCGTCGTGAGCCTCGAGCACGATCGCGAGCGAGCTCGGCACGAGCATCGCCGAGCCGGCGGCTTGCAGCACACGCGCGCCGACCAGCAAGCCGAGCGAAGGCGCGACCGCGCAAAGGGCAGAGCCGATGGTGAATGCGACGAGCGCGAACGAGAAGACCTTGCGCCGCCCCAGCAGGTCGGCGAGCTGGCCACCGCCGACGAGGAACGCGGCGAACACGATGTTGTAGGCGTTGAGCACCCACGACACTCCCGACAGCCGCGAGCCGGAGAAGTCGTGAGCGATGTTGGGGACCGCGATGTTGACGATCGTGGCGTCGACAAACGCCATGAAGCTGCCGAGCACCGCCACCGCCAGCACCGCGCCCGCGGAGGACACCCGACGCGTCCGCGCGGGCGCCACGCTTGTCTCCCTTACTCCCAAGGGAGCGAGTTTATGTCAAGCCAAGTGCTGAAAAGCGCTAACTACAACCGGTGATGCCGCCGTCGAGCGGGATGACGGTGCCGGTCATGTACGCGCCGGCGCGTGAGGCGAGGAACAGTGTCAGCCCGGCGACGTCGTCGGGTCGTCCGACGCGCCCGAGCGGCACGCCGCTTTCGACCGCTTCTCGCATCTCCGGATCATCGAGCGCGTAGGACATCATTTTGCTCGGGAACGGCCCGGGGGCGATGGCGTTGACGGTGATGTGTTCGGCGGCTAGCCGCTTGGCGAGGTGGCGGGTGAGCATGTGTACGGCGGCCTTGCTGGCGCTGTAGCTGTAGTTCTCGACTGGCGGCGGCTGCAGGCCGTTGATGGAGCCGATGTTGATCACCCGCGCGGGATCCTCGGCGCTCGCTGCTGCTCGCAGCTCGGGCAGGAGCGCAACTGTGAGGTGAAAAATGCCCTCGACGTTGGTGCTCAGCACCTTCTCCCAGCCGGATGCTGGGAACTCCTCGAGCGGCGCGCCCCACGCGGCGCCGGCGTTGTTGACGAGAATGTCGAGCGAGGGGAAGCGCTCTCGCGTCGCGGCGGCGAGCGCCTGGGCGCCTTCTTGAGTGGATATGTCTGCGGGGATCGCGTGGCAGTCACCCGAGGCGCTCAGCTCCTGGGCGGCCGCTTCGACGTCGGCGCTCTTTCGCGAGGAGACGATCACGCGCGCTCCGCCTTGCACGAGGCCGCGGGCGATCATCATGCCGATGCCGCGTGAGCCGCCGGTGACGAGCGCGGTCTTGCCGGATACGTCGAACAGGTCACTCATGGTTGTGGTTCCTCATCGCTTGTGGGTTGCTGATCAGCGGACAGCGTTGTGACAGCGCCGGTGGGGCGAAGGTCGCTAGTCCTCGAAGTTGGCGGGACGCTTCTCGAGGAACGCGCCGACGGCCTCGGGTAGCCCCTTGCTGAACGTGGCCATGATCTGCTGGCGGTCCTCGTACTCGACGGCAGCCTGCTGGGAGGGGATCTCAAGGGCGCTCCACATGCCGCGCTTGGTCAGGCGCACGCCCCACGGCGCGAGCGCGGCTATCTCCTCTGCCGCCTGTACGGCGCGGGGAAGCAGTTGCTCCTCCTCGACGACATCTGCGACGAGGCCGATGCGCAGCGCCTCCTGGGCGTCGAAGCGCCGTCCGGTGAGCATCAGCTCGTGCGAGCGTGAGACGCCGATCAGGCGGGGCAACAGCCAGCTGGTGCCCATGTCGCAGTTGGATAGGCCGATGTTGATGAACGCTGCGCGGAACACGGCGTTGGTGGACGCGTAGCGGATGTCGCTGCCGAGGCTGAGCGCGAGCCCGAGCCCGGCGGCGGGACCGTTGACGGCGGCGATCACCGGCTGTGGCAGCGCGCGCAGTCCGAGGACGAGCTTGGACATGTGCTCCTGATTGGCCAGCCGGTCACGTGGCTCGTCGCTGCCGTTATTGCCGGGGGCAGCGCCGTAGCCACGGAGATCGACGCCGGCGCAGAAGCCGCGTCCAGCACCCGTGAGGATCACCGCTCGGCACGAGCGCTCGGCGGCGATCCTGCGCAGCTCTTCGTGCATCGCCTCGCACAGCTCGGCGTTCATCGCGTTCAGCTGCTCGGGCCGGTTGAGCGCGAGCTGCACGACGTGTGGGGCGGGCTCCTCCACGAGTACCAGCGGCGTCATCGTCGCCATCCTATGTGAGACTGCCGCGGGTGTTGAGCAAGCAGCCGAAGGTGGCGGTGGTGGGCCACGTGGAGTGGGTGCAGTTCGCGCACGTGCAGCATGTACCGAGCGCGGGCGAGGTGGTGCACGCGAGCGACCCGTTCGAGGAGCCTGCGGGCGGGGGTGCGGTGGCGGCGGTACAGCTCGCGCGGTTGGCGGGAGAGGCGCTGTTCATCACGGCTCTTGGCGAGGACGAGTACGGCCATCGCTCGGTGGCGCGGCTGAGCGAGCTTGGCGTGGACGTGCAGGCTGCGTTCGACGAGGCTCCCAGCCGCCGCGCGGTGACGCTGGTGGACGAGACAGGGGAGCGCACGATCACGACGTTCGGTCCGCGGCTGGATCCCTGTGGCGAGGACGGGCGCGAGCATTGGCGTGCCCTGGAGGGGGTGGACGCGGTGTATTTCACGGCGGGCGATGTGGCTGCGCTGCGGATCGCTCGCGCAAGCGCGCGGGTGCTAGTGGTGAGCCCGCGGGCGCGGAGGGCTCTGGGGCACGGTGTGCCGCTCGACGCGCTGGTGCTAAGCGGTGACGACGCGGTGGAGATGAGCGAGATGGGCGACGCTCAGAAGGAAGCTCAGCTGGTCGTATGGACAGAGGGTGCGCGTGGCGGTCACTTTCGCAAGGCCTCAGGGGAGAGCGGCAGGTGGGAGGCGACGCCGTTGCCTGGTGAGGTCGTTGACTCCTATGGCTGCGGGGACTCGTTTGTCGCGGGGCTCACCTACGCCTTGGGTGCTGGCTTGGACGTGCCGAATGCTCTTGCGCTCGCGGCCCGTTGTGGCGCGGTTTGTCTGACGGGCCGCGGCCCCTACGGTCGGCAGCTCAGCGCCGAGGAGCTGTGAACACGTCTGCGCCAAAGGTCGAGGACACGGTGGCGGCGTCGGCGAGCCGCGTCAGGTGAAATAGCGACTCCCAGGTGGCGAGCGAGGAGTAGTGGTTGTAGGGGGTTTCGCTGACGGTCCCCGGCTTGATGAACGGCGAGAGCAGCACCGCTCCGATCTTGCCGCCGCCTGGGCCTGTGATCCCGGGTAGCGGCGTGTTGGGACCGGCCGTCTCGCCGCAGCAGGAGGAGGAGTCCGACTGCGGTCCGTCTGACTCGTCGAAGGTGATCTCCAGCAGGCCGTTCTTTCGGAATGCAGGCGAGCTCGTGATCTTGGGCACCCACGTTTCCAGGAACGTGTCGATGTCCGCCAGCGCGGAGGTCCCGCTGGGCTGGTTGGTGCACGGGTAGTCGTGGCCGTCGTTACACAGGTTGGGTGTGATGAAGGAGAAGTTGGGGGTCTTCTTGATCGAGGCGAGGTCCGTCGCGAGCCCGGTCTCGCCGCGCAAAGCGTCGGCGGGCATGGCGCCACTGGGGGAGCCCATTGCGACGACGTGCGCGTCGCAGTAGCTCTGGTTTTCGATCACCGACTTGAAGTACACGAATGGGTCATGGCGGGTGGCGTAGCCGTCGCCTTCCACTGCGTCCTGGGTTTCGTCTTTGGCGTTCAGCACTGGGTGTCCGCAGGCGGCGGCCTCGCGGTTGGGGTCGTTGCCCATGTCCTGCTCGTACGCCTTCCAGCTCATGCCTGCGGCTGTGAGCTGGGTGCCGATGTTGGCGACGGCCGACGGATACACACAGCCCTCGCCATCCTCGACGCCATTGGACTGCAGTTCGGCACCAACAAATTCGCTGAACACCTGGCAGTCGGCCTGGTTCTCGACATTGGGCGGCTGACCGGATATCAGCGAGATGTAGTTGTCGTTGCTCTCGTGGCCGGTGGCGTAGTAGTCCTCGAGCAGCGCTCCCTGTGACGGCAGCGTCTGTGCGAGGTACGGGTCGCTGGAGGGGGCGCCGAAGGTGCTCGCGTAGTCCTCGTTCTCGAGCACGATCACGAACACGTGGCCGATCTTGGGTTGCTTGTAGGGCTTGGGCTTAGAGCGCTCGGCGGCCGCACGCACGGGGGTGGAGCGCGCGGCCGCCAAAGCGACGGACGGCGGATGCGCGGAGGCACCGCCGGTGGCCAGGGCGCCAACGAGCGCAGCACCGCTGAGGGTGCACGCGAGCACCCCTGTGATGCCAACGCGGGCACGCGAGCGACGCACCACTCGGCGCGAGCGAGCCCTGGCTGTCCGTCGATCGGTCTGTGTGTCTCGCTCTGTCATTTGCTGGCGATCGCTTCGACGGGAACGGGTGGTTCTGTGATCGTGGGCGGTTCCATAAACGCCGCCTCATTGACGTCGAGGAAGTCGGCGACGGTCCTGGCGTTGGCGTCGCGGTAGGTGAGCGCGGGCAAGTTCCACTGCGCCTCGATCGTGGCCAGCACGGACGTGTGGTCGTGCACGTGGTTGGTGACGGCGTTGGGTTTGGAGTAGGGGGACGCCACGATCCCTGGGACACGTGGTCCATAGAGGTCATAGCCCCCTGGAGCGTCACCTGCTCCCAGTTTGGGGGGAATCGAGTCAGGCGCGATGGCGGCGGGAGGCGGCACGTGATCGTAGTAGCCGCCGTGCTCGTCGTAGGTGTAGACGAGCAGCGTTCGCGGCCACGCTGGTGAGTTCAGCACCGCTTGCACCGTTTGGTAGGCCCAGTACTCGCCGTAGGCCATGTTCTGAGTGGACTCCTCGTCGCCGCCGGTTTCCTGGAGCTTGACGCCGAGCGCTTCCAGGCCGGGCACTTTCGTCAGCGGTTCGCCGATATCGGAGAGGGCGCCGAACTCCGGATCGACGAAGCTCACGGACGGTAGCGTTCCCACCTTGCAATCCGCCAGGAACTGGGCGTAGGGCGAGATGTTGCCTGGATATTTCTCGATGATGGAGGGGATGATCGCCGTCTGCGGTAGGTCGGTGAAGTAGTTCTTCCAGCTGATGTCGTAGGCGTGCAGGCGGTCGAAGATCGTGCCGTTGGGTGGCGGCGGGTCGCTGAGGCTTTCGGTGCTGGTGGAGATGTCGCCATAAGCGGTGCCGGCCATCAAGAAGCGCCGGTTGGGGTATGTCTGGCAGGGCGCCGAGCAGAACCAGCGGTTGGCGAGCGGGAACGTGCGTGCGAACGAGTACGCGAATGGCAGCACGTCCTCGGTCCAGTAGCCCATCGGCTCGTCGGAGTTGACCGAGCGTACGAAGCCGTCCATTCGCCCTTCGTCGATCTGTTCGTGGGTTGCGTTCCACGTTTGTGTCACCGATGGGCTCTGGACGGTAGTGGGGATCGCGAAGGACTGAACAGGACCTTCCGGTCCGGGATTGCTATTGAGCGCGACGCCCTTGTGGTTGAACCTCAGCCCATCAGCCTTGTGCTTTCCCGACCGCGATAGGTCGCCGAGAAGGTTGTCGAAGGAGTGGTTCTCCATCATCACCACCACGAGATGATCGAACGGGAACGCGCCGGTGGCGGTGCCCGCTGGCAGCTTGCGGTAGGGCAGGCTGTCGGGAGCGCGCGTACCGGCGCCGGCAGCAGCGGCGGCGCGCCACAGCGCCCCACTGGACATGCTCGCTACGGCAGCGCCGAACGAGCCTCCGTAGCGCAGGAAGGTGCGGCGGGTGAGGGAGTGCTCGGATGATGGGTCTCGGGCGTCGGGCAACGCGGCCTCCTTTGGCAGCAGGGTGCCTTGCGGGTTTCTGCCGATCAAGCTTCCCGTGACGCGCCCTGTACTGGTGAAGATTCTGTGAGCAGGGTGCCCCGCATATGATTCGCGCAACCATGGACTTCGAGCAGATCAAAGCGGAGGTGGCCGACAACGTGCTGACGATCACGTTGGACCGGCCCGATCGTCTCAACGCGTGGACGGCGCAGATGGGCGAGGAGCTGCGTGCGGCGTTCGATCAGGCGGACGCGGACGACGACGTGAGGGCGATCATCGTCACGGGCGCCGGTCGCGGCTTCTGCGCTGGCGCGGACCTAGGGAGCGGCGGCGACACCTTCGACGCGCGCAAGCGGGACGCGGTCGCTGGCGCACAGCGCGACAACGGCGGTGAATTCTCGCTGAGGATCTTCGAATGCAAGAAGCCCGTGATCGCGGCGATCAACGGCCCGGCAGTAGGCGTGGGTGCGACGATGACGCTGCCGATGGACATCCGTCTGGCAGCGGACGACGCGCGCATGGGCTTCGTGTTCGCACGCCGCGGCATCATCCCGGAGGCCTGCTCTAGCTGGTTCCTGCCGCGGGTGGTTGGCATCAGCCGCGCGATGGAGTGGGTGGCCACGGGCCGTGTGTTCTCTGCGCAGGAGGGGCTAGAAGGAGGACTGTTGCGCAGCTTGCATCCGAAAGAGGAGTTGCTCGATGCGGCGCGTGCGCTCGCCCAGGAGATCGCCGAGAACACCGCCCCCGTATCTGTGGCGCTCGCCAGGCAGCTGATGTGGCGGATGCTCGGCGCCGAGCATCCGATGTTCGCCCACCGCGCGGACTCGCGTGGCATGGTCGCTCGCGGTCAATCCGCGGATGCGGTAGAGGGCATCACCGCATTCTTGGAGAAGCGCCCCGCACACTTCCCCGATCGCGTCAGCGATGGGCTGCCCGATGTGATGCCGGGCTGGAGCGCGCCGGAGTTCGAGTAGCTACGGTCGGCGCGACCTCGGCGCTCAGAGCACGACGAGCTGACGGCGAGGCTTCGTCGAGGGCCCATACTCAAAGCCGAGTACTGCCCGCGCGTCCAGAGCCTCTGCGAGTCGCATGAGGGTGCGTGCATTGGTCGCGTGCTGTCCGCTCTCTATCCGTGAGATCGCAGATGCTGTGGTGTGCATGCGTTTGGCGAGTTGCTCCTGTGAGATGCCGAGTACTGCGCGGCGCATGATCACGAGTCGCGCGAGCGCCTCGAATGGTGCGAGGCGCTCGTGCTCGGGGCGCAGCTCAGAGTCCTGGTGCGAGGCACGAACGTCATCTGCGACGAGCGTGCCTACCGGGCTTCGATTCTGCTGTTGTGGCTGTCTTGGCATCTGGAAATAAGAAGTTAGCATTTTTGCGAAGTCATATCAGGGGGCATCGTGTCCTGCGGCGCGCGGCGGACGACTGGGTCTTGGGTTCATGCGTGCCTGGAAGTCTTGCCATCGCATCCTCGCTATAGCGATCTCGGAAGCGGGCAATTTCTTCGTGGTCTTGCGAAAGGCATGAAGCAGCACGATTAGGCTCTCTGATCGCCGATAGAGCACACGGTAGTGCTCTGCACCGAAGTGGCAGCGCAGCTCTCGAAGCTCGTCGTCGACCTGTGAGCTGTGCGGAAAGGGAAGGTGTGGGATCTCGTCGCTGAGCAGATTGAGCCGG
>JBEKAM010000027.1:0-24948 GCA_050015915.1 Solirubrobacteraceae bacterium
AGCGAGGGGTGCAAGAAGAACAGACGCTGGGGCATGCGATGAACTACTACGACGTGTACGCACTGGACGCAAACGGTCTACACGAGCTCGCAGCGGGCACAGCGATCAATCCCACCTCGCTCGCGCTCGGCGGGAACACGCTGTACTGGTCGAACGCAGGGTTGGCGTACTCGACGACGCTGCAGTGAGCCGGACCCCGCGCTAAGGCTGCGCCAGGGCCGTCGTGCCGACCGAGGAGCCAGTCCGCGGGCCCGGATCGATCCGCCCGCGCCAGAGCGTCGCCAGCAGACACGCCAGCGCCACGCTCGCGCAGCCGAGTGCAAACGCGCCGCCGGCGCCGTGCGCGTCGATCAGCGAGCCGCCGAGCGTCGACCCGGCAGCGCTGCCAGCGATCGTCGCGCCACGGTGCCAGGTGAATGCCTCCGTGGCGGCGCCCTCGGGAGCGAGCGTGCCAACGAGTGAGAACTGGCAGGAGAGCATCGGTGCCATCCCCAGACCAGCGAGTACCGCCAGCGGATATGCAGCGGCGAGCGCGTGTGCGGCGATCAACGGTGCCACGCATGCGGCCATCGCCAGCAGCAGGCCCATGTAGCGCAGGCCAATTGGACGCTTCCAGCTGATGGCCGAGTAGGCGATGCCGCCGGCCATACTGCCGATGCTGAACAGCGCCAGCAACACGCCGGTCGCCCAGCGTGCGTGGTGAGCAACCGCCAGCGCCGGCAGCCCCACCTCGACCGCCCCGATGACTGCCCCGGCCATCAGCGCTGTGGCGAGCAGCGCACGCAGCCCCGGGCTCGCAAGCGCGCTTGCCCGTGAGCGCATCCGCGCCGACGCTTGCCAGCCGCTCGAGAGCTTCGACGCGGCAAAGAATGCCGTTCCAGCGACGGTGATAACAGCACACGCGATTACCGCTGCAGCCGGCGAAAGCACCACGGCGGTTGAGCCCACCAGCAGCGGGCCGAGCGTCCAAATCACCTCTTGTGTGGTCGCATCGAGCGCGTAAGCCGTTTCCAAAGCATCCCCGTCGCCCGCCACCTGCGACCACAGCGCACGGATGCAGCCCGCGATTGGCGGCTGTGCGGCACCCGCCAGCGCGGCCATAACCACCACGGCCGCTACCGGCGCTCCTGCCTGCGCGACCACCACGAGTCCCACCAGCAGCGTCCCCTGCACGAGTGCCGCCGGAAGCAGCACGCGCGTCTGACCGATGTGATCGACGACCGCGCCCAACACTGGTCCTGCGAGCGCGCCTGCCAGGGAGAACGCCCCCACGGCCACACCTGCTGCCAGGAACGAGTCCGTGCGGCCACGCACGAACAGCAGGATCGCCAGCGAGAACATGCCCGATGGCAGGCGTCCCAAGATCGAGCTCACCAACAAGCGGGTGAAGCCGGGCGTGGAGAACAGGGCGCGGTAGCGGGTAATCACGTGGCGTGCGTGCGCGTCGCGTGCTTGCTACCAGCATTGTTGGTTGCTGCAGCTTCGCGTGCGGCAGCGCTCTGCAGCTCCGCCTCAAGCGACTGTGCCGGCTGCAGCTCGCCCATCTGCGTGAGCTCCTCCAGCGCAGCAATCAGCGTGTCAATTTCAGTATCCGTGTTCGCCGCCGTCAGCTGCACACGGAAGCCGACCTCGTTGTGAGGCACCAGCGGGTAGGCCGCGAGCGTCACATACACGCCGCGCTCGAACAACAGCTTTCCGACCGCGTCGATGCGGTCGTGGTTGCGCAGCGGGATCTCAATGATCGGCAGGCTCGAGTGGTTGGGGCTGGCCACGCCCAGGCGGGTCAAGCAGTCGAGTACGCGGCGGGAGTGCTTGTAGACCACCTCGCGCAGCTCATCGCCGCGGCGCTCGTTGACGTCAAAGCCAGCCAGCACAGTTGCCAGTGAGGCGACAGGCGAGGGCCCCGAGTACAGGTACGGTGCTGCCGCCACCTTCAGCAGGTCCTTGATCTCCGTCGGGCAGGCGATGAATGACAGTAGCGACGAATACGCCTTGGAGAATCCGCCCACGAGGATCAGGCCGTCATAGCTCTCGTCCCAGTAGCGCACGATGCTGTTGCCGCGCTTGCCATACGGGCAGCGCTCGTCATCGCCGCGTTCGCCGATCACGCCAAAGCCGTGCGCGTCATCCACATACAGCAGCGCATCGTGCGCGCGTGCCACCGCTGCAAACGCGCGCAGGTCAGGTGCGTTGCCGGTCATGCTGTTGACGCCGTCCATGCACACGAGCTTCTTGCCCGAGCGCGCACCGCGCAGTAGCTCGTCCAGGTGCTGTGGGTCTTCGAAGCGGAAGCGCTCGACGCTCGCGCCACGCGTCTTTGCCATCTGACAGCCGTCATAGATCGTCTTGTGCGAGCGCGAGTCCAGGAAGATCGTCCCGTGCCCCGCCAGCACAGGGATCACGGACATGTGGATGTGGGTGATCGTCGGCAGCACCAGCGAGTCGGGGCTGGCCAAGAGCGCGGTCAGACGCTCCTCGATCTGCTCGTAAAGAATTGGGCTGCCCAGCAGGCGCGACCAGCTGGGGTGGGTGCCCCACTTGTCCAGGTAAGCAGGTACCGCGTCGATGATCTCGCGCTCGAGGTCGAAGCCGAGGTAGTTGCACGAGGCGAAGTCCGCCAGCCACTTCGAGCCGATACGGATCATGCGCCCGTCGATCTCGTCGATGACCGCGTCCATCATCGGGTGCGAGCGCGTCAGCGAGGTTAGCTGGCGCAGCGACTCAGGTACGTTGTCGCTCTCCTGTTGTCTGTCGCTGTTGGAGGTCTCCAGGTGGGCGGGGGCGGTGGGAATCGGCGCGGCGCGCAGCAACTGCTCGAGCTCTGCCGCGGGCAGCGGACGCGAGAGTGCATATCCCTGCACGAGCTCACAGTGGTTGGCCACGAGCGAGCTCCACGTAACCTGGTCCTCGATGCCCTCAGCGACGACGCGGCTGCCGATGCTGTGCGCCAGCTGAATGGTCGCCTCTACGATTGCCGCGTCGACCGGGTCGGAGGTCATGCGCCCGACGAACGAGCGGTCGATCTTCACCTCACCCACGGGCAGCGCCTTCAGGTGGGTGAGCGAGGAATAGCCGGTGCCGAAATCGTCAAGTGACAGCCCCAGGCCGAGCTCGCCGAGTTGTGCAAGTACGTCGCCGATGCGCACGGGGTCGGCCAAGACCATGTTCTCGGTGACCTCCAGCACGAGTACCTCCGGCGGCAGGTCGTATTGCGCCAACGTCGCTGCCACCTCGCCAGGAAACTCCGTGTCCAGTAGGTCCGCGACCGTCGTGTTGACCGCTACGTGCAGATCGATGCCGGTCTGTTTCCACGCCTTGATCTGCGTCAGTCCCAGCTCGAGCATCTTGCGCGTCAGCGCGCGGCCGAGTCCCGCCTGTTCTGCCACCGCGATGAACTGGTCCGGTGGGATCATGCCGCGCTCGGGGTGGCGCCAGCGCGCGAGTGCCTCGACGCCAACGATTCGGCCGCTTGAGGCGTCAGCCTTGGGCTGGAAGTGCGCCTCGATCTCGCCGCAGTCGATTGCGCGCGAGATCTCGCCTGCGAGCGTCAGGCGCTCGAGCGAGTGCTTGTCGCGCTCGCTGGCGTAGCAGGCACGTCCCGACTGTGCGCTCTTTGCCTCATACATCGCGACGTCCGCGTGCTGCATCAGCTCTTCGCCGTTCTGTGCGTGCTCGGGGAACAGGGCGATACCGATGCTCGCGGTTACACGCAGGTTGACGCCCTTGATTGGGAATGGCTGGCTGATCATGGTGAGGATCTTGTCCGCCACCACCTCCGCCTGCCTCGCGTCCAACGGACCCGTCAGCAGCACGCCGAACTCGTCGCCGCCCAGACGTGCGGCGGTGTCAGAGGCGCGCAGCACCTCGTTCAGACGCTCGCCCACCTGGCACAGCAACTGGTCGCCAGCGTCGTGACCAAGGGTGTCGTTGAGCTCCTTGAAGCGGTCAAGGTCGAACAGCAGCAGCGCCAGGCTGGTACCGCTCGCGCGGCTGGAGACGATCGCGTCGCCCAGGCGTTTGAGGAAGTGGCGGCGGTTGGGCATCGCGGTGAGGTCATCAGTCAATGCCTGGCGGCGTGTTTCCGCGAGACCGCGCACGTCACGGAAGGCGAGGCCGGTGCGCGCAAAGGCCGCGACGATCGTTGCCATCGCGAGCGTCAGCGCCACTGGATCGAGACGGGTGAAGTGGTCGTAGATCATCAGCCCGAGCGCGCACATGGTGAAGGCAGCGGGAATCGCCAGCACGCTCGTGGTAGGTGCACGGTCCTCGCGCACGGTCGCACCCGGCTGCCACGCGGCGAGCGCCAGCAGCAGCACACCCACGTCGTAGGCGAGGTTGGTGAGTGCGCTTGGGGCCGATGCGCCACCGGCCACCTGCAGCGCGTACAAGATGTCAGCTGTGGCCAGCGCCAGGAAGCCAGCGCCGAGCATCGTCCACATCCGGTCAAGGCGCCAGCCGCGCAGTGCGAGCACGCCCACCACGAGGCCCGCCAGCGTGAGGTCGCAGATCGGGTAAGCCATCTCGGTGACGACTTCGACGGAGTGATAGCCGGACAGCGACGCGAGCACCGGACGCACGACGAGCGCAGCGCCGATGGCGACCACACCGAACCCGGCGATCACACCATCGAGCCAGACCCGGGCGGGGACACGGCGCTCGCGCACACGCGCCAGCCCGAGCACGCCGATGTAGCAGCACGGGTAGAGCGTCAGCCACATGCCGTCGCAGATCGATGGGATGGGTGGGTGGGGAAGGTGTTCGATCCACGCCGCCCACAGCACGTTGCCGAGGCCATAGATGGAGATGCCGAACGCGAAGATCATCCACGAGGGTCGCGACTCGGTCGTGCGGATCGCCCGCCAGCAGACGATTACACCGACGAGGATGTAGATCGCCGAGGTGACCCAGTCGCGAATCGGCTGTTCGACGCCGTGGCCGCCCAGGCCGGTGGCAGCTTGCAAGCCAGTGGTGGCTACGAGCAAGACGAGCAGCGCGGTAGCTGCGCCCAGCACACGGCGCTCACGGGGCTCGAGCACCGATGCGAGCGGTAGCGGTGACATGCGCATGGCGGCAGTATCGGACGGCGCCTACGCTTGCTTGACTAGATATCGACGTTTTTGTTGGCCGCCTCCTACTTCGGCAGCAGCGATTACATCCTTGACTATAAATACAAGATTAGTTTCTTCCTAGCATATGCACAAATAGCGGATGCAATGTAAGCGTAGGTTTATGCCCGTCTTCGCTGGGGGCGCACTGCGTATATCTGAGACATTCGGGCTGCAGAAATCACGTAAAACGCCTGCAAAACCAGAGGTAAGCCGAGCTCCTCGTGCATCTCTCAAGCCAAGGTGCATGGTGGACGAAGTGGCTTGTGAAATGTCAGTTAGCTGGCTTTGTCCGACTGAGCAGGATCGCCGGCGGGTAACCGAGGCAAGCCCACGGGTGCGCACGATCCGCATGGTGGGGTCGGGTGCGGTAGGTGTGACGCTGCTGATCTCAGCACCGTGGCTCGGATGGTGGACGCTGATCCTGTTCGCGCTCTCGGCGCTGAACCTGCTGAGCGTCGATCGGCGCATACGCGCGAGCGCGCACCCCGAGCGCGTGAGCGTGAGCGCGATCCTGGTCACGCTCGCACTGCTCGCCACGGGGGTGATCCTCAGCGGTGGCCCGAAGAGCCCCGCGCTGCCGTGGCTGGTCATTCCCGCGGGCATGGTCGCCGCGCGCTTTCGCCCTCAGGTTGTGATCGCGGGGCTGGCTTTGACGGTGGCGGTGATCCTGGCGGTCACGCTCGGCATCGACCCGCGCCAGACGCTGCACGACCCCGTGCCGGTGTTCGTGACGTTGGCGTTGCTAGCGGCAGTGGTGTCGATCGTTTGGGCGCTTGAGACGGCTGAGCTCTACCAGCGCAACGAGGCCACCGTCGATCCGCTCACCGGGCTTGCCAACCGCCGCCAGCTGGCGGAGGACCTGCACGCCGTGTGGGGCCAAGCCACCGAGGAGCACCCGGTGCGGCTGTTGCTGTTCGACCTCGACGGCTTCAAGGCATACAACGACAACTTCGGCCACCTCGGCGGCGATCTTCTGCTGAGCCGGTTGTCGCGAGCGTTCAAGCAAGCAATTGGCTCGCGCGGCTGCGCATACCGGCTGGGCGGCGATGAGTTCTGCGCGCTGCTGTGGTCGGGCTGCGGGGAGACGATGGTGGGTGACTGTCTGCAGGCGCTCAGTGCTGAGGGCGAAGGCTTCTCGATCACGAGCTCCTACGGGTCGGTAATGCTGCCCACCGAAGCCGCCGATCCGGAGCTGGCGCTGCAGCTGGCCGACGAGCGCATGTATGCATACAAGGACTCCGGGCGCGCAAGCGCAGGGCGCCAGACGCGCGATCTTGCACTGCAGCTGCTGGCGGCGCACGAGCCGGTGCTGCACGCGCACTCCTCGCATGTGGCTGAACTCACAGAGGGCGTGGCGCGTCGTATGGGGATGTTCGGACCGGACCTCTCCGATGCGATCCGCGCGGCTGAGCTGCACGACATCGGCAAGGTGGCGATCCCCTACACGCTCCTACACAAAGCCGGCCCGTTGGACCAACACGAGTGGGAGTTGATGCGCCGTCACCCTATCATCGGGGCGAGCATTCTCAGCGCCGCGCCCGCGCTTGCGCGTGTGGCGGAGATTGTTGGCGCCACACACGAGCGCCACGATGGCAGCGGCTATCCACGTGGCTTGACCGGCGATGAGATCCCGCTGGCGAGCCGCATCGTGTTTGTGTGTGATTCTTTCGATGCGATGGTCTCAGAACACCCGTTCGGCGAAGCGAAGTCAGAAGTCGATGCGCTGGGAGAGATTCGCAAGTGTGCAGGTAGCCAGTTCGACCCGCATGTGGTCGAGGCGTTCCTGGCCGAGCACGCGGCGCGTCGGGCGGCGATGCTGAAACGCGACGACGCCACAACGGCGCCTGGTGCGCCGACCTCGTCAGTGCCCGGTTCAGCGCGTGGTGGGCGCGCGGCGCCCGTTTGAAGCCGGGCGCTGACTCGCGCGCAGGGAATTCAGCCGAGGTTGAGCTTGACCTTGGGGTCGACCTGCTGGGCGGCGAGCAGTGCGCTGACGAACGCGGCCAGCAGTAGCTGGCTGAGCGTTGCGCGGGGGAGATCGCGCTCCTGGGTCCAGTCGAGGATCGCCGCGTCCATGTAGCCGAGCCAGCCTTTGATGGCGGTGCGCAGCGCCGGGCGCGGCTTGCGCCTGCCGGTCAGCTTTGCGAGCACGAGCTCCATTGTGCGCGCCCGGAAGCCTTCAACTAGTTCGCGCGCCTCAGGCAGCGCGGCGGCGCTCTGCATCAACTTCGACCACGTCTGGCCGTTGTCCTCGATCCACGCGAGGTAAGCGTCGAGGCTGGCGCTGAGCTGCTCGACGGGAGTGCCTTCGCCGCTGGGTTGGATCAGCGCCTGTAGTTCGGAGGAGGCCTCGGTAACGGCGGCCATGAACAGCTCGTTCTTGGAGGGAAAGTAGTGATAGAGCAGCGGCTTGGATACGCCGGCGGCAGCGGCGATCTGGCGCATGGATATCTCCTCGTAGGCGTGCTGCGCAAACAGCGTTGCACCAGCATCGAGCAGCTGGCGCCGACGCTCGTCCACTTGCAGTCGCCTGTAGGCAGGCTCGCTAGCCACGCGCCCATGCTACCTGATCGCCGGTCAACAGCTTGTTGAACGGCGGTTGACAAGCGCGGAGAAGTGCCCTACCGTGCTTATCAACCATCGGTCACTAAGGAGGTTGGCAATGACTGTCCCAACACCCGAGGCTGGAAAGCAAGTGCCTCGAGCCACACCTGAGCGCAAATTGGCAGACGCGGTTGGCAACTTTCAGTCGCTTGGCGATCTGATCGGCGGGCGGGTGCTGGCCTGGCTGGGAGGCGCTGCAACGCTGCTGGGGATCGTGATGTTCCTGGTGTTGGCGATCTCCCATGGCTGGATCGATCGGGAGGCACGCGTGCTGCTGGCGGGTGTCGCCTCGACGGCACTGATGGTGGCGGGGATCTGGCTGCATGACCGCCGCGGTGGCACACAGGCGGCGACGGCGATGGTGGGCGCGGCGACAGCGGCGCTGTTCGCAACGCTGATCGTCGCGAGCGATACCTACCGGCTGCTGGCGAGCATGCCGGCGCTGGTTTGTGCGCTGCTGGTTGGCGCGCTGGCGAGCGTGTTGGCAATCCTCTGGGCTGGCCGCGCGATCGGCGGCCTGGGCCTATTGGGGGCGCTACTGGCAGGGCGGATGGTGGGGGCACCGCTCGACGCGTTCACGATTGCGATGCTGGCGCTAAGCGCAGCATGCGCGATGTCGGTGGTCGTGTGGCAGGGCTGGGGCTGGCTGGCGCTGGGCACGGTTTTGATCAGCGCGCCGCAGTGGATGATCTGGCTCGCAGAAGGGCAGTCAGCGCCGGTGGCTGCGCTGGTGCTTGCAGCGTTTGCAGCTATTGGCCTCTTCGGTGCGGTGGGGATGCAGCTGCGCAATGCCGAGCAGCGGCTGATGCGCTCGGCGGCGGCAGTGGTGCTCTTGAACGCGTGCACCGTAGCGCTCGTCGGTCGCATAGCGCTCGCGGATGCGGCGTCGCCGGCGGTTGGCGATCTGTGGCTAACGCTGCTCGCTTGCGCGCATGTGGGCGTGGGCGCATGGGGGTCCAGGGGCGCGCGCCTGCCGGTGCGGATGCGCGTCCTTTTGATCGCCATCGGCGTGACGCTCGCGGATGTGGCATTTGCGCTGAGCGCGCGCGGGATTACGTTGGCGCTGGGCTGGAGTGCGACGGCGATGGCGTTCGCGTGGCTACGCCGTGGCGTACGCAAGCAGGACTTGGCGAGCCCACGCGAGCAGGTCCTTGGAAGCCTGTACGTCGTAGGCGTAGCCGCACACATCGCCCTCGTGCTACTGCGTGTACTAGTGGAAGCACCGCCGAGCGAGCTCGTCGCTGGGCACGTACAGCTGCTGGCAATGGTGTCGGCGTCGGCGCTTTTTGTGGGCTCTGTCGCATGCGGCTGCCTGCTGGCGCCAGCAGGCAGCGCGCAGCGGCAATGGTGGCTGATAGGCGCGAGCAGCGTAGTTTTGTATGTGGCGTCGCTGTGGACGGTCGCGGCATTTCAGTCGACGTCCACCACCGCAAGCGCAACGCTGCTCGAACTGGGTGTGCACCAGCAGGCACAGGTGGCGCTTAGCGCATTGTGGAGCCTGGTTGGGTTGGCAGCGCTGATCGCGGGCCTGCGCGCGAATGTTGCGTCAGTGCGAACAGCTGGCCTGGTGCTCTTGCTTGTGGCGGTCGGCAAGGTCTTTCTGTTTGACCTCTCGACATTGACGTCGGTCTATCGCGTCGCATCGTTCATCGTGCTGGGACTACTGCTGTTGGTAGGGGCGTTCGCCTACCAGCGCCTACGCCCGCAGCTGCTTGCGGGTACGGGTACTGCGGAGCCCGGGCGAGGGGTGAGCGCGCCCGGGCCCGGCAGCTAGCGCGGCGCTAGCCGTGCAGTTGCAGCCAGGTGAGCACCTGGCCGGGATTGTTGGCGGCTGTGGCGATCGGGTAGAAGGCCCGCTCGATCACGCCGTCGTGCGCCAGCAGTGTCAGCCGCCGGTACCAAAGGCGCTCGGCGAGCTCGAAGGTGGGCAGTCCCAGTGCCTCCGCGAGCACAAGGGCTGGGTCGATCAGCATCAGATGCTCAATGTGGTGCTCGCGGATCGTCGCCAGCTGCTCGAGGTGCTGCTGGCTTGAGATTCCCACCGTCCGCACACCAAGCTCTCTGAAGCGGTACTCGCGTTCACAGTAGGCGCGGTGCTGGGCGGCGTCTTCAGCGGGACTGTCGATGCCATCTGCAGATGCGTCATCGGTTCCCGGATACAGGTAGAAGACGACCCAGCCAAGCGAAAGGGTTCGCAGGCCGATGCGGCTGCCATTGATGCGTTGCAAAGTGATCGAAGGCATTGGGCTGCCGGCCAGCTGCCGTATGAGCGCCATCTCATCCGTGGCCACCGCGAGGCTCGAGTGCGACAGGCTGCCATGCGGGGTCGCACAGCGAGACGCCCTGATCGAGCGTCGGGCATCGAGCGGCCAAGACGGAACGCGATGATCCATCGCGAACTATCAGTAGCGCATTTCCGCTTTGGCGAGCCAAATCTCGTTACTTATTGAACAGAAACGTTCTCTATGTAATAGAAACACTTTCCGGGTTCTTGGCCAAGGCGCTTTGGCGCGGAGGCGCAGAGCAAGGCCGCGCTCGCAGAATCACGCGTGCGCCTTGGCTGGGTGTGACGATTACGCTGCGCCAGCTTGCGCGCTCGAGCCTGTCGCTCGCGGGGTGCAGCTCCCGCCGCGAGAGAGCCTCGCGCAGCACGGCGCTCATCTCGATGCTCGCCAGCCTGTTACCCGGGCAGCGCTTACGCCCACCACCCCACGGTAGCCACGCCCGCGGATCGGGACCGTCCTGCAGAAAGCGCTCCGGCTCGAACAGATGCGGGTCTCGATACACGACGGGGTCGTGCTGGAGGAGGTAGATGCAGCCCAACAACTGCGCCGGCGGGCGATAGGTCCAACCGCCGATTTCGATCGGCTCAACGACAGCGCGGGGGATAGCGAACAGAAACACAGGACGGTGTCTGAGCACCTCGGCGATCGTCGCAAGCAGGTAGCTGTCGTCGATGCCGTCGTCCAGCTCTTCGGTAATGCGCCTGTTGACGCGCGGAGTGTGTGCCACCAGTTGGAAGGCCCAGGCGAGCTCCGATGCGGTGGTCTCGTGCCCGGCGAGGATGATCGAGACGATGTTGTCGCGCAGCTGGCGGTCGGACATCGCTGAGCCATCTGGAAGGCGAGTTGCCAACAGCGCATCGAGCACGTCTCCGCGACCAGCCGGAGAGCGCCTGCCGCGTGCAATCAGCTGAGCGATGATCGCGTCGACCTCCGCGCGGTCCTTGAGGAACCTCCGCCAGGTTGCGTGCCAGCGCGGCAGCCGCCGCAGTCGTGGCTCGACCAGTACAAAGCTCACAGTGACGTCGAGCATGTCCAAGATGCGCTCGCGTAGCGCTCGTAGCTCGCTCGATTCTTGCCCGAACACCAAACGGAGAATCACCCTGAGCGTGAGGCGGCGAAGGTAGGGGTGAAGCGCCACCGGTACGTCGGTCGGCCATGTGGCGATCTCCTGCGCGGCGATCTCCGCGGCGATCTCCGCGTGCGCTTCGGCGGCGCTACGACTGAAGGCGGGCATGATCGCTCGTCGGCCGCTCGCATGGGGCTCCTCGTCGTGGAGCATGAACGAGTCTTGGCCAACGATTGGCATGAGCGCCTGTCCGCCCTGACCGGGGTGAAGGACGGTGGCGGGAGCGGCCAGCATCTGGCGGATGTCCTCAGCGTCGGATAGGAGCACCACAGGTGGCAGATCCAGTGGATAAAGAGTGAAGGTGGTGCCGTAGACGGCGCGACAGCGCTCGAAGAAGCCGAGCGGCGCCCAACGACAGGCGAGGGTCTGTGCGAGCGCGGGCAGTGGAGGCGTTGGCGGCAACTCACGTTTCAAGCGGGTGGTAAGCGACGAAAATGGGATTGCGGGCATCAGCTCTCCTTGTCGTTTTGGTTATGTGCCGCGTTGGGCATATGCGATGCGCCAAAGGCGCAGGACAGGCATCAGTCCGCGGGTCAGGGAGCCCCCGGATCTTGCAATGCGGACGGTGAGGTGCTTGGTGGCAGGTGCGCGGGCGGCGTCCTTGGTGAGATACATCGCGACCATGCACGCCGCGATCAGCGTGTGTGCCTCGGCGTTTGGCAGTTCCTGCGAAGCGCAGATCGCCCGCTGGATCAGCTGGCCGATCCGCTCAACCGCGCGCTCCTGCGTGGGGTAGTGGGCGACGTAGCTGTGGTCGCCGTTGGCTTCGTCCTCAGCGCGGTCGACGTAGCTGTCGAGCATCGTCGCTGCGGCTGTCGTCCACGGACTGTACACGGCGCGTGTGCGGGTCAACAGCTGCGCTGCGGTGTTGCCGTCGGCGGCAAGCGCGAGCAGCGCGAAGATGGTCAGTCCGGCGCTGGCCGCGCCGGAGAGCTCCCACCAGCTGACGTCTGTGACCTCCGCGAACTCGCGTCTTGCCCAGGCCTTGAGCAGCGCATCGCGAGCGAGCGGGTCGGGCTCGTGGTTGAGGGCCAGTACTTCCGCGCGCGCGGCTTCGGTGGCGATCAGCGGCGCGACCGCTTGAAAGCCCGGCAGGCGCAGACAGTTCTCGCGGCATACCCACACGAGCTCGCGCAGATAGCCGCCGTCCTGCTTCCACGGGTGATGCATGTAGTAGTCGCGAGGCGTTCTTGCCGGGTCCAGGGCGTCGACGAGCGCCGTGTGCAACTGCACGCCGTTCTTCGGCTCGGCGGCGCGCTCGTGGACGCTGTCGAGGAAGTCCCACATGATCTGGTAGGCGACCAGCACGCGCAGTAACGGGAGGTTCCGTGCAGCTGGGAGGATCGAGAACAGCGCCGCGCCGTCGGTCTGGCCGCGCTTGCGCTTGAGCGCGCTGAGCGCGTCTTCACGAAGTGGTCGATCTGGGATCGAACGGGCTCTGGCCCGCCAGCGATGGACCTCACGGGAGACCGCCGGCAGGCCCCATGCGAGCTCCCGCGCGGCGCTACGGGCGAGCACCCACACCTGACGAGCGGTTAGCGGTGCGGGGTCCGCGACCCTAGATGAGGCTTGAACGGACGAGGTCGCGCGATGCGTTTTATTGCGTCTGACTGACTGTTCTCGGAGACACACGAACCACCAGATAGCCAGGCAGGGACACAACCGCAATCGCAACGATGGCTACCAGTGCGAAACTTGAAACGGCGACTGCGGTTTCGATGTTTAGAGAGATCGGGAAGCCGGTGACGCTTGCCAGTGCGTGACTCAGTAGCAGCTGACCGGCGATGCCGAAGACGGCGCCGATGAGACATCCTGTGCCGAGTATCAGCGCGCATTCACAGCAGATCGAGCGCCACAGGACGGCGGGGCGATAGCCCTGAACCTTCATGTCTGCGAAGTGGTTGCGGCGTTGCCACAGCATCGAGCCCATCGCGACTGCCACAGCGAGGGCACCGGAGATCAGCACCAGCAGGCGGATCTCCCCGAGTCGCGCCAGTCCGTGAGCCGCGAGTGCGTAGTGACGCTGCTGTCGTTCGGCGGAGGTTTCCACGACGAGTCCCGTGTCAGGGCCGAGCAGGCGCTGGACCAAAGCACGTACATGTGACGGTGAGGCATTTGCGTCGGTCTGAATCTGGTAGGCGCTAGGCGCATTGCTGCCCCAGGCGCTGGCGTAGTCGCTCGAGTTGACGATGATCGATCCAGGTGGCCAGCCGAGGTTGCTGGTGAGCGCTGCCACGCGCAGTACGGTCGGTCGCGGCGCCGGTAGCGTGAAGAGCTGTCCGACGTGCAGGTGATGTTCGGATGCGAGCGCTTGCGAAAGCACTGCCCAGCCGCCGGCGCGAATCTCCGCGGTGGCAGGCGCCAGCCGTCCCGCCAGCAGCTGCCCGGGTGGGATCGGGTGTTTGCTGCTCGCGGGCGGGGCAAGCACCCACAGCCGCCGATCGCGCCAGTTAAGGAAGCTACCCCGGTAGATGCCGAGCGTCTGCACGCCTCCAAGGCGGCGGATCGCCGCTACGTCAACCGCGGTAAACGGGCTGGTCGCCAGCACGCTTGTCTGGCCATTGGGGCTGACCCACACGTCGGCGCTGGAGTCAATGCCATGGGCGGATGCGTCCAGGCCGCGCCGGAGGTTGACCTGGGCACCATCGATAGCGACGCTGCCAAACACAGCGATCGCGCCGGTCGCAGCGATTGCAAGCGCGCGCACGCGGGTGCGTGAGGATTTCAGCTCGCTTGAGACGAGCAGCGTGGCGGCGCCGTCGAGCGGTCTTTGCACTGCGTCAAAAGCGCGAATGACGCCATCGAACAGAAACGGCAGCAGCAGCACGAGCGCGAGCAGCAGCGTCACGCAGCCAAGAAACGCACCCTGTGGTTTGGCGAGCAGAATCGCGGTGCTGACGCCCAGGCAGGCGATACCGGCGGCGAGTCGCACCACAGCCCATGCGCGCGATGGCGTATGGGTGTGCGGGCTCCTTTGCAAGGGACGGGCGAGGATGTCGCGGACAGGCCAGAGCACGCCGATGGTGGCGGCGGCAAGCCCTGCGCCGACCGCCAGCACGATGCTCTGTGCGGTCACAACGCGCTGGCTGCCGACGGGAAAGGCAGCGCTTAGATAGCCGGGTGCCGAATGGAACACCGCTACAGACAAGAGCTCTCCGAGCGCGAGCCCGAGCACGCAGGCGATTGTCCCGATCACGGCAGCATCGAATAGGAGGATCTGTACGGTCATTTCCCAGGTCGCGCCATGGGGTGTGAGGAATTCGATCAGGCGGCGCCTGGCGGGGACGGTGACGAGCATTGCGGTGAGTGCAAACAGGAAGCCGACGAGCGCGCTGATTGCCGAGAACAGACTCTCGCTCTGGCTCTCGGGTGTCGAGGCGACGGTGAACAGCCGTGCGTCGTAATCGGCCGGCTCGACATTCATGCCGGCACCGGCAGCCAGCCGCGTCAGTGCTGCTTGAACCTGCGCGAACTGTCCGGCTGCGGGCCGCACAAAGATCCTCGTGAGCTGTGGCCCAATCCCTGCCAGGTGCTGGGCGTAGGTGAGCGGCGCGAAGGCGACGGGGCTGCTGGCGAGCCCGCCGATTTCGCGTTCCTGCAGCGTTGCTCCCAGATAGGTGGTGGTGAGCTTGGCGCCGGTCTCAAGCGTGAGCTTTTCGCCCACTCCCAAGCCGGTGGCTTCGGCGAGGGGTGTCGGCAGCGCGATCGCGTGCAGGTGTTCGAGCTGGCTGTTGGAGAAGCGTTGCAGGCGTGGGTTCTCGGCGGCGACGAGCTTTGGGTCGGTGCCGATGAGATCGATCGACTGCTCTCCAGTGGGGCCTACGATCGTCGCCTGCTGCTCGAGAATCGGCACCGCAATACTCACCCCTGGCAGATGCTGGACGACCTGCAGCAAACGATCGTTGACGCCACCGGGCCCGCGCGCATCGAGCTGGAGTTGGCGGCTATTGCCGACGATCTGGGTCGTGAGGTCCTGGACTGATCTGCTGAGGCTGGTGCCGGCGATTTGGGAGGCGAACAGTAGGGCCACGCCGCCGGCGATGCCGAGGATGGCAAGCAGCTCCTGGATTACCAGCGTACGTGCGCGTAGACGCGCTCGATACAGGTACAGCAGATCGGAGAGGCTCATGCGTGTGGCGAACGCCGCTCGCAGCGATGCCAGTCGCCCAGCGGACCGTGGCTCGACGAGGTTTGATGCGTGCTCGTGAGGTCCGTCTGCCACCGGGGTGGGCATGCTCAGCAGCGCCCGTCGCCCAGCGTGATGGGGGTGTACTCGCGGACCTGACCATCGCGCAGTTCGAGCCTTTGGTCAGCGAATGTTGCTGCCTCAGGGTCGTGGCTGGCGAGCAGTACGGTGGCGCCCCATTCCTTGCACACCTCCCGCAGGAGCTCAAATACCTCGCGGGTGCGAACCGAGTCGAGATTCCCAGTGGGCTCGTCGGCGAGGACGAGCTTGGGTTGAGCCGCGAGCACCATCGCGATCGTGACCCGCTGGCGCTCTCCCATCGATAGGGACTCGGTGTTGTCGGCCAGACGGGACCCCAGCCCAAGCCGGTCGAGCATCGGGATGAGGGTGGTGTTGGTCTTACGTTTGCGTCCCAGGACCAGCTTCAGCGAGGCACTTGTGAGCACGCGGGCACCCGGGGTTAGATCGTGCGGTGGGCCGATGATCCCGAGATGGTGCAGGCGGTAGGTGTCGAGTTCCCTGCGAGACATGACGAGGACATCGCGCCCATCAACCAGGATGCTGCCGCTGTCAGGCGTGCTCAGCCCGGCAATTAGATTCAAAAGCGTTGTCTTGCCGGAGCCGCTGGGGCCGTAGAGCACTGCGAACTCGCCGTCGGCGACCGTCAAGCTGACGCCGTCAACGGCCTTGATCAGGCCGCTGTCTCCCGCCTGGTAGTGCTTGACGAGATCGCGAAGCTCTAGCACGCGTTCATGCTTCGGGAGCCATCACGCCTGCGCTCGAAAGGCAGAACTTCGGCATCCGTGGCAGAAGTGCCTTGGCTGGTCTGGTCGGACATGAGTACCAGACGGCCGTCCTCGATATTGAGGATCCGATCAGCAAGCAGTGCGGCGTCCCAATCGGAGACGCTCATCAAAACCCCAAACCCCATCTCCTCCACCAGCGAGCGCAACATCCTGCCCGCCTCCTCGGTTCGGCTTGCGCCGAGCCCGTCGAGCAGATCGTCGATCACGAGCAGCTCGGGAGAGCCGACGATCCCGCCGGCGAGCACAACAAGCACGCGCTCCCAGTTAGAGATCTCATCCCAGCGCTGCGCGGCTACCGCTTCGATGCCCAGCCGGTCGAGCGCTGCAAGAGCGAGCGAACGCGCCTCGCGCAGGCCACGGCGACGTCCCATGGCCATTGGCGCTGCGACCAGATCGCGGATCGGTACGCGCACCCGTGGCTCGCGGCGGTCCAGCCAGCGGACCTCCTGGCCGAGCAGTCGTCGGCGGGCACGCTCGGACAACGCCGAGAGATCGCGATCGCCGAGGGACACCTCGCCACGGTCGGGCAGATCAAGGCCTGCGGCCAACTTCAGCAACGTCGTCTTGCCCTCGCCGCGCGAGCCGATCACAGCGACCACCTGTCCAGGGTCGACCTCGAGCGACGCTTCCGTCAGCACGCTCACCTCTCGCACTCCACGCCAATAGGACTTGCTGACGCCGCGGATCGTGAGCAACTCGCTCATCGCTGGCTCCGCTCGGCGCTCAGCAGGCGCTCCAGACGGACCCTCAGCTTCTGCAGACGCTCTACGGCGTTGCCCCACAGCTCAGCCTCGTCTTCCATCCTGATTAGGCACAGCGCGTCGTTGAGCGTGCCGGGCTGCTGGCGTCGCTGTGCCTGCTCGAGATGAACGTTGCCGTGCGCGACGGCAAACTGGCGAGCGCAGTGCTGCTGCTGCACGCGCAGTTTCTCGACCAGACCCGCGATATCGCCGCGTTCGACCGCTCGCGTATAGAAGCTGAGCCTGGCCTGTAGCGCGTCGCGCAGCGCGGGTGGGTCGGGTTCGGATGCGACCAGCCACTCCATGAACTCCTCCACGCCCTTGTCCTCGGCCTCATACAGGCTGTACGACGGCTCTGCTCCCTCCCGTACGAGGCGCAGGTAGCCGCCCGTTGTGAGGTTGCGCAGGTTCTGGTGGACGGTGTTCTTCGGAAAGCGAGCCGCACCAAAGTCCTCGGCGAGGCGTAGTGCAACGTTGCCGAGCGTCTGTGGGCCTTCCCCCTGAACGACGATGCCCAGCACCGCGATCCTGGCGGAGAGGGCGGCCGATCTAGAGGGTGGCATAGCGGTCCAATCCTAACCCAACGGAGATGTGGCCGTGTTGTGATTTTCAGACAAATTCGTTATTCTGTGATTAGTAAATAGAGACGTTTCTAATCGCTTTAGTGGCAGTTGCAGGGTCCGCCGGTCGAATCCCGTTACGGCGTAAGATTGGGTGCATGGCACAGGCATGGGAACGGCTGCCAGGACACGAGTTGGTGAGCGGAGGCTTGGCTGACCTGGCGGCTGGGCGTGAGAGCGAAGCGTCGCTAGTGGTGACGATGGCCGCTCCGCGGCTTCGCTCACTGGGAATAGATGTGCCCCCAGCCGCAGATACAGGCGCCGCGCACCGACTCTACGAACTGCTGTCAGAGCGCGACGATGGAGCACACAGCCGCTACAACGCGCTGGTCGGTCGGATGGTCAGCTTTGCGCGGGCGGCGGAGCGTGCGTCCGCCGGTTGACGAGCAGCTGATACGGGCGTTTGCCAAGGAGCTCGGTTGCCGAGCCCGTGGGCCTGTGACGATCTATCTGACCGGTGGCTCGACAGCTGTGCTGCAGGGTTGGCGCGAGTCGACCGTTGACGTCGATCTTCGCTTTGAGCCTGAAGCTGACGAGCTGCTGCGCGAGCTACCGGCTTTGAAGGAGCGCCTGGGTATCAACATCGAGTTGGCATCGCCGCCAGACTTCATCCCGGAGCTGCCGGGCTGGCGTGAACGCAGCCCATTCCTGTTTCGTGAGGGCAACATAGAGATCCATCATTTCGACCTCTACTCGCAGGCCCTGGCGAAGATTGAGCGCGGATTCGATCAGGACCTCGCGGATGTCCACAGCATGCTGGCGGATGGGCTTGTAGAGCCCTCGCGGATGCGATCGCTTTATGACGCGATCGAGCCCGACCTATACCGCTATCCCGCGATTGACCCGCCGGTGTTCAGGCGCCAACTCGACGCCGTGCTGGGGACCGGGCCACAGGCGCCACCCAGCTAACCTCGGCCGATGAGCACTGGGGGAACAGGGGTGCGGTTGCGCCAGGCGGTGTTGGTTGCGCGGGAGCTCGAGCCGGTGGCAGCGGCGCTGCGCACGGCACTCGGCCTGGGAGAGCCGTTTCGCGATCCCGGGGTGGGCGAGTTTGGCTTGGCGAACACGGTGTTCGCGGTGGGGGACTGCTTCCTGGAGGTGATCTCGCCAACGCAGCCGGAGACGGCGGCGGGCCGTTACCTGACGCGCCACGGTGGGGACGGCGGCTACATGGTGATCTTCGATTTGGAGGATCTCGATGGAGCGCGCTCGCGCGCGCTTGGGTTGGGCGTGCGTGTTGTCTGGCAGCTCGACCTGCCGGACATCTCGGGCACGCACCTGCACCCGGCGGACATGCGCGGTGCGATCGTCTCGCTGGACCAGTCGCGGCCATATGGCAGCTGGCGCTGGGGCGGGCCGCAGTGGACCGCCCAGATCGGCTCGGGTGCGCCCGGACGGCTGGCGGGGATCACGGTGGCGGTCGGCGATCCGCCGGCGGTGGCCGCGCGTTGGGGGGAGGTGCTGGGGGTGCCGGTGGAGGACGGGGAGGCACGTGCCGACGGCGTTGGCGCGGTGCTGGGCTTGGACGGCGCTGAGGTGTGCTTCCGAGAGACGGCGGAAGCGCGCGCTGAAGGCATCGTTGAGATCGCTCTTGAGCTCGAGCGGCAGCTGCCGGGTGGGGCAGCCACGATCGAGCTGGGCGGCGTGCAGCTGAGGCGGGTGTAGGATCACGCAATGGCAGCCGCCGCTGAGATCGTCACAGGAGTGGACTTCGTTGCGGTTCCCACCAACGACCTCGACGCCGCTGTGGAGTTCTACGGCACGACGCTCGGCCTGACGCGCTCTGTGTACATGCCCGAGCGCAACTTCGCGGAGTTCGAGACCGGCACGGTGACGCTCAGCGTGATCGTGTCCGAGAAGTTCGGCTTGGGCTATCACCCCAACCACAACGCGTTGGCCCTGCACGTCGAGGATGTCGAGGCAGCTAGAGCGACGCTTGTAGAGCGCGGCGTTGAGTTCATGGGTGAGACCTTTGACACGGGCGTATGTCATATGGCGTTCTTCTCTGACCCTGATGGCAACGCGCTGATGCTCCATCATCGCTACGCGCCACGGGTCACCGGTTAGGGGTAGCTAGCGCCGCTGGCGAGGGGTGGGTGGCGCAGGCGGCGCGGGTTTCCGTGGGACCCGGAAGGAAAGGGGCGCCCCGAAGGGCGCCCCAGTCCAGCTCAATCGGTGAGCGACTGTTCAGCTAGAACAAATGCACCACCTTCGACATGCTGGTCTTGCCAGGGACCTCCACGAACAGCGTATAGCGACCGTAAAGCCGCGTCTTGTGCTCGAGCGCGATCTTCGAGCCGAGCCGTCCCACGCCGTACGCCACGATCTTGTGGTTACGGGCGAGCGACACGATCGCGTTCGTGCCGGCCGACACCCCTTCCTCGGTGCAGGTGACTTTGAGGCCCTTGTTTTTGCCAGTCACTTTGCAGAGGATCAGCTCCGCCGGAGGACCTTGTGGGCCAGTCTTGCCTTCTTTGCCTTCCGGCCCCGCAGGTCCTGCTTTGCCTTCCGGTCCTGCCGGGCCTGCTTTGCCTTCCGGTCCTGCCGGACCTTCCTTGCCTTCTTTGCCTTCCGCTCCTGCCGGACCTTCTTTGCCTTCCTTTTCTGGCGGAGCGATTTCTTTTTCGATCTCACCCGTTTCGCTGTTCAGCAGGATCTCCGGCGCACGCGTGTCGGCAGTGTTGAAGTCGAACATGTTGTCGAGCGTTCCAGAGGCGGTGTCCTCCGAACCGGCGCCGATGCTGCCGAGGCCCCAGTTTTCCTCGATGAACTTCGTAATCGAGGACTGCTCGGTGAACGTGCCGTCGACGTAGTTGCGACGTGCCCATGGTGAGATCACGAGCAGCGGCAGGCGCGGACCAACGCCGCAGCGGTCCTTGTGTTCTGTGTCTTCGGTCGTCACAGTGCCGCATTTGCCGGCACCGTTGAGCTCATCACTTGTGTCATTCGACGGATCGACGATCGGTCCGAGCTGATGGTCATACCAGCCGTCCGAGTCGTCGTAGTCGATGATGATCGCCGTGTTTGCCCAGTATTTTGACTGCTCGATCTCGTTGATCTCTTCTACGAGGAATCGCTGTTCGTCGAGCGGGTCGGAGTTACCGGCGTGACCGTTCTCATAGGCAGGCGGCTTGAGGAAGGACACCTGCGGCATGTTGCCTTCCGTGACTGCCTTGTTGAACCAAGAGAGGTCGTACTGGTGGTTGACGGCTTCGTTCAGTTTCGTGCCAGACGGGTCGCTGTAGCCGACCTGTGAAACCGAGCTCGGTGCCACGTGGTCGGGGTTGGCGGTGCTTTCGTAGAACTCAAATGGCTCGTGGTGCTGCACGTAGTCGGTGACGGTCGCGCCGCCGATGTTCTTGTGGCTCGAGCCACATACCGCGCGTTTTTCGTGCGCGGCGTTTTCCGTGGCCGTGGGCGCGAAGCCACCCTGGAACCAGCCCCAGGTGACGCCCTTTCCGTTCATCAGGTTGCCGATGTTCTTACCGGTCATCGCGACCGTGACGCCCGTCGGCAAGCCTTCTGAGTTGAGCGTGCTGCTGGCGTTGCTGCACTGGTCATAGTACGGTTCACCGTCGCCCTGAAGGACACTGTTGACGACCGCGGAGCTGGAGCCACCGTGCACTTCGGCGCCTTCCGTGTCGCCGCTCACCAGGTTGACCGCTCCTGGCGACGAAGGCCCGAACTGGTTGTCGTAGGAGTTGTCGTTGAGGGAGTAGTGCTGCGCGTAGTCCCACAATGCGGTGACGGTGTTGCCGTCGTAGTAGTCCATCACAATGCCCTTGGGGCCATATTTGGACGAGTTGATCGCGCCCGTTTCCGAGCAACTGCTGCCGGTCGTCTTTTGGACGAAGTCGTTCATCAGGCCATTGTCGAACGCTTCCTGCTCGGGTGTGTAGCTGTGGTTCTGATCACACGTGAGCGCTTCTTCGGGACCGAGTCGTTTGGGGTTGTACTCATTGGGATTGTTTGTCAGCAGCCCGTTGGTCAGGCCATTGACACCGGGGGTTCCGGGGAGCGCGTGGAACTGGGGCTCGCCGACGGGATTAAGTGCGTAAGGGTATGTGCCGAAGTAGTGGTCGAACGAAATGTTCTCTGGAAAAATGACGACCACATGTTCGATTGGCGTGGCCGCGGCCGGCAAAGCGGCCGTGTCCGGGGATGATGCGCTCGACATCGAGATGCCGAGCGTGGCCGCTCCGAGAGCGAGCACAGCGGCGAGCGCCGCCAAGACCTTCTTGCGGGTGCGCAAGGTCGATTCTCCTTTTAGCTTCGTTGGGCGGCCATTGGCACGGCACCACGCCTCTGCCCCCCAGAACGAGGCGCGTGGCGAATGCTGCCTACAGGAGGGTGGGTCACATGTCACCAGCTGGTCACCGAGCGGTTGTGATTCTGTGAATCTCAATGTAAGCGCCGAGCTGCGGGCAGCGCTCGTCTATCGCAATTTGCATGAAGTCAGCGGTCCCGGGTCGATGCTCACGCTTTGGTAACACGCGGGTCACTACGGCCACTTATCGTCCCGCAGGTTTGGTCACCTGCACAGTGCAGGTGACCACCTGCACTGTGCAGGTGACGGTTTCACTATGGCGAATTCACGATCCGCGCGTTGTTCTCACTACGAATCCCGTTCGGTGTAAGGCCAGGCGTCTGGATTCTGGGAGCGATCTTCGTCCTGGCGGCGTGCACCTTCGTGGGCTCGGCGCTCGCGCCTGACGGCTCAGGCAAGGCGCACCCCTTCTCAGTGTCAGAGCTCGCGCCCAAGGGTGCCCCCAACCCACTCGCCGGGCGCCTGTCGAAGGTATACGGCACGAACATCCCTGCCAGCCGCTACGGTACGGAAATCGCCGATCTCGAGGACGAGGGCACCAACCTCGCCGGTGAACAGGTCTCAGACCTGTCGCCGATCCCGCCCAGCGAGTTCACCCGTCCGGAGAACGAGTACCGCGCGTATGCCCAGCGCTGGGTCACAAATGCTCTCAGCGGCGCCTCGTCTCTGGGACGCGCGCTTGTCGCTGGCAACCGAGCGGCGGCGCAGGCCGCCTGGGGGGTGGCCTGGAGTGACTATCTACACCTGGGTGCTGTGTATGGGCTGTTTGCCCAGCAAAATCAGGCTATTGACGGTATCCCTGGCGCGCTTCCGGGAGGCACCTCAGATTTGCGCTTCGTGGGGCTTCATCGCATCGAAATGGGGCTGTGGACCGGCCAGAACCTCGCTTCGCTAATCGGCTATGACAAGCTGCTCGAGGCCGATCTCAAGCGCTTGCACGGTGTGGTCGCGCACGCCCAGTTCACCCCGTTGGAATACGCGACCCGCTCGCACGAGATCATTGAGGACGCGCAGCGAGATCTGTTGAGCGGGATGGACGTGCCGTGGAGCAAACAGGGGGTGCTCGGCACGGCCGCCGGCCTGGCCGCCACCGAGGAGGTCTTCCACACGCTCGAACCGCTGATCTCCGGCCGGGAAAACACCGAGGGCGAAGTGCGCTACGAGCTTTTGACGCTCAGCGGCCTGCTCGCGTCGATCAGGCATCGCCACCACGGCATCTACCCGAGCCTCACAGAACTCGGCTCCTACGAACACGAGCAGCTCAACGGCTACGTCGCCGGGACGCTGTCGGCGCTCGAGCAGATGCCCGGCGTGCTCGAGACAGAAGTTCGCCGCCGCGTGCCCAAGCTCCCCCAGCCCTCGACCGCGGAAAAGGCCCGGGAACGAGCGGCGCAGCGAACAGCAGAAGGATCATCGTGAGCCCGCTCGACCGCCGCCAGTTCCTCACCCGCTCAGCAGCGATCGTCGGTGCGAGCGGCCTCGGCGCCGTAGCCGGAGCCATCGCCGAGGCGGACAGCCGCGCAAATGCGCCCGCGCAGAATGCCACCGAGCAGGCGCGCCAGACGCTTGCCAACGAGCTCGCCACACGCGTCCCCTTTGACGGGGAGCACCAATCCGGCATCCTCACTCCCGCACAGGCACAGTCGACGATGGTGGCGCTCGACTCGATCGCACCCGACGGCTCGACGCTCGTCGTGGCGCTACGCAACCTCAGCGAGCGGGCTCGCTCGTTGACCCGGGGCGACACCGTCGGCGCCGAGGAGCTCGACGACCCGCCACCTGACTCGGGCATCCTCGGATCGGTCAACGCGCCCGACCAGCTGACCGTGACGATCGCGTTCGGAGCGTCGCTGTTCGACGGGCGCTACGGCCTGCAGTCGCTCAAGCCGAAGGGCCTGGAAGCGATGCCGAACTTCCCCCATGACGATCTCGATCCGACACGCAGCCACGGAGATGTACTGGTATCGGTGTGTGCCGGACAGCGAGACACCGTCGTGCACACAGTGCGCGAGCTGATGCGCTCGGTCGTCGGTCATCTGACCCCCCGCTGGAGCATCGACGGCTTCAAGAGTGCAAGACGCGGGCCGACGCCCGCAAACAACCCACGCAACCTGTTCGCCTTCCGCGACGGCACAGCCAACCCCGACGTCGAGGACGCAAGCCTGATGGACGAGTTGATCTGGGTCCCACCCACGCAGGGCTCAGGACAGGCGGCCTGGACCGCGGGCGGCACCTACCAGGTGGTACGCACGATCCGCATGCACGTCGAGTTCTGGGACCGGGTGGGAATGTTCGAGCAGCAGAACATGATCGGCCGCTATCGGGTCACCGGTGCTCCGCTGGGCGGCACCGACGAGTTTGAGGACCCTCGCTACGAACTCGACCCGGAAGGCAAGCGCATACCCCTGATCGCTCACATCCGACTCGCCAACCCTCGCACCCCGCAAACCGCCAACCAGCGCATCCTGCGTCGCGGCTACAACTACGACCGGGGCATCGACGAAGCGGGGAACCTCGACCAGGGGCTCGTGTTCGTCGCCTTCAACCAGGACATCCAGCGCCAGTTCGCCACCATCCAGACACGTCTGCAGGCGGAGGAAATGACCGACTACATCACCCCTGTCGGGGGTGGCTACTTCTTTGCTCCCCCCGGCGCACGAGGGCCAGGGGACTGGGTTGGCTCGGGCCTGTTCGCCTGAGCGCCCATATCATCGGGCTCGTGCCCTGGTGGTTTGCCGCCCAGCCGGTCGACGAGACGTTCTTCGACTCCGCTCCGCTCCGGCTGAGCGAGACCTTCGAGATCCCGCTCCCTGCGGCGCAGGTGTGGGCCGAGCTGACCGACGAGGCGCCGTTGTCGTGGTGCAAACTGCTGCGGTCGGTCACCTGGACATCGCCGCGGCCGTTCGGCGTGGGAACCACACGCACGGTGCGAGCGATCGCCAACGCCAGCGTGCTAAACGAGTACTTCTTCCGCTGGGAGGAGGGACGCAGGCAGTCCTTCTATCTGCTGGAGGCGAACCTCCCCACGTTTCGTCGCCTGGCTGAGGACTATCTCGTGGAACCTACGTCCGCGACCACATGCCGCTTCACATGGACGATTGCGGTTGAATCTCACCCGCGTGCGAGGCTTGCCGATCCAGCTAATC
>JBEKAM010000028.1:0-24530 GCA_050015915.1 Solirubrobacteraceae bacterium
GCGCTGACGCTCGCCGGGATGCCGGTGGCCTGCACCTGGTCGTCGATCCACGTCAGCACCGCGTGGGCGGGGATCAGTGCCACGGACGCAAGTGTCGGGGATAGGCCGGGAACGGCGTTCGTGTAGACCGAGGCGCCACCTGTGTTGCGTACGACAATCTGGATCGGTACGGCGCTGAGCGGCGTGTTGGAGACGTTGCGGAGCGTAATGACCGCGGCGGCCCCTTCGGCGCCGTGCACGATCGCTGTGCCGATGACCTTGATCTTGGTGCTCGGCCGTGTGATCGTCAGCGCACGCCGGGCAAGTGCCGCGCGCTTCGCCGCATCGGCTTCTTGCTGTTTGGCGGCCTTTGCCAGCCTGGCACTGCGTTCTTGGTTGGACTCGCATGCAGCCAGCGCCAGCGCCGCCAGCACAAGCGCCGCCAGCCTCACCCGAAGGCCCCGCTGATGTAGTCGCGCGTGCGCTCCTTGGTTGGCTGATCGAAGACCTGCTCGCTCGTCCCGTACTCGACCAGCTCGCCCAGATGCATGAATGCGACGTGATCGGCCACGCGAAACGCCTGCTGGAGGTTGTGTGTGACGATCACAATCGCGACGCTGTCGCGCAGCTCCACGATCAACTCCTCGATCGTGGCCGTGGAGATCGGATCCAGCGCCGAGCACGGCTCGTCGAGCAGCAGGACCTCAGGCTCGGCGGCGAGCGCGCGCGCGATGCACAGCCGCTGTTGCTGCCCGCCGGAAAGTCGCAGCGCCGAGCGCTCGAGGTCACCGCCGACCTCGTCGTACAGGCCCGCGCGGTGCAGCGCGTCAGTCACGGCGGCCTCGATCTCGGGGCTGCGCCGGCGCCGGCGGCCGCCACGCCCGGGGCGCTCGGCCAGTGCGTAGGCGACATTGTCGAAAATGCTCATCGGGAAGGGGTTAGGCTGCTGGAAGACCATCGTCACACGCCGGCGCAGGTCGTTGACCTCGAGCTCGTGGATGTCCTGGCCGTCGAGCGTGATACTGCCGCTGCGCGCGGCACCGGCGGTGATCTCGGTGAGACGGTTGAGCGAGCGCAGCAAAGTCGTCTTGCCGGAGCCCGACGCGCCGATCATCGCCAGCACCTCCCCCTGGCGCACTGGCAAGCTGACGTCGCGCACCACCCAGTTATCGCCGTACGCCAGCCACACAGAGTCGATGCTCATGCGCTGCCGCACATTCGCCGCCGGGGCTTTCGCTGTTTGCCGTCGCGTGGCGACTGCGGTTGTTGCGGGCGCGGCGCCGTTCGGGGGGGCCACGTACGGGTCGCGGTCGATCGCGATTCGCCGCACCGGTGGCGGCATCATCGGGTCCATGTGCTCTCCCTTCGCCGGATCATCGCCACGTCAGCTTTGACCAATAGGGGAGTAGACGCAGGGAGCGGCTCAGACCGCCACCTTCGGACTGGCCATCTCTGTTGGTGAGCCACGTCACGATCCCGTTGAGGGCAAGCACGATCATTAGCAGGACGAACGCGGCAGCGTAGGCCTTTTGGGGGGCATTGCCTTCGCCGGCCGGCGAGTTGGAGTAGATGTAGCTCGTGAGCGTCGAGCCGGTGCCGCGGAGTGTCCCGAGCACCGGTGCGTTGCCAACTTTCTCCAGGGTCAGGTAGGTACCGAGCAGGATGTTGATGATCGCCGTATCGCCGATGATGCGGCCGAGGCCGAGCACGTTGCCGGTAGCGATGTCCGGTCTAATCGCCGGGAGCAGAATTCGCCGGACTGTCGTTGCGGGGGTCCTGCCGAGCGCGAATGATGCCTCGCGCAAGCGGTCCGGCAGCCGCGTGAGCGCTTCGCGCGTGGAGACGACGACGAGCGGCAGGGCGAGCACCGCCATCACCGCACCGGCCGCAAAGAACGAGCGTCCGTAGACGCCTCCGCTGGCGGCTGTCTGGGAGAGGAAGCCGAGGTAGCCCTGGGCGAAGATCACCAGCCCGAACAGCGCGAGCACCACGCTCGGCGCTCCCGCGATGATCTCGATCGCCGACTCCACCGCCCGCGCCAGCCACGCCGGGCGTCCGTACTCCGAGAGCCACGTGCCGAGCGCCACGCCGATCGGGGCCGCGATCGCGATCCCCAGGACGGCAACGATCAGGCTGCCGATGATCGGGTCGAGAAAACCGCCGCTCTGGCTCTCCTTCGCCGACGGAGCCGGCGATTCCACAAACAGCTTGGGATGCAGGTAGGAGACTCCCTTGACGAACATGAACAGCACTATCGCCAGTGCGACCAGGCACAGTCCAATACCGACGGCCCAGCAGAGAACGTAGGCGATTCGGTCCACCAGCGGCCACGAAGCCGTGCGTTCGCGCGGGGCGCGGGCGATCACGGAGCCCTGCGGCGGCGCCATCGCGGTATCGGGCGTCGGCTTTGCGATGGCCATCAGGCGCGCACCCCATAGCGTTTGAAGCGCTGCTTGGCGGCCCAGCCGCCGAGCGAGAGCATCGCCGCCGAGACGAGGAGCACGGCGGCGATCGCATAAATCGTGTGGCCGAGCGCGGAGATCGTCAGCCCTTCGGAGTTCTGGAGGATCGTCGCGGCCAACGGGCGCACGGGCTCGAACAGGGCTGTGACGCCGTCGAGCAGGTTGGGGGCAAAGCCGCGACCTCCCGCGACCATCGCGAGCATCACTGCCTCGCCGAGCGCACGCGCAGTCGCGAGCACGGTAGCGGCGACGATTGCCGGACGCGCCGCGTGCAGCGACACGCGCCAGATCGTGCGCCAGCGGTTGACCCCCAGTGCCAGCGAGCCTTCCCGCCAGGCCGCTGGTACCGCGGCGAATGCTCCTGCGCTGATCGCGGTCATGATCGGCAGGATCATCACCGTTAGGACCAGCGTGGCGGTCATCACGTCGGTGCCGTTCAGTTGCACCACGTACTCGACCGATGCCTTGCGCGAGTTACTGATCAAGTGGTTGTTGATGTACGGCGCGAGCACGAGAATCCCGATCAGCCCGTAGATCACAGATGGCACCGCCGCGAGCAGCCGGATCACTGGATCGAGCGTACGCCGAACCGTCGGTGGCGCGAACTCAGTTAGGAAGATCGCTGCCAGCGTTGAGACGAAGAGGGCGAGTAGCACCGCCAGTACCGTCGTCAACAGCGTTCCCCAGATCAGCGGCCAGGCCCGAAAGTAGTAGAGCGAATGCCCCGGCAGCGCTTTAACTTCCTGCATAGCTCGCAGTTGGGTGTCGACGTCGCCGCCTGGCCCGAACCAGGCCAGCCCGTTGTGCGAGAACGACGGCCACGCCTTGACGAAGACCGTCACGAGCATGGCCGCGATGAATACGAGCACTGCCACCGCCAGCGCGCCGAGCGTGCGCTCGACGCGCTGGTCGGTCCTTCCCGTAGCCCAGCGGCGCGTGTGGCCGAGGCCACGGGAAGGTGCTTCTGTCAGTGGATGGCGATCCACTCGGAGCTGACGATCTTGCGCACGGTCAGGTTGCCGGGCTTGGTGACCCAATCGATGAACTTGATGGCTTCGGGCGAGGTGCCGACCTTTTTCGTCACCATCCAGAAGTTGCGCACGCCGCCATATTGACCGGACTTGGCGTTTGCCAGCGTGCACGGTATGCCCTGGTAGTCGACCGTGTGCACGCCGCCGTTGAGGGTGGCGGCGAAGGATGTGAAGCCGATGGCGCTTTTGTCGGCGCCGACCGCGTTGACCTCGAGGCCCTCGGAGGACTCCTGGGTGGCACTCGGAGATATCTGCAGGGCTTCGCCCAGGAAGATGTCTTTGAAGGCGTCCTGGGTACCGGAGACGGCTTCGCGGTCAAACAGGTCGATCGGACCCGTGAGACTAGATCCAGGAACCTGGCTCCAGCTGCGGATGTCGCCGGTGAAGATGCCCTGGACCGTTTCCTGCGTGAGGTTCGCTAGCGGGTTGGCCTCGTTGGTGATCACGCAGATGCCGTCGCGGGCGACCTTGGTGAAGATCAGACCCGGAGGGTCGACGCCCGGGATCGGGTCGCGGGAGGCGTCACCGATGTCGACCCTGCCCGATGCGACGTCGTTGATGCCGATGTCGGTCTGTCCGCCGCCGATTTTGGGGGCAGGGATCTTGGGGTATGCCTTGTGGTAAGCGGTCGCGAGTTTCTGTACCAGTGGCAGCATGGCTGTGGAGCCGTCGATGATCAGACGCTTGCTCGCAACGGCGCTTGCCGGCGCGACGAGCGCCAGGGCCATGACTGCCGAGACGATGATGGTGCGATGCGTGGGGGTGCGGTGCGCGCGCACGTTTGTTGCTCCTTTACGTTTGGGAGATGGGTACTCGGTGGGCGTCGCAGACGCTCTGGGGACGGAAACAGTTGGAGGTGTTAATCGATGCGGTATGCGCGATGGACGTCACCCCGGGGGAAGAGTGTCGCTCGCCGGTTTGGTTGGTGTTTCGTTTTTGTGAACGCCACGTTTCCCTTCGTTTGTTTACATCTTGTGAAAGACGCGCAGGGCAATGTGTCGTTTTTGTGAACGCCATTGCTTTTCCGCTCCGGTCATGTGACGCTGCTCTTGGTTCGAGTGGACGCCGCCTCGACGGCTGCCTCTTTGCGTCGGCGTCCTCACATGGAACCCAGCTAGCCCGATATGACAGACGACGACCCCATCCCATCCAAGCCCCCATCCTCGAATGGCGCCAGCAACGGCGCTGGGTCAGCGAGCGCCAGTAAAGCCGCCGTCCGCTCGGGACTTGCGCACCGCCGCAACCCCGTGCTCGCCAGGCTTGGTGAGATTGCTACAGGTGTGCTGCGGTTGCTCCTTCGCGATCCGCTCTCGACCTTCCTGCTGATCGCATCGATCGGGCTTGCTGTGGCGTTTGCGACGCTCCTGGGGTCGATACAGCCGAGCAGCTCTGGCTCGGAGGCACCGGTCAGCACGGTTCTGAAGTTGGCCAAAAGCCATGAGATAGCGACCGCCGTTCTGCTCGATCACGACAGTCGGGTCGAGTTGAGCACGACCGCCAAAGCGCCGCATCTGCTGGCGAGCGGGGCCTTGCCGGCTTCCACTACGACGACCACGATCGTCAAGGGCAAGCACGGCCACTCGCACACCGTCACCACCGTCGTTGAACCGGCCGGCGCCGGCATCGTCCAGAAACTGTGGGCCGCATACCCCGCCTCGGGGGCTCAGACCGAGCAGTTGGCGACGGAACTATTCAACAGCGGCGCCACTGTGACAGTCGATCAGCAGTCAGGGAAGCCTGCGAGGGCGGTCGTCGTCCAGTTCCTGATCCCGATCCTGCTGTTGGTGTGTCTGTTCTCGTTGTTCATGCGCGTGGGTGCCGACGGCGGCGCAGGCGGCCTCGCTGCGTTCTCGGAGTTCACGGGCAAGGGCCGCAAGAAGGGCAAGGGCACGCGCGACAGGATCACCTTCGAGGATGTCGCCGGCGCCGGTGAGGCGCTCGCCGAGCTTCGTGAGATTCGCGACTACCTACAGGATCCGAGCAAGTACCTGGCGGTGGGCGCGGCAGCGCCCAAGGGCGTGCTGCTTGTTGGCCCGCCCGGCACGGGCAAGACGCTGCTCGCGAAGGCCGTCGCAGGTGAAGCCGACGCTTCGTTCTTCTCGGTGTCGGGGTCGGACTTCGTCGAGTCGCTCGTCGGTGTCGGCGCGGCGCGCGTACGCGACCTCTTCCGCAAGGCGCGCAAGGCTTCGCCTGCGATCATCTTCATCGACGAGCTTGATGCCGCGGGGCGTAAGCGTGGTGCCGGCATCGGCCAGGGCAACGATGAGCGCGAGCAGACGCTCAACCAGATCCTCGTCGAGATGGACGGCTTCGCTGGCGATGGAGGTCTAGTAGTGATGGGCGCCACCAACCGCCCCGACATTCTCGACCCCGCGCTACTACGTCCCGGACGTTTCGATCGACAGGTGGTGGTGGACGTTCCAGATGTGCACGGACGGCTCGAGATCCTGCGTCTGCACGGAAGCAAGCGGCCGCTCGGCGCAGACGCCTCGCTCGATGAGGTCGCGCGCCAGACTCCGGGATTCAGTGGCGCTGAGCTTGCCAACGTGATCAACGAGGCTGCGCTCCTGAGCGTCCGCGATGGCCGCAGCCAGATCGACCAAGCGACGCTCGAGGAGGCGATCGACCGTGTCGTCGCGGGCCCGGCCAAACACCATGTTCTCAGTGAGCAGGAGCGCTGGCTGATCGCGATCCACGAGGCATCTCACGCGGTCGTCACCGAGTCGCTGGGGCACACGACCTCCACGCGCAAGCTCTCGATCGTCGCCCGCGGCCGCCAGTTGGGCACCGCGGCGCACATGCTGTCTGATCGCGATCAGGTGATCATGACCAAGCCCGACCTGCAGAGCCAGCTGATCGTGATCACCTCGGGTCTGGCCGGGGAGCGGATCGCGTTCGGCCACTCCTCCACGAGCGTGCACGACGACCTGCATGCGGCGACCGCGTTGGCGCGCAGCATGGTCACGTCCTTTGGCATGTCCGAGGCGCTCGGTCTGGTGACGATCGGTGAGAAGAGCGGAGAGGTGTTTCTCGGAGCCTCGCTCCAAGATCTCGGTTCGGTTGGGCCTACCACACTGGATTTGATCGACAACGAGGTCGAGCGTCTGGTGGGCGATGCCGAGGCTCGTGCCGCGGTGATCCTCGATCGCAACTGGAGTACCGTCGAGGAGACGGCCACTGCGCTACTCGAGCAGGAGACGCTGTCGGGCGTTGCCCTCGATGCGGTGCTCTCGACGGTCCGGGAGATAACGCTTGATGAGTTGCGAGACGTTCGCCGGACCGCGCCAGGACGCGATCCCAAGCAAGCGCAATGAAGCGACACCTGCCTTCACCGGCGATGATCGTCGCGCTGGTGGCACTCGTGTTCTCAACAACCGGGCTTGCGAGCGCGGCCGGTCATGCGGTGATTAGCGCGATCGACGGCCACCCTCTCAGCACCACGCCGCACGCCGGTGGCGTGCTGCTGTTGGGCAAGAACAGGAAATTCCCGGCGTCGGCGATCCCGACGGTGAAGGACGCGTCGCGTGTCGACGGCAAAACAGCTGAAGAACTCGCAGGCACGTGTCCGCCGAACACGGTCGATCTCGGCACTTGGTGCCTTGACTCGGCGCCGTATCCGCTCACCACTGCGGATGCCGGCAAGAACAACTACATCTGGGCGAGCAAAGCCTGCGAGGCCGAAGGCGGCTGGCTGCCCAGCGCATCTGAGCTTCTTGGTGGGGCTGCACGTGTGAAGCTCGAGTCGACGATTCATGATAATCCCGATACGGCAACGGTCGATCAGGACCCGAGCCGTGGCCTGAAAGACGAACGGGAGATGAGCTCGACGCTCGTGACGACCGAAGCCGGCTCGGCGGCAGCCGGCTCGGAGGGTGTCAGTGAAGGTGCGACCGGCGATCCCCGCCAAGGTCAGGGCACCCCGATCCCGATCGCGCCCAACCCCCAGCCGGGATCGCTGCAGTACGTGGACGTCTACGACAACAACAACCAGGGTGGCTTCGCGGGCTCTCAACCGGTGTCTGAAGCGCAGAACTTCCGCTGTGCCTTCAACCCGGCGCCAGGCGCGCTCAGTAAGCCGGAAGAATGAGGACCTCGCACGGGCACGCGGGACGAGCAGAGCGAGACCCACTCGTGTGCGAGAGATCTCGTAACCAGCTCGTGATCATCTGGTGAAGTCTCGTGCCGACCGCCGTGCGATTGGTGGGAGTGCATCTATCTTGGCGCTCTCGATGAACGAAAATGCGACCTCTACTCAGAAGGCGCTCGCGGATCGCTGGTGTACAGCGATCCTGGTCGTCGGGCTTGCGCTGCTCGCCGTTGCGTTCAGTGCCCAAAGGGCCGACGCGGTGATCCTCCCCGCGGTCACGATCGACGGTCCCAGCGAGGAAATCGTCGGCTTTGGCGGTGTCGCCATGGCTGAAGACGGCACCGGCGGAGTCGTCTATCTCAAGCGTGTAAACGGCATTGCCCACGTGTTCGTCTCGCGCTACGTGGCGGGACACTGGCTCGCCCCCATTCGGGTGGACATCGAAGAGCAGTACGCCGCCAGCTGGCCACGCATCGGCGCAGCTGACGGAGGCGAGCTCGTGGTCGTGTGGGCCACGCCATTTGCCACCGAGAAGGGGCAGCCTGTCGATGAGCTCATGAGTGCCACCCTGGGGCCTGGTGCCAGCGCGTTTGGCCCGGGGATCATCGTTGACCCCGACATCCGCGAAGGAGCCGATGCGAGTCCCGACCTCGCGATGAGCTCGACCGGGCAGGCCGACGTCGTCTACCGCGTGGTCGAGCCTCAGGGCTCTGCCACGCTGCTACACGCTGGCGATGTCCCCCAGCAGGTGCGGGTGGCGCGCTACGACGGCGAACGCTGGACCGACCTGGGTGAGATCAACCGCGACCCTGGGATCGCGATGCGCCCGCCGACGCAGGTCAACGCACCGCAGGTGGCGATTGGCCCGACCGGCAACGGCATCGTTGTTTGGCAGGAGCCCGAAATAGACGGGGTAGCTCGGATCTTCGCCCGGCGCCTGTTCGGTGCCAGCCTCGACTACGTGATGCCGGTCAGCGCCACGAGCTTCGGTGGGGCAGCGATCAACGAAGACGCCGAAGCGCCGAGCGTAGCGTTCTCGCGGCTGGGTCAGGCCGCCGTTGCCTACCGTCAGGACGCCGGCGTCTCATCGCCGCTGCCCGGCCCACGGATATTCCTGAACATCCTGCCCAACGGCGAAGCGGTCAGTGGCGCCGAGTTCGAGGGAGCGATCGTCGCCGACACGTCCGTCACAGGCGGCAAGTCGGCCTCGATCGGGCGTCCGAGTGTCGACATCGACGAAAAAGAATCCCTGCGCCTTCTCTATGACAGCAACGGCACCCCCCGCGTGGTGGAGGGCAACGACCTGGGGCTATCCGGGTCTCTGTCGCTCGGGCCGGCTTTCGTTGGCTCGAGACTGCAGCCGGCTAACGAACAGCCCTCGGCGAGCGTGATGAACCCCGAAGGCGGTGGCGTCTCGGCATGGCCAAGCGCCGACACACAGGGTGACCCGGAGGTGGCTGTACGCGAGGACTTTCCGGGCGGCGCGGTACAGACGGGGCTCGTCAGCGGCGGCGCCGGAGGCCCGATCGCCGAACTGGCCGTCGGGCGCTCGGGCCTGGGCGATGGGCTCGTCGCATTCCAGCAGGGGCCGCTTGGCGACGCGGCGATCGTTGGTGCGCAGGTGAGCGCGCCGCCGGATCAAATCGTGGTCAGCGTCCCGAAAGGGTGGATCAAGCCCTCGCAGGCGCACATCGCCTGGCAGCCGTCGCCCAGTGCCAACGGGCCGTTGACCTACACCGTCGTGCTCGACGGCCATCCGCTGCCAACTACCGCCGGTGCGTCCTCTCTGACGATCAACCCCCAGCAGCTCGGTGACGGCGTGCACCACGTGCAACTGCTCGTGACCGATGCCTACGGACAGTCCACGTTGACGGCGCCTTCCAAGTTGGAGATCAACGGCCAGCCACCGCTCGTGAAGATCACACGCGCCGAACGCGGCTACGGCGTGACGGTACGCGTAAGCAACGGTGAGTCGGGCGTCGACGTACACGCCGTGAAGATCAGCTTCGGTGACGGGCACAGCGGGAGTGGGCGCACGGTCTTTCACCATCGCTACAGCCACGCCGGTGTGTACACGATCGTTGTAAGCGTCAGCGACAACCTCCACAACCACGGCGTCGTGCGCCAGCTGGTGAGCGTGCGATGAGGCGTCTGGCCGCAATACAACTTTGCGCGGTGATGTTGCTGCTTGCGCTCTGTGCCCAGGTGCGTGCCGACGTGTTCGGGCCGATTTCGCTGGTCTCAGACGATGCCCTCGAACAGGCAGACTATGCCCACGACCCTGCCATCTCGGGCAACGGAGAATATGTCGCATTCGACGGCTACTTTGCGGGCCTGACCGGGGTGTGGCGGCGAGATGTGAAAACCGGTGCAGTCGAACCGGTGGCCGTCGGAGAAGGGGGAACGCCAGCTGGTAGCGCTGAGCTTCCTTCGATCAGCGAAAACGGCCAGTACGTCAGCTTCACCACGACCGCGGCGCTGTCCCCCAAAAACGACACCAACGTCGCCCCCGACGTGTATGTGCGTGACATGGAAGTCCCCGAATCTGAGCCTTGCGCGGAAGAAGAATCCATCGATCCGGCCCAGCCGTGCGCGTTTACGCTCGTGTCCGCGGTCAGCGGTTCGACACAAGGCTTGAGCTACGAATACTCCGGCGAATCTCGGGAATACGACGAACGTCACTACGGCGCGCTGGCGGCTGGGCGCTCGGCAATGAGCGCGAACGGGGGAGAGGTTGTGTTCGTGACCACCACGTCGTCCAATCTCGCCGGCGAGGAAACCCCCGAGCTCGAGGTTGCCGTTCGCTACCTGCAGACCGGCAAGACGGAACTCGTGAGCGTCGAATACGACCCCGCGACCGGCAAGCCGGCCGTGGGCCCCGAGCCAGTACTCGTGCGAGGCAACGTAGGGGCCGTGTACAGCCCCGGCGCGCCGCTGACCTTTGAATTGCCCCAGCCCTACGCACTTACGCGCCAGGTCCCCGCATCGATCAGCGCAGACGGGTCGACGGTAGCGTGGCTGGGCCAAGACGTGGGCGAGCAGGCGCCGACGCTCCCGGCCGAATCGCTCGAATCCAAATACGCGGAGCCGCTATGGCGGCGTATAGCCGATGGCGAGGAAGCGCCCATACGGCGGGTGACAGGAGGTTCGGATCCCACGAACCAAGCCTGCGTAGCCAGCGGCGAGACGAGCTTGCCCAGCACGCACTCAGTGTCGGACCCGTGTCAGGGTCCGTTCCTGACAACCACGGCTTTCGGCGCCTGGACCAACGGCGCGCAGGTCGAATCCCCCGTGCCACGACTCAGTGCCGACGGTTACACCGTTGCGTTCATCGCGCAAGCGCCGCTCGTCGCCTTCGGCAGTGACTTTGACGTGGCTCCTGAATCCCGCCATGGTGACCTCTATGTGGCGGATATGCACGAAGGGCTTTCCCGCACGCAAGCACTCACACCGATTACCGAGTTGGCCAGCGGCAACGAAGAAGTGCTCGCGACGAACGCGCCAATCGTGGACTTCGGCATCTCTCCTGATGGCAGTCAGGTCGCCTTTGCGACCATACGCACTCAGTTCATACTCGGCTCCTTTGCGTACGTAAATGCCCCCGCGGCCGTTCCGGGCATGCTCGAGCTGTTCGATGTCGATCTCGCGGATGGCACGCTAACGCGTGTTACCCACGGCTACGAAGGGGGCCCCAGCGCGGCTCCGAAGGAAGAAGTGACGAGCAAAGAAGACCAATACGTAGAATTCGGGCCCGCCGACGGTGCGCTCTCGCCGTCCTTCTCCGATAGTGGCGGCCTGCTTGCGTTCTCCTCGGACGCGTCGAATCTCGTCTTCGGCGATGGCAACACGCCGCCGCTACCGCACCGGGAACTGGTGACGAGCGATGGAAGCGACGTGTTCCTTGTCAAACGCGAAGCATTTCCGTTTGACCCGGCACCCCAGGTCATATCCGAAGTACCTCCCGCGCCGTCGCTGAGCATCCCTTGGAGCTTGGGCGTAACGGCGCTCTCGCTCGCCGATGGTGGCGTGCGCCTCTATATCGAGGCACCCGGCGCCGGGGCGCTGCGCGCGGTGGCAAGCAGCTCGGTGGCGGTGCGCTCCGCCGGCTCCGCACAGAAGGCGCGTGGCGCCCGCGGTAAGGCCAAAGGCTCACGTACCAGGGCGGCTGTCGTGACCCGCGACGTCGCCACAGCCACGCACACGGGCGCCGGTGGACTTACGACGCTGACGCTGACGCTGCCCGCCGGCTACCGATCACTGGCCGCGCGCGCGGGTGGCCTGTCGGCGACTGTGAACATCACCTTCACTGCTCCTGGGCATCCCACGCTGCACAAGAGCATCGCTGTGTCCTTCCTGCTTCGCAAGGCGAAGGCTCACCGAGAGAGTACTCGGCACACGGCTGGAGGAGGCAAGCCTCGATGAGCTTGGCTCGGATACGGATGCTGCTCCTTGCGATGCTCGCGCTGAGCATGGCCGGCGGACTGCTCGCGGCGCCGGCGAGTGCGCAAGGTAGCGCCGAAGAAGGAGAATGGCGCCTGGAACAGCCGGCGCGGCCGGCGGCCCCCGTGGGACTCGAAGAAGAAGAAGTCGCGAACGTCCCGATCGGGCTCGGTCGGATCGGCGACATCGCGTTCTGGTCACCCAACCGCGGTGCGCTGATCACGGCCGGTAACGGCAGCACCACTCCCCCCGGCGTATGGGTGTACAACGGCGACTGCGAAGCGCGGCAGTGCGCCAGCGGTTGGCACGAGCTGTCAGAAGTCTGTGGCGCCAGCGACGGCCGCATCGCCTGGGCCGGGCCGGATGAATTCTGGACGATCTCGGACGGGCGCAGAGGGCAGATCGGTGAATCGAAAGGCAACCTGCCGCCGGTGGAAGACGACACCCTGTGTCGCTTCGGTCTCAACAAAGCAGGAGAGTTTGAAGTGCGCGATTCCTACGCCACGCTGGCGTTCCAGTCGACCTCGTATCCAATGATGTTCGCGGCGGCGTGCTTCGACGAATCCGACTGCTGGTTCGGCGGAGAAGCGCTCGCGGCGCCTCAGGTGGGCGGTTTTCACCTGCACTGGAACGGCGCGACGCTGACCAGCGAACCGTATCTCCCAGAAGGCCACGCAGTCAGGGACATGGCCCTGTTCGAAGGAGACCTGTACGAGAGCGTGAAGTTGTCCGCCAGCGATCGCATCCTCCAGAACGAGGGGAAAGCAGGCGAAGTGCCGGCCCTGCATCTGATCAATCCCGAAGGGGTCTCGCCCGTCTTCGAACCAGTGCTCGACCTGCCGCTGCTGGGACAGGGACCGTGCCCGAGTGAAGAAGAACTCAGCGAGCGCTGCGCCGAGTTCCCTCAGGCCTTGGAATATCTACACCTGAGCGCCAACGAAAGCGCGCTGTGGGCAGCCGCTGGTCCTGCTCCGGAAAACGAACGTGCGCCGAAATCAGGCAAGGCAAGGGTGACGATCGCACGCTACTCAAAGGTCCAGTACTCCAGTGGATCGCAGCAATACGAAGAAACGGGTTCGCCCACGTGGAAGCAGGTGCTGGGACCGGGAACCGAACCCTCTGGGGAAGAAGCCTTCCCGCAAGAGGGCGTCAGGTCGATCGCGGCCGAGCCGGCAACCAACAGCGCGTGGATTGGTCTCGACTCGTGGAAGGGCTGCGCGGCGCCGGAGCCATGCTCAACCCCGCAGGAACTTGAAGAATTCGAAGAAAAACCAGGTCCGACGACGCGCGCGAAGATCGCGCACATCGCCGCGGACGGAACCGTCTCCGACGAGCTGGAACTGCCCGCGGCCGGCACAGGGCTCGGGCCCAAGGGCGCGGTGGAAACGATCGTCTGTCCTGCTGTCCACGACTGCTGGATGACAACCACCGAGGGGTGGCTGTTCCATCTAGCGACCAATGCGGAACGCGAAAGCCCTGAACCCAACGCCGACGTTGCCTTTTCCGGTGGCTACCTGATCACGCAACGTCCCGCCGACGAAAGCGTGCCCCAAGAGGTCTCAGACGCACTACCGATCGACGATTCGGGGATCGAAGAAGGAGAAGCAGCTCACCCGAGCACGTTGGTTAAACCGGCGGTAGTCAATACCTTTGCCACCGTCACGGTGCCGTTGCTCTCCAACGTCCACTCGCGGCTGGTTCACGGCACGACGCTCGAGCTCAGCTTCCATCTCTCGGTTAAGGCTCGCGTGCGGCTCCTCGCCAAGCGCCACAAGAGCGTGGTCGCGAGCACCCGGGCAGAGACCCTGAAGGCGGGCAACCGTAGCCTGCTGCTGCGCTTGAACATCCATCGCTGGCCGACAAAGCTCGATCTGCAGACGCACGCGCTCGCGCCACTGAGGACGACCTCGACCCGTGAATCGAACTCGAGCACCGACACCGTGACGAGCTCGTTGTCGTTTCCCAACACGATTGCGCTGCTGCAGGCGGGGCTGCTGGGATCGGACCAACTGCCGTGAGCCCGTTCTCGATCCCCAAAGGCCGGCGAGGCCGGTGTGTGTCGGGCGTGCTTGCACTTGCGCTCGGTGCGCTGACGCTCGCCGCCCTGCTGGTGGGCCTGCCGGGCACGACATCCCGGGCATCTGCTCAGGCCAGCGGCGAAGAAGCGGGTGAAGTCACTCCCCAGACCGATGCTTCGGTCCCAGCAAGTCATGTGACGATGATCGGGGCCTCACCGAAGGAGGCCAACGATGAGACGTGGGGTCTTGGGTTGAGCCGCGACGGAGCGGCCGTGCTTGTGCGCTATGCCGCCGCGACGGGTTGGTCGCTTGGCCTTGGGCTGCTCGATTCATCAGGTCAGCCCCTCGCCGGCTTCAAGCTCGATCAGCCGGAAGCCTACAAGTTCAACAGCCCAAGCCCGCTCGCCGGTCAGATGACAGAAAACGGCAGCGGCGTCCTTGCCGGTGAAGTCCCCACCCCGAAAGCCAGCGAAAGCTCCTCTGAAGAACCTACGACGCCGGTGCTGCTCGTGCGCGATCCGGGCGGAGCCTTCCAGGAAACCGCTTCGCTGCCGAGCACCGGGGAAGCAGCGCTACAGAAAGGCGAACGCTTGCTTGGCAGAAACCGCGCGCCGATGATCGCTGCGCTGGAAGAAGTGGGTGGAGGGGCCGGTGCGCTGGTCGCCCCGGTCAACGAAGGCAGCGTAGGGACCGAAAGCCGTGTCCTGCATTGGAACGGAGAAGCCTGGTCGAGCGAGCAGATCGAAGTACCGGCGGAAAGCACCGGCGAATTCCAGGTGCTGGCAATCGGCGCGAGCTCTCCGGAAAACGCGTGGCTGCTGGGGAAACTCTCTTCCAAGCACTACCCCCCGGGCTCTGTCGCCCTGTTTCATCGGCACCTCGGCACCGGCGGAGAACCCACGACATGGCAACCCGTCGCTCCGCAGATAAGCGGCGGTGAACCAGGTGAACCGCTCAAGGTCCCCATACAAGGTGAAGAAGCTCCATTCACCGTGCCCAACGACTACCAGTCCCAGATCCTGACGGTCACCGGTGAAGGCATATGGATCGACGGCGACCGCTCCGATGTACAGGCCTCGACGACGATGTTCTTCAAGCCCAACGGCGAAACACACGGTCATGTTCTGGAATCGTGGTGCAAGCTCTCCGAAGGCGCTCCCGCGGGCACGCAGCCTTGTGATCACGAACTGCCCGAAGAGCTCCCGACCGCCGATGTGCGCAGCTTCGCCTGGGCCGGTCCTGCCGGCACTGAAGTCGGCCGGCGGGTGATCACGGGATTCCCAGAAGGCGTCAGCCTGCGTCTGGAAGGTTCGGAGTTCAAGCGCGTGCTCGCGCTCGGAGGGTCGGCCAACGCCTCTCAGGACGTGGGCGATACATTCGGGTCGGCGTTCTCCAGCCCACGCGAGGGGTGGCTTGGCCAGCTCCAGCTTCCCGTCCATCTCACGACCGAACCGGTTGCAAGCCTCCTCGAGCCGTGGCCGGCACCATTCCGCCACGCGCTACTCGCGCTTGCACCAGCCCCGGGATCCCTGGTCGGGTCGCTGAACAGCGAAGCGCTCGCGGTGGGCGATGAAGGCGAGGTCGCACGCTACGAGCCCGGCAAGGGCTGGCTCCCAGAAAGTCTGCTCGGCCCGAGCGGACGACGTGAAAAGCCGCGTTTGCGCGCCGTCGCGTGGCCGACTCCCTCCCGTGCCTATGCCGTTGGCGATGAAGGACAGATGTGGCTGTGGCGCGGTGAAACGGGTCTCTGGGAAGCGGATCCCGCGACACCGCTGAACTTCCGTGGCAATCTGCTCGGCATCGCCTTCGACCCCGAAGAACCCGCCCGTGGATACGCGGTCGGGGAGAGCGGTGTGCTGCTCCGCTACGGCAAGACGTGGGCGCAGGAACCGGAAGAACTGATCCCACCACAGGCGCGAGGCGCGAGCTTCACATCGATCGCGTTCGCCGGCTCGGAAGCGATCGTCGCCTACCGACGGCTGATCCCGTCGACCGAACGCTTCGAAGGTGGGCTGATCGTCAACAGCGGCTCTGGCTGGCAGATCGACCAAGCCGCGGCAACCGCGATGGGAGCGAATGCGCCGTGGGCGCTCGCCGCGCTCCCCGATGGTGGCGCGGCATTCACGACTCGCGGCGGCCAGGTGTTCGAGCGCGAAGGCGCCGGCGATCCATGGCATGAAACGGCGACGCCCTATCCGGGTGAAATCGCGCCAGGAGCGATCTCCCTGTTCCGCGAAGGCGGGGCGCTGCGAGTGGTCACTGTCGGCAGTGAACCCGGCACCACCGAACAGGAAAGCGAACCGAGCCCGCCAGCGGGCTTCCCGCCGAATCTCGTTCAGCCGTATCCGATCGCGTCCAACCAGGAAAGCGCAGTTCTGCGCCAGACGGCGACCGGCTGGAGCGACGAGGAGCACGAACTCAACAACGCCGGGGAACCCGAAGGGGGATATCGAAACTACGACACCGTCTACCGCCCCGATCCGGTAGATGCCGTGATGGTCGACCCCACGGGCTCGCAGGGATGGGCTGTCGGTGGAATCGTCGGACTAGCGGCAGACTCGCCGCTGGATACCGCCGACGTGTGGCGCTATCCGGCCACGGTCGCCGAACAGCCGGTCGGCGTCAGGCAGGAAGCGATTGGGATCCAGACCCCGATCGCCGGGGCAGCGAGGTTTGTCATCGGCGGCGGATCGCAGTGCGCGGCACCGTGTGCCGCTCGTGCAGAGGCGAACATTGGCCCCGATGTCTGGTTGAAACATGCCCTGCAGCAGGCAGCCAGCATTGCGGGAGTGAGCGCCTTCCTCTACACCGGACCACGCGTCACCGCAGGCGAAAGGATCGGGCCGGCATCGGTCCCGCTCCCCTACCAGCGGGAGATCGACCGCTACGCAGAAATTCTCAGCGAGCGCGTCGGGGGGATCCCCGCCTACGCCGCCGCATCGCCCAGCGACTTGGCTCTCGAACACCACGAGCGCTTCTTCGAGGAAGCGTTCAGTAGCTACCAGGGCGCCGCCCCCGGCGTGGAAGCTGCGGGGCATTCAACTGAAACCGAACATGCCGCCTACTACGCGCTCATCTCCAAGGGCGTCCGCGTGATCATGCTCGACGACACCACCAACGTCGAAGCCCCGCAGCTGGAATGGCTGAACAACGAGCTCAAAGCCGCTGAAGGCAAGGAACCGGCGATCGTGGTCGGCAACGCCGACCTGCAGGCGCAGATCACCGCCCGCGATCACAGCGCCGAAGCAGTAGCTGACGTGCTTGTGAACGGGCACGCCTCGGCCTACTTCTTCGACTCCCCCGCAAAGGACGTCAAAGGCGAGTTGAGCGTCGGCAGCGCCTCTGTGCCCACCTACGGATCCGGCACGCTCGGCTACATCAACCCCAACGAACAAGCACAGAGCGACTTCATTGGCGCGAGCGGATTCCTGGTCGCTGAAGTCGGAAAGCTCGGCCCCGAAAAGGTCGCTCCCGTCCATGTCACCCTGATCCCCGACATCGGGGAACTGGCACTGGAAGCTGCGCAGGGCACCCTGTTGCGACGCAGCCAGGCCGCTCGCTTTCAGGCACTCGCGCGCCGTCCCCGTGCGGGGGGCAGCGCGTCCAGCGGCTTGAAGGAACCCGAAACCGACCCCTATATCCCAATCCCCCTCAACTGCGTCGGCAGCGCATGTGCTGAAGGCCTCGAACCCGAATACAGCTTCAGCTCCTCGAACCCGGAAGTCGGCAATTTCGTCGAGCCGGACACGGCCGAACCGGGCGGGCTCGAGCCGATGTTCAACTCCAAAGATGAACCTATCCAAGAAGCGCACGGCAAATCCGGGCTCTTCTGTGCCTTCAATCCCGGGACGACCACCGTCACGATCAGTGCGGGTGGCCTGTCGTACTCGCTGCCCGTGACTGTCCAAGCCGGAAGCGTGCGCCAACCATGCGGAACGGTGCCGGCGATCAAGGTCCCCAGTGCGCAGCAGCCCGCGCCAGTACCCGCGCCGCCGCCGGCCGTGGCGCCGGCGACAGCTACGCCGGCATCCTCCTCGCCACCGCTGCCCGTCCCGTCGCCCCCGTCGCCCTCTGCCGCGTCCCGGCCGGTAGGCCACCCCGCGCCCTCGGTCTTTTTGACGACTGTGCCACCGGGCTATGTGCTCGCGTTCGTTCCGCCTCCGGTTCCCACTCCGGCACGCCCCACGCCGCCAAGTGGAACATCCGCGGTCACCTCGCCCGTCGAGGCCGCGGAGCGCGAAGAAGAGTCCGAGGCCGCACCCGAGTCGGTGAGCAATGAGGCGGTCGCGTACCGTGCCCCCGAACACGAGCCCTCGCCCTTGTACATACTCGGGATCGTGACCCTGGCGGCGTTCGCCGGTGCGTCCATACGTCGGCGTCCTCGGCGCGGTGGTCGTGAGGTGCGGGTCGCTCCGGCGACTATCTCGAGCATGCGTACGCAGCGTCGGATCGCGCCGCGGCGCGGGAGACGGTGGTAGTCCCAGCCGTTCACGTGCGGTTCACGGCTTTAAAACACTCTCCGCTCGAAGCACTGGCACTCTGGAGCGACGATGCGCCTACACGGCCTCCAACGCGACCTGTGCACGGTGACACCATCGGGCTCGTCCGCTCGTAGCACGTTCGAATTCCTGGCAACGAAAAGATCGGAGCACGATGTCTGACCTAGCAAGCCTTCTTCGACGCCTCTCGGCGGTCGTCGCTGTCGCGGCCCTGGCTGTTGCAGCAATGGCTGGTGTAGCTCAGGCCAGCACCAGCTGGGGCGAACTTGGCCACTTCGGTGGAGAAGAAGGCCCCGGCCCAGGTCAGTTCGAGCTAAAGGAAGGCACCTCTGCCATCGGGGTCGACCAGGAAAACAACAGCGTCTTCGTAGTCGATCTACCGGATGAAAATGGCGAATATCGGATTCAGAAGTTCGAAGTGAGCGGCGGCAAATACAAAGTCGTCGCTTCTGTGGGATTCACACCCGCTGACAAGGAAGGCCCCGAAGATCCCGATGAGGTCGAGGGCGTCGCGATCAACTCCAAAACCAAGCGCCTGTACGTGCTCGCATCCGAGGATCGCCCTGAAAAAAAGGCCGACCCTGGGGACTTCGCTGCGGCGCAGCTGTTCGCGTACTCAACCGAACAGTCGGGTGAAAAACTGGTCCCGGCGTCGGGTGCCGTGCAGACCGGTAGCGAAGCTGGGGTTCTCGCGGGCGCCGGGATCCTCAAACCACTCGGAAAACCTTCCGAAGCCTTGATCGAACCGAGCGGAATCGCGGTTGACACGCACACCGGCAAGGTGATCCTGCTGGGCGAACAGGAAGCGAAAGGGGCCTCCCCGCTCGTGACCCTCGAGCAACTCAACGAAACAACCGGCGCGTTGGAAAGCAACAAGTACGTCGATGAAACGAACTTCTTTGGAGACGAAGGCTATGGCGCTGCCACCTCGCCCGCGGTATCGCCCGAAGGCAACGTGTATGTCACGAGCGAAGAAAACCAAAGCGAGCTCGACGAAATTCCCATGAACACGGCGAAAACCAGCTTCGAAAAAAAGCCTCCGACGAAGTTCACTGCCTTGGCTTCGCAGGAAGAACTGATGAAATTTCCGGCTGAACCACCGCCGGAATACGGTGGAAGTCTTTCGATCGGCGAAGAAGGCACTATCTACTCGACCGCGAGCATTGTGGAGCAGCTCAACGGCGAGATCACCGGAAGTGAATATCCGGGCGTGATTGCCATGACTTCTGCCGGCGTCGAGGAAGGTTGGGTCGGTGGCGGAAGCGTTGCCACCAGCGGCGCGGGCGGCGCCTGCCAGATCGGCATACGCGCTCCGTCGCAGTTGGCGGCCGGCAGCAACCACACGGTCTTCGTGTATGACACCGGCAAGTACAACACCGCGACGAAACAGTACGAACCGGAAGTTCAAGAGTTCGGGCCGGGTGGAGGCGGTTGTCTGACCGCGACCGCTACTGCCCCGGCAGCGTCGGTGAATGGACAGCCCGTGGCAGAAAACACGGAAATACCGTTCACTGACGAAGTGACTTTGGCCTCGACGATCACGCAGGCGAATGAGCTCAGCGTCGAATGGAACTTCGGCGATGGCTCCACGCCCGTGAAACAGGGGCCCGGTGAGTACCAGAACCCCGTGGTGACGCACAAGTTCGCCAAACGCGGCGACCTAGAAGTCACTGAGACGATCAAGACCGACGACTTGAGCACCCCGGAAATCGTCGTCCACAGCAAAGTTGACATCGAAACGCCCGAGCCGACGGCGACCACCAGCGCGGCGACGTCGGTCACGGAAACCTCAGCTACGCTGCATGGCACGGTCAACCCCAACGGCGAAGCAATCACCGAATGCAAATTCGAATATGGCCTGACAGAAACCAGCGAGAAGAGCGAACCCTGCTCGCAGTCGCCGGCGTCCTTGGGATCCGGGTCTAGCCCGATCCAGGTGTCGCTGGTGGTTTCCGGCTTGGTCGCGCACACCGGCTACCACTACAAACTCGTCGTCAAGAGTGCAAAGGCCGAAGGCAAAGGCTCGAGCGTCTCGTTCACGACCACCGGGGAAGCCGGTGGTGGCGGTGGCAATGGCGGTGGTGGCGGTGAAGTTGTTCAAGGCGGGGGGGCGCCTCCAGCTGGCTCTGGTGGTAACTCTGGCTCGGGAGGGGTTCTAAACAACATCACGACCAACACACCGCTGGCGTCGCCCGTCGCGACGCTTGCGAGCAGCTCCTCATCGGTCAGCGCCTCGGGAGCCTTCACGTTGAAGGTCAGCTGCCCGGCGGGAGCTGACAGCTGCTCGGGCACCGTGACGCTGAAGACCCTGAAGGCAGTAGTCGCGAGCGTGGCTCATTCGGCCAAGAGCAAGGCAGCCATCCTGACGCTCGCGACAGCGTCGTTCAGCGTCACCGCTGGGCAGGTCAAGACGATCACGCTGCACCTGTCGGCGAAGGCGCGCGCGCTGCTCGCGCACTCGCACTCTGTCAGCGCGCGCGCCACGATCGTCGCGCATGGGCCGACAGGCCTGACGCACACGACCACGGTGACCGTCACGTTGCGGCCGGCCAAGCGCCACCACTAAGCGGGACCGCCTGGCCGCCAGAGGGCGGTGGGCAATGGGCCGGGGCGGCTTTTATGTCGCTCCGGCCCGAAGTGTTCTTGGCGGGTTCACCGGTGATCTTCACGCCTGTGAGATGTGACCAGGCTGTGAACCGATGTGACCACAGTGTGAACGGGATGTGACCAGGTGGTGACCTCGGGCCGGGAAACGGACGAGGTCACCGCTCAGCAACCTTGTCAACGCCTCCTCCGAGCAGAGTCGCGATCCGGAAGCACAGAGGCTTCCGATCATGGTCGACCAAGTGAGCCCAGCTCCCGCGGTCGGCAACAACCTGCTGACCAGGAGGTAGTAACGCGATGAAATCCCTATCCACGCGCCGCATCGCATCGGCGTGTGTTGTCTCGGCGGCGACTGTGGCCGCTCTAGTCCTGCCGGGCGCAGCGAGCGCCGCGGTTGGCCAGCAGTGCTCAGGCGTGAGCATCGACGCTCAGGGCTCGTCGTTGCAGGCGGTCGCCCAACAGGAACTTTGGTCTCCTGCGTTTCACACCTCATCGGAGAGCTTGGCCTGTAACGGCAATCAGGGCAGCAAAGGCACGCCGACCATCACGTACACCTCCACGGGCAGCGGCGCTGGCCTGCGGTCGTGGGGTGCGGAACCGAAAGAATTGAAAGAAATATCGTTCGGTCCGAGCAACGCATTCGTGGGCACTGACGAACCGCCGAACGAAAAACAGCTCACCGAAATCGAGTCCAACGAGAGCCCCGCGGCAGCCGAAACCATCCTGAGCATTCCGGTTGCGCAGGAGTCCGTCGTGATCTTGGCGCACCTGCCGAGTGGTTGCACCGCCACAAGCACCGCCGCGCCAGGTCGACTGGCGTTCACCAACGCCGACCTGCAGGGCATCTACGCCGGGACGATCACAGAATGGGGCAAAATTACCGGTGGCGGCGACGCGATCACGGGAACGGGCTGCGCAACAGACCCGATCACGCCAGTGGCCCGCTTCGACCAGTCGGGGACGACACACATCCTCAAGCGCTACCTGAACCTAATCAACTCCGCGGCACTCACGACCGAAAAAGGCAGCGAGACGTGGGCTGAACTATCGGAAGGCAGCCTAAACACCGTATGGCCCACGGCCGCAAACGTCGTCAAGCCGGCGGTCAAGGGTGGTGGCGAACTGGAGGCGAAGGTCGAAGCGGTTGCCGGAAGCATCGGCTACGTCAACCTCGCGGAAGCGCGCAAGCGGGCAGCGTTCGTACCGCCAGCCGGCGGAGCCAACGAGGCCATGTTCTGGGGCGTTCTGGAGAACAGCCACAAGGGCAGCGGCACAAAGGAAAAAGTGACCTACCAGGACCCGTCTAACAACGGCGACTCGGCGACGCTTGACGCGGCAAACTGCGCCAAGACCGTGTACACAAACGGTGTGGAACCTTTCCCGCCGGGCAGCGTTCTCGACACGTGGAACACCGTGACCACGTCGATCACGCTGAAGGAGAAGACGTACTCGCTGTGCGGACTCACCTATGACCTCGCGTCCAACCACTACGATCTGCTTCCGGGCACTTCGGAGGCGGAGGCCACGACGGTCAACAACTACCTGAAGTTCATCACGAACAGCAAGGAGGGGCAGAAACTGCTCCCCGGAGATGACTACCTGGGGCTGCCGAAGGACGTCATCAAAAAAGCAGAAGCAGGAGCAGCACTGGTCGGCTTCTAGGCATCGCGCTCGCCGCCTCGGCGGCGAAGCCATCGTCTCGAAGTCTCCTAAGTAGCAAAGGCTCGGTCGTCGCGAAGATGCGGCGGCCGAGCCTTTTGTCGTCCCGATCGAGGCCTTTCGACCCTCAGATGGCCGAGGAATGGCTCTACAGCGCCATTTGTGCGACTCGCGGCGTGCCTGGACGCGGAGGGAGCGGTTTACAGAAACGCGACATGTCGCACCGACACAGTGAGGAATACTCCCAGGTCGAAGTCCTGGAGGACTAGGTCCGGCGGTGGATGCGGACCCTAGGAATGGAAATCTTACGATCCGGAGGTATGCAAGCAATGAAGGTCCTTTCCGCACGCCGACTAAGACTCATCCCGGTGTGCATCATCTCGGTGGCCGCAGCGATCGCGACAGCCGTTCCGGGTACCGCGAGTGCGCTTGGCAAAGTCGGTCAGCAGTGCTCAGGCGTAGCTATTGCCGGCCAGGGCGCTGCTGTGGAGAAGGTCGCCCAGGATGTGTGGTTGAACGCGTTCCACACCTCCTCGCAGAGTCTCGCGTGCGATGGGTCGCAGGGGAGCAAAGGCGCCCCGGTCGTGACCTACAACTCGACGAGCAGCGGCGCGGGCCTGAGGTCGTGGGGCGCCGAAACGAAAAAACCGGAAGAACTGTCCTTCGGGCCGACCAACGCGTTTGTGGCCTCGGCCGAAGCGCCGAACCCGAAACAGCAGGGAGAAATCCTCAAAGAGGAGAGCACGGAAACGGCAGGCACGCTCGAGACGCTTCCCGTGGCTCAGTTCGCGCTCACCGTCTACGCGAACCTGCCTACGGGCTGCACGGCGACGAGTACAGCAGCACCAGGGCGGCTCGTGCTGACCTATGCAGACCTGCAGGGCATCTACGCTGGAACGATCACCACGTGGGGCAAAATCGTCGGAGGCGGCGATGCGCTGTCACCGGCTTCGCCATGTGACGAAGACCCGATCACGGCGGTCGTCCGCAAAGAAAAAGCCGGTACGACCAACGCGCTCAAGAAATTCCTGGGCCTGATCAACACGGGAACGCTGACGACTCCGTCGGGCAGCGAGACGTGGGACCAGCTCTCGGAAGGCTCGCTGAACGCGGTCTGGCCGACGGCGTTGGTCCAGATCAAGACGACCGTCGAAGGCGATGCCAACGAGGCGGAAACCGTCGCGGCCAACCCCGGCAGCATCGGCTACTCGAACCTCGCGGAATTGCGTGAAACGAAACTGTTCAGTGGAACAGGCGACGGCGCGGGCACCGCGAAATTCTGGGTCGAGATCGAGAACAGCCACAAGGGCAGCGGTAGCAAAGAAAAAGTCACATTCCAGGATCCCGCCACCAACAAAGACGTGGAAACGGCTGGCAGTGCCAACTGCTCGAAGACCGTGTTCACCAACGGTTCGGAACCCTTCCCGCCGCCGAGCGTGACCGAAACATGGAACCTGGTGACGACATCGATCACCCTCAAGGAGAAGACATATCCGATATGCAACTTCACTTACGCCCTCGCCTTCACGAAATACTCGCTGCTGGCGGGTACATCGGAAGCGGAGGCAACTACCGTCAACAACTACCTGAAGTTCGCGAGCTCTAGCAAGCAAGGGCAGAAATTGCTTGGGAGCAATGACTACTTCGCGGTGCCGAAGACTGTCATCAAAAAACTAGAAGCCGGAGCAGCAGCGATCGGCGACTAGCCTAGAAGCGAAGCAGACGCAGTATTAGCGGCCGGCCGGCTCGAC
>JBEKAM010000029.1:0-23844 GCA_050015915.1 Solirubrobacteraceae bacterium
AGGCGGTGAGCGACAGTGGAGCAACGTCGGCTAAGGACATGGGCACCGTCATGAAGCAGGCGATGGCCGCGGTCGATGGTCGTGCGGACGGTAAGCGCGTATCTGGGCTTGTGCGAGCGGCGCTTGCGGGATGAGGACACAGATCGAACTGTCAAACGTCGTTGCGGCCGAGCTGGCGGGTAGCCAGGACATGGTGCTGCGGGCGCTCGAGGCGCACCTGGACTGCAAGGTGTTCCTGCGCGGCAACCTGCTGACGTTCGACGGCGATGAGAGCGAGACGCGCGCAGGTGAGCGCGTCGTGCGCGAGCTCGCCGAGCTGATCACTGCCGGCCACCAGGTGGGACCGGGCACGATCGCGGCGGTGACCGGCGCGTTGGACGCCCACGAATCACCCGCGCGGGTACTCGAGGATGTCGTCTGGCGCCATCGCGGGTTGCGGGTTGCGCCGAAGACGATCAACCAGAAGCGCTATGTCGACTCGATCCGCGAGAACACCATCACCTTCGGGGTGGGTCCCGCGGGCACCGGTAAGACGTTCCTGGCGGTGGCAATGGCCGCTGCTGCGCTCTCACGCCACGAGGTCAATCGCATCATCCTCACGCGCCCAGCCGTCGAGGCGGGCGAGCGTCTGGGGTTTCTGCCCGGTGACCTGATGGCCAAGGTCGACCCGTACCTGCGGCCGCTGTTCGATGCTCTTCACGACATGCTCGACCCCGAGAAGGTCTCCCAGCACATCGAGCGTGGCGTGATCGAGATCGCGCCCCTGGCGTTCATGCGCGGACGCACGCTGAACGACTCGTTCGTGATCCTCGACGAGGCCCAGAACACCACACCGGAGCAGATGAAGATGTTCCTCACGCGCCTTGGCTTCGGCTCGAAAATGGTGGTGACCGGGGATGTCACCCAGGTCGATCTTCCACGGGAGCAGCAATCGGGCCTGATCGCGGTAGGCGAGGTTCTCGATGAGGTCGAGGAGATCGAGTTCGTTCGCTTCGGAGGCGAAGACGTCGTGCGTCACAAGCTCGTGCAGCGAATCGTGGAGGCCTATGAGGTGCACTCTCAGCACGATGTGCCGGCCCGAACAGGCATTTCGTCGCGCTCAGCGGTCCGCAGCGTCTAGACCGTGGCATCAACCATCAGGTGGCGATGATCGAGGTCGAGGTGTTCGGCGCGAGCCTCGTTCCCGGGGCTCCGTCACAGCAGGAGATTCGCGGCTTGTGTGAGAAGGCCGCCGCAAGCATGGGCGTTCACGATGCGCACGTCGCGATCGAGTTCGTCGACGCAGCGAGGATCCAAGAGCTGAACGGCGAGCACCGTGACAGGCAGACACCCACCGACGTGCTGTCGTTCCCAATTGACGGTGTGGAACCGCTTCAAGGCGATGCACTTCCCCGCGAGCTAGGCGACATCGTCATCTGCCCACAGCACACGGTCGACCTGCCAGAGGCAATCGTCCACGGCATGCTGCACCTGCTGGGGATGGACCACGAGACGGACAACGGCGAGATGCTCGAGCTCCAGGACGATCTGCTCAGATGACCAGTAGCGGTTTCGTTGCACTCGCGGGAAGGCCCAATGTTGGTAAGTCGACCTTCGTCAACGCGGTCGTGGGGGAGAAGGTGGCGATCGTTTCGGATCGGCCGCAGACCACCAGACGCGCTATCCGCGGTGTTCACCGCAGCGGTGATTGTCAGATCGTGCTGGTGGACTTGCCCGGTGTGCAGCGTCCGCGCGACGCGTTGACGACGCGTATGGCGCGACGGGTGCAGCAGGAACTGGACGGGTCGGATGCAGTGCTGCTGATGCTCAATGCACAGCAGGGCGTTGGGCCTGGTGACCGCTTTATCGCAAGCACGCTGGCCGGCGCGCGCGTCCCGGTGACGATTGCGGTGAACAAGGTCGATCGACTTTCGCGAGCCGCGCTGATGGCTGTGCTCGAGGAGGCTGTTGAGCTAAAGCCACAGGCGGAGGTGTTCCCGATCTCTGCGCGCACGGGCTCTGGTGTGCCGGAGCTGATCGAGCATCTCGTAGCGCTGATGCCCGAGGGGCCGTTTATGTATGAGGCGCAGACAACCAGCGATCAGTCGCAGGAGCTGCTGTTCGCGGAGCTGATCCGTGAGGCAATCATCAGGCGCACCTTCCAGGAGCTGCCACATGCCGTGGAGGTGGTGGTCGAGGAGATCACCTATCCACGAGATGCCTTGGCGAGCGTGCGTGCGTTGATCTGGGTGGAGAGCGATTCGCAGAAGGGGATCCTGATCGGCGCCCATGGCCGCATGATCAAGGCGGTCGGTACCGCCGCTCGGCGCGAGCTGCAGCGCGTGCTCGACTGCCAGGTGCACCTCGAGTTGCTGGTGCGCGTGCGGCGCGACTGGCGTGCTGATGAGGGTCTGCTGGATCGGCTCGGTATCACCTGAAGCGGTGACGCCAAGGTCGTGGCGGTATGTCTGCGGGGCGCTGAGGCTCGAGTGGGTTGGGGTTCCGACAGCTACACCGGATCTACTGCGGGTAATTCCCGCTCGTCTGATTCATTCAACCTGTGAGTGCGCGGCGGCGCGTTTTGGGGTACGTTCTGGGTAGAGCCAGCCTCGTGGGGAGGGTATGCATGTCCGCGAAGTACGCGATATTGGGACTCGTAATCGAGCGTCCCGGCTACGGTTACCAGTTGGCGCAGCGCCTGGAGGAGCGCTTCGGATCCTCCGCGTTCGCTCCCTCTGGCGTCTACTCCGCGCTCGATCAGCTCAGCCGCGACGAATTTGTGCGTGCGGCAGGTGAGATGGGCCTTGGTCCCGCGCGGCGGGCTGCGCCGCGGATGATCTACGAGGCGACCGACCAAGGCGTTGATCACTTCGAGGAGTGGATCTTGGGCTCTTCGCCCGCGCCGCCGCTGCGCGACGAGTTGCACATGAAGATCGCGCTGTGTCGACCCAATAATCTGCCGCGGCTGATCGATCTCGTCTATGGCCAGGAACTCGCATGTCAAGGTAGGCTGCGCGATCTCAAAGAGAGCGCCGTCGGCGCCGCGAATGGCGACTCGCGCGATTGGTCACGACTGATGCAGGCTCTCGTCAGGGACGCTGAGATTGCGCAGTGGAAGTCGCGGATCGAGTGGCTTCAGAATGCTCGCGAGCTGCTCGAGGGGCTGTTGCAGGAGTCGCGGCGCTCACCCGCACAGGTGCCTTAGCGCGTCTTAGTCAGAACTGAATATTCAGGGCCGTCTGTGCGGGCGTCATGGCTGACGGCATGATAGGCAGGCGAATGACAGATGAGAACACGAGCGGAGTCCTGCCCGCAGGTGGTAAGCATCGGCGTCGGGTCGGTACTCCACGGCGATCGGAGCACCGCAACAAGCCACTTGATACAGACTCGGTGACGATTGAGCTGTCGAAGGCCCAGGTCGATCAGGTCATCCGGGCGGCTGGAGAGGGAGGAACAATGTCGGTGCTGCTCTCGGCATTGAAAGACCCGCAGTGGACGCTCGCCGTCGACTCCGACGAATGGTCCTACCCAGTGCAGATGGAGGACCGGCGTTTGTCACGTTCGCTGTTGTCGGGTTTGCTAGTGCTCTCATGCTTCTCGGCCGAGGGGGGCTCTCTGGGAATCGCGGAACTCGCTCGCAGACTGGATATGAACACGAGCACAACGCACCGATACGTCACGACGCTCCTGGCTGTCGGGCTACTCGAGCGCGATCCCACCACGCGCAGATATCGACTCGCAGCCTAGAAACGTCTGCGGCCTCGGCACGTCTATAGCACTCGCTCGAGCCGCTTGGCGATATCGGCCACCGCCGCCAGGTCGAGCTGTGCATCCCACACGAACGGGACGCCGATCACCTCGAGGTTGCGCCGGCGCAGGCGCGCGAGCTGATTGTGTTGAAAACGCCCACGGTCGTGCACGGCCTGGGCCGCCCGAATGGCGGCGTTGGTCACATCACGCTGCGCGTCGAGGGCGGCCCGCGTTGCCAGGTGAGTATCGGCGCCGGCGTCTGACTGCTGGCTGAGTGACTCGATTCGGCGCAGCTCCTCACTCGAGAAGCGTCGCGGCAGGAGGGCGTTGACGACCACGGCAGAGAGCTCGCGGCCGAGCTGGCGCTGCAATCCCTCCTTGAGCTCCAGCACCTCGGTGACCGCCATCTCCGTTGCCAACGTCACTGCCATGTAAGCGGTATGCGACGGTGTCTCCAACAGCTGTTGGACCTCGCGCGTCTGTCCCGCGATGGGACCCACTCGGGCGATCGCACCAAACGTCTGCGCCGAGCCGAGCATGCCCAGCGCGTGACCGGTGGCGGGAGCGTCCAGCACCACCAGGTCATAGCCGTCTTGGCGCCTACCGCGGCCGCTGCCACGGGTCAAGCGCCAGATCTTGACCATCGCGACAAGCTCCTTGGCGCCTGGTGCGGCCGCGGCGAAATACTGGAAGGTCCCGCTGGAGGCCAGCACGCGACCGGAGACGCGTCCGCCGAGTGCTTGCAGCCACTCCAGTAGCGCCCGGTCGGGGTCGATGGAGATACTCGACAGTCCCTCCTGCAACTGCGTCTCGACCCCCGGCTTGGGCGCGGTGATCCCGAACAGCGTCGGCAGCTGACTCTGCTGGCCGACCTCGACCACGATCGTGCGCCTACCGCTGCGCGCTGCCAATAGGCCCATGGCGGCGGCGATGGTCGTCTTTCCGACGCCGCCCTTGCCGGTGATCACCAGCAGCTTGTGGTCGAGCACGGTTTGCATCGCCGTGGCAGTGTGTCGGAAACCGCAGACCGCGCGCCGGGACCTACAATCGTCGCGATGAGTACGTCCGCCGCCCAGCCGATCGATGAGCTACTCGAGTTCGATGCAGATGGCTTGTTGCCGTGCGTCGTACAGGACTGGAACAGTGGCGAGGTGCTGACGCTCGCTTACATGAACGAGCTGGCACTGCGCCGCACGCGCGATACGGGCGAGCTGCACCTGTGGAGCCGCTCACGCAGCGAGCAATGGCACAAGGGTGCCACCAGCGGCAACATTCAGACGGTGCGCGCGTTGCGTGTCGACTGCGACGGTGATGCGGTGCTGGCGCTCGTGGAGCCGGCCGGCCCGGCCTGTCACACGGGTGAGCGCACATGCTTTCACCGTGGCGAGCTAGAGCCCGGCGCGCCATACGAGACGCTGCCGGCACTCGAGCGCACGATTGCCAAGCGCGCGCACGAGCGCCCTGAGGGCTCATACACGGTCGAGCTGCTCGATGATCCCGCCCACATTGGCGAGAAGGTGATGGAGGAGGCTGAGGAGGTTGCCCGGGCGGCGCGCGAGGAGTCCGACGAGCGCGTTGACGAAGAGGCCGCCGACGTGCTCTACCACCTGCTCGTGCTGGTGAAAAGCCGGGGCCGCTCGCTCACGGACGCCGAGCGGGTGCTCGATGGCCGTCGCTCCTAGCGCACCCGGGGCGACGGGCGTCCGCATAACGCCGGGCCTGGCGCAAGCACGCGAGCTCGCGCGCACGCACAACCTGATTCCGCTCACCTATAGCTTCATCGAGGATTGCGAGACACCCGTCTCAGCGTTTCTGAAGCTGCGTGCGTTGGCGCCAGGTGAGCCGGCGTTCCTACTGGAGTCGGCCGAGCAGGGCCAGCGAGTTGGACGCTGGTCGTTCATTGGCTTTAAACCGCGGGCGGTGGTGCGCTGGTCGCTCGCCGATGGCGGCGACCCTTACGCGCTTGCTGCCGAGCGGGTTGCAAGCTTCAAGCAGGCGCCAATCGACGATGCGGGCGCGGGTGGGCCGGGGTCGGGCGCTGCCGGCGCAGGTGGGCCTCCGTTCATCGGCGGCGCGGTCGGCTTCTTCGGCTATGACCTCGTCCGCGCGGTCGAGCCGCTCGGCGATCCACCGGGGGGTGCGGACGGCTCTGAAGCAGACCCACTCGGGCTGCCCGACATGGCACTGATGCTCTCCGACGCGCTCGTCATCTTCGACCATCTCAAGCACACGGTCACGATCCTTGCGAACGCCGATCTCCAAGAGGAGCCCGACATCGAGCGCGCATACGAGCAGGCAGCCCGTACGATCGGCGAGGTGCGCTGCGCGCTCGCTGGGCCCGTCCCGCGTGGGGAGTCAACGGGCCCGGAGGGCTCAGTCCAGCGTCCGATGCCGGCATTCGAGTCGAACATGTCCCGTGAGCGCTTCGAAGCGATGGTGGCGCGCATCGTCGAGTACATCTACGCCGGCGATGCCTTTCAGGTGGTGCCCTCTCAGCGCTGGTCTGCACCGGTGCCCGTCGAGGCCTTCTCCATCTATCGCGGCCTGCGCGCGGTCAATCCGAGCCCATACATGTATTTCCTTGACTTCGGGGATTTCCAGGTGGCGGGAGCCAGCCCAGAGCCGCTGCTGACCGTGAGCGGACGTCACGTCAGCACGAAGCCGATCGCGGGGACCCGCCCGCGGGGTGGGACCCCGGAGGACGACCGTCGTATCGCGCGGGAGCTTTTAGCGGATGAGAAGGAGCGCGCCGAGCACGTGATGCTGGTCGATCTCGGGCGCAACGACCTCGGCCGAGTGTGCGAGTACGGCAGCGTCACCGTGGATGAGCTGATGGAGATCGAGTCCTACAGCCACGTGATGCACATCGTCTCATCGGTGTCGGGGACGCTGCGCGAGGATGTGGGCGCGATGGACGCGCTACGCGCGGTGCTGCCTGCGGGCACCCTCTCAGGTGCTCCGAAGGTCCGCGCGATGCAGATCATCGACGAGCTCGAGCCGGTGAAGCGCGGCGGCTACGGGGGCGCGATCGGCTACCTCAGCTACGCCGGCGATCTCGACACAGCGATCCACATCCGCACGGTGGTCGTCAAGGACGGCATCGCGCACGTGCAGGCTGGCGGTGGCACGGTGGCGGATGCCAAGCCGGAGTACGAGTACGAGGAGTCGGTGGCCAAGGCGAGCGCGGTCATGCGCGCCGTCGAACTGGCATGCGAACAACCTGACTGGACGTAATCCATGAGAGTTCTCGTCATCGACAACTACGACTCGTTCACGTACAATCTCGTGCAGTACCTGGGTGAGCTGGGGGCGGAGGTGCACACCGTGCGCAACGACCGTGCCACGGTGGATGAGCTGCTCGATGGTGCATACGAGCGCTGTGTGGTCTCGCCGGGGCCGTGTACTCCAGATCAGGCAGGAATCACGCTTGAGGCTGTGCGGCGGATGCCGGAGGCGGGGGTTCGCACGCTGGGGGTGTGCCTGGGCCACCAGGCGCTCGCTCAGGCGTTTGGTGGTCGCTGGAAGTTGCACTCGCCGGTGCACGGTAAGGCGACGAGTATCGAGCACGACGGGCGCACGATCTTCACGGGCCTGTCGACGCCGCTGAAGGTGGGCCGGTATCACTCGCTGGTGGTCGACGCTGATCTGCCCGACTGCTTGGAGGAGACAGCCCGTGGCGGCGGCGTGTTGATGGCACTGCGCCACCGCGAGCTGCCGGCGGAGGGTGTGCAGTTTCACCCCGAGTCGGTCCTCACCGAGCAGGGGCGGGAGCTGTTGGCCAACTTCCTCAATAACTAATGCCCAACGCGACACTCACACGTGCGATCGACGCGCTTGCGTCCCGACGCGACCTCAGCGCTGATGAGACAGCGGAGGTGCTGGCGGAGATCATGCACGGTGAGGTCTCTGAGATCCAGATCGCGGGCTTCTTGATAGCGCTGCGCACAAAGGGTGAGACCGTCGAAGAGCTGACGGGCCTGGCGCGCACGATGCGTGCGCTCGCGGCACACGTGCCGAGTGATCGCGGCGGAGAGCTACTGGACACCGCGGGCACTGGAGGTGGACGCAGCTCGTTCAACGTCTCCACCACCGCCGCTCTGATCGCTGCGGGCGCTGGATGCGCGGTGGCAAAGCACGGCAACCGCTCGGCTACGAGCCGCTCGGGCTCAGCGGACCTGCTCGAGGCGCTGGGTGCGCGCATCGATCTCGATCCGGTGGGCGTGGCGGGGTGCATCGATGAGGCCGGATTTGGCTTCATGTTCGCGCCGGCGCATCATCAGGCGACGCGCTTCGTTATCCCGGCGCGGCACGAGTTGGCTGTGCGTACGATCTTCAACCTGCTCGGGCCGCTGACGAACCCCGCTGGTGCTCGCCGCCAACTGATCGGCGTCTCGGACGCGCACTTCCTGGAGCGTATGGCGGGCGCGCTTTCAGCGCTTGGCGTTGATCGTGCGCTCGTTGTCGCCGCTGAGGACGGGCTCGATGAGGTCTCTGCGAGCGCACCCACGAAAGTGGTGGAGGTCAATGGCCAGGAGATCACGCGTTATGTGCTTCAGCCGCAGGATGTCGGCATCGAACCTGTCGCTGGGACTGCGGATGCTCCACAGGGGGGCACGCCCGAGCAGAACGCGCAGGTCACGCGGGCGATCCTGGAGGGCGCGCGAGTGGGTGACGATGCTCCGGCGGGGGAGGCCCTCGCGGTGATCAACGCTGGCGCGGCGATCTACGCGGCGGGTGGCGTCGACTCGATCGCGCAGGGTGTCGAGCTCGCGCGGGAGACGCTCGCGGAAGGTCGCGCGGCCGCGGCGCTCGAGCGGTATTTGCTGGCGAGCCGCCAGCACGCGCCGGTGAGTCCTGAAGGGCACAGGCGGGCGAGCGGATGAGTGGGCCGGCAGCGACAGTGCTCGAGCGCATCCTTGCGGAAACACGCGAGGAGGTGGAGCGACGCAAGCGCGAGCTGCCGCTGGCCGATCTCGTGCGCGAGCAGGGCACGCGGGCCACAGGTGTGCAGCGTCGCTTCCATGACGCGTTGAACGGTGACGGTGTGGGCGTGATCGCGGAGTTCAAGCGCCGCTCGCCCTCGGCGGGTGTGTTGCGCGAGCAGCCGCAGCTGGCGGAGATCGTCGGCGCGTATGAGCGTGGGGGAGCGGTCGCCCTATCGATCCTGACCGAGGGCCCTAACTTCGAAGGGGCACTGGAGGATCTACAGGCGGCGCGTGCCGCGTGTGATCTGCCGCTCTTGCGCAAGGACTTCGTCGTCGACCGCTACCAGCTGCATGAGGCGAGCGTGTTTGGCGCTGACGCTGTGCTGCTGATCGTGGCTGCGCTGGAGCAGGGAGAGCTGGCGTCGCTATACGAGACGGCGCGGGATCTCGGCCTCGACGTGCTCGTGGAGGTCCACGACGTTGAGGAGCTGCAGCGGGCTTTGGATGTCGGGGCGGACATTGTGGGGATCAACAATCGCGACCTGAGAGATTTCAGCGTCGATGTGCAGCGCACGGAGCAGCTGATGGATGCGATGCCCCCCGAGGTGACGGTCGTCTCCGAGTCAGGTATCGCCCACGTGGAGCAGATCGTGCGGCTGCGAGCGCGCGGTGTGAGCGCGGTGCTGGTGGGGGAGTCGCTGATGCGCGCGGCCGATCCCGCTGCGGCTTTGAGAGCGCTCACGATTACAACATCGTGAGAATCTTTAGAAAGGTGCATACAAGGCTTTAGATAGCGTTGATCGCCGCACACCATCATCCTCTCGCGCTATGAAACGCACACTCCTCATCCCCTTCATCTCTGCGCTGCTCGGCGGCGGCGTGGTGGTCGCGGTGGTCGCGATCGCTGGCGGCCTCGGCGAAAACAAGACGACCGTGACTACCGTCCAGACGCCTTCGGTTGCCCCGGCCCCGTCGAACGCCTCGCAGCGGACTGCAGGGCTGACACCTCACGAAGCCTATGTCCGTGACGCGCCTGGAGTGGCGTTTGTGACCTCCACGGTCGTGGCGAAAACCGAATCGCCGTTCCTGTTCGGCCAGGAAAGCCAAGGCCAGGACGAGGACACAGGGTCGGGCATCGTCGTCAACGGCGACGGCACCATCCTCACCAACTACCACGTGGTGGAGAATGCGATCAAGGTCACCGTCAGCTTCGAAAAGGGCAAGTCGGTGGAAGCGAAAGTGGTGGGCACCGATCCATCCAACGATCTTGCGGTGCTGCGTATCTCCACCGACGGCTTGACGCTGCATCCGCTCACACTGGGTGACTCGAGCGCGGTGCAGGTCGGTGACCCGGTGTACGCGATCGGAAACCCGTTCGATCTTGAACGTACGCTGACAACGGGCGTGATTTCAGCGCTGCAGCGTCAGATCACCGCCCCCAACGGCTTCACGATCGACAACGTGCTGCAGACAGACGCCCCAATCAACCCTGGCAACTCGGGCGGCCCGCTGCTCAACACGGCTGGCGAAGTGATCGGCATCAACTCCCAGATCGAGACGGGCGGCAGCGGCGACGGCAGCGTCGGCATCGGTTTCTCGATCCCGATCAACACCGCCAAGAATGAGCTATCCCAGCTGGAGAAAGGCGGTACGGTGCGCGGCGCCTATCTCGGTCTCACGTCGCTGACGATCGACGGATCGCTGTCTGCGCTCAACCTGCCGGTGAAATCTGGGGCGCTCGTGGAGAGCGTCGAGCCGGGCACGGCGGCGGCCAAGGCGGGAATCCGCGGCGGTACCGTCAGCACGACCACCGAAAACGGCCAGGTCGCTGTTGGCGGCGACATCATCGTGAAGATCGACGGCAAAGAAGTGGCGAGCTCCGAAGCGCTCGCCAACGACATCGAGGAAAAGCGCCCGGGCGACAAGATCAGCATCGAACTGTGGCGTGCGAAGGGTGGTGGCAAATACGAACAGAAAACCGTGACCGCCACGCTCGGCCAGCGCCCAAACTCGGTGCCGAACCCGAGCACGCCTGAAGGCTGAGCACCCGGCCTGCTGGCGACGCTCTGGGCTGGGGCGTGGCCCCGGCTCGTCCCCTGTGATGGTGTGTCGCTACCGTTGAGGCATGTCGTCGATACCACAGCCCTCCGCTAGCCACGAGCCCGTGGGCGCGCCTGCGCCTGTTGCTCACGGCGAGGGGCAGACACCTCCCCAGGTGAAGATCTGCGGGATCACCAACCTCGCGGACGCTGAGCTCGCGGTTGAGCTTGGGGCATGGGCGCTTGGGATGATCTTCTACGAGGGCAGTCCCCGTCGCTGCTCGCAGGAGCAGGCGCAGGTGATCACCGCGTCGCTGCGTCGGCGGGTGGAGCTCTGCGGCGTGTTCGTGAACGCTTCGCTCGAGGAGATCGTTCGCAACAGTGATGAGCTCGGGCTGAGCATGATCCAGCTGCATGGGGACGAGGGCCCGGCGTTCTGCGCGGAGGCACGCCGCAGGACGGGCTTGCGCGTGATAAAGGCTGCCCAGGTGGCGGGGTCGGGCGACGTGCGCGATCTCGAGCGCTACCACGTCGACTTCCATCTGCTGGACGCGTATGCGAAGGCGAGTGGCCGTCAGGGGATGCGGGGCGGAACGGGCGAGACGTTCGATTGGGACCTCGTCGCGGAGCGGCGCTCGAAGGTGCCCTTGATCCTGAGCGGTGGCCTGAACGCAGAGAACGTCGTCGAGGCGGTGAGCGTGACGCACCCATACGCCGTGGACAGCGCCAGCGGCACGGAGTCGGCTCCGGGGCACAAGGACCCGCAGAAGCTGCACGACTTCTTCCAGGCGGTCGCGCTCACGCAGCAACAGCCGGCGGCGATCGGTCAATCGGCGTGAGCGCACCTTCAGGGGCACCGCCGGAGGGTCTCAGGCAGGAGGGCGCGGACGCGGGCATGCCTGCGCTGGAGCATCGCTTCGGACCCTACGGCGGACAGTTCGTGCCGGAGACGTTGATGCCAGCGCTGGCGGAGCTGGAGCAGGCGTGGCTGGCCGCGCGCGCGGATCCGCAGTACCGCGCAGAGCTCGACGGTCTGTTGCGCGACTTCGCGGGACGCCCGACGCCGCTGTATCGCGCGCATAGGCTCTCCGAGCGCCTCGGCCGGCTTGTGTACCTGAAGCGTGAGGATCTCAACCACACCGGCTCGCACAAGCTCAACAACGCGCTTGGGCAGGTGTTGCTGGCCAAGCGCATGGGCAAGCAACGGATCATCGCTGAGACCGGTGCCGGTCAGCATGGTGTGGCTACGGCGACCGTGTGCGCGCTGCTGGACATGGATTGTGTGGTCTACATGGGTGTGGAGGACACGCGCCGCCAGCGTCCGAACGTGCAGCGGATGGAATTGCTGGGGGCGCGCGTGCAGCCGGTGGATGCGGGCGCGAAAACACTGAAGGAGGCGACCTCGGAGGCGATCCGCGATTGGGTGACGAACGTGCAGAGCACCCATTACGTGATCGGTTCGGTCGTCGGCCCGGCACCGTATCCGGCGCTGGTGCGCGATCTGCAGCGGGTGATCGGCGATGAGGCTCGCGCGCAGATACTCGAGCGCGAGGGGCGACTGCCGGCGCGCGTTATCGCATGCGTTGGTGGCGGCTCAAACGCGATGGGGATATTCGCGGCGTTCATTCCAGACGAGCAGGTTGAGCTGATCGGCGTGGAGGCTGGCGGCGAGGGCATCGACACGAGTCGCCACGGCGCACCGCTGACGGTCGGTGGGCGTCCCGGCATCCTGCACGGCTCGCGCTCTGCGGTGATGCAGGACGAGGAGGGCCAGATCGTGCAGGCTCACTCGATCTCAGCCGGTCTCGACTACCCCGGGGCTGGGCCCCAGCACGCCCATCTGCGTGACAGCGGACGTGCGCGCTACGTGGCGGTCAACGACCGCGACGCGCTCGCCGCGTTTCGCGAGCTGGCGCGCCTGGAGGGGATCATCCCGGCGCTCGAGACCGCGCACGCACTTGCGTGGGTGCTGGCCTACCCTGACGGGCACAGGCAGGAGCAGGGCGAGCTGGATCTTGTTTGCCTGTCCGGACGGGGCGACAAGGATCTCGCTGAGGTGCTGGACGCGACTGACGAGGGCGTATGAGCGCGACCGAGACGACCGGCGTCGCGCGCCTGGCTGCGGCGTTCGCGGACACCGGCAAGCGTGCGGCGCTGATGCCGTATGTGATGGGTGGTTTCCCAACGCTCGAGGATTCGCTGCGCATTGGCGAAGCTTGCGTTCAGGCGGGTGCGGATGTGATCGAGCTCGGCATGCCCTATTCGGACCCGCTGGCGGACGGTCCCGTGATCCATGCTGCCGGCACGCAGGCGCTCGCCGCGGGGGCGAACGTAGCCGGCGTGCTCGAGGTGGCGCGTGCGCTATCGGCGAGCGTCCCGGTCGCGCTGATGTGTTACGCCAACATGGTGTTCGCGCCTGGCGCGCACGCCTTCGTGGAGCGTCTGGCGCGAACGGGTGCATGTGGGCTAATCGTGCCCGACCTGCCACACGGCGAGGCGCCGGAGGTGCTGGAGGTGTGCGACGAGGCGGGTGTGGCGCTGATACCGCTGGTCGCGCCCACGACGACGCCCGAGCGTCTCGCTCGGATCGGCGCGAGCGCGCGCGGCTTTCTGTACACGGTGTCGGTGGTGGGCACCACCGGCGAGCGGCGTGCGTTGGGTGGGGACCTGGCGGATGTGATCGCGCGCGCGAAGGCCAGCACCGAGGTGCCGGTGGCGATTGGCTTTGGCATCGCCACACCCGAGCAGGCCCGTCAGGCGGCCGATGCGGGCGCCGATGGCGTGATCGTCGGAACCCGTCTGGTGCGCGCGGCGAGTGACGCCGAGGCGGGCGCTCAACACGATCCGGCGGCAGCTGTGGGGGCGGTTGTGGGGGAACTGTCAGCGGGCCTCGCTCAGGCTCGCTAGGATTCCGCGCGGAATGGGTTTCATCCTCACTCTCACCGCCGGCCTCGTCATCTGGATCGTGATGTGGGCGGTCGGCGCCAAAGGCATCGATGCGTTCCTGGTGGCGACAGCGGTCATCCTCATCGGGGCGACCGTGCGGATCGTCTCCGGCTACCTGCCCGGCCGTCGCAGCTAGCGCCCGGTGCTCGCGCGCTGGCTGGGCCTGCTCGCTCTCGCCGCGGTGTTGTTGGGCGTGGTGGGCTGCGGCGGAGTGGCGGTATCTGATGTCGCCGAAGCGACCGGCGGACAGCTGACGGTCTATTCGAGCGAGCCACTTCAGGGCCCCTCGGCGCCGATCGCAGAACAGATCGTCGGCGGCGAGAAGCTCGCGCTGTCCGATGCACACGGGCACGCCGGTCCGTTCAAGATCGCGTACGTGTCGCTGGATGACGCGAGCCCGACGACGGGCGAATGGAACCCCGGCGTGACCGCCATGAACGCCAAGACAGCCGCACAGGACACGAGCACGATCGCCTACCTGGGCGACTACGACTCGGCTGCCACCGCGATCTCACTGCCCCTGATCAACGCGGCCGGCATCCTGCAGGTAAGTGCGGGCAGCCCCTATGTCGGACTGACGTCTTCGTTTGAAGCGGGCCAGGATGAGCCGGAACGCTTCTACCCGAGTGCTCAGCGGACATTCGTACGTCTCGCCCCTGGCGACATCGGCCAGGCGCAGGCACAGGTCGCGCTGTTGAAGTCCAAGGGCGTACAGCGGTTGTATGTGCTCGACGACCAGGACCCGTTCGATGTGCCGCTGGCAGACATCGTTGTCAACTACGCCGAAGAGGCGGGCATCACGGTGATCGCCCACGACAGCCTCTCCACGGTCGCTGGTGCGGTGTTCACCGGAGAGGTCGAAAAAATCATGGCCAGCAAAGCCCAGGCCGTGTTCATGGCGGGCGGGGAAGGCACGGGCATCGCTGAACTGTGGAGCGATCTATACGCAGCCGACCCGCACCTGCTGCTAACTGGCTCGAGCCAGATGCTTGGCGAACCGTTCACCTCGCAGGTCGGCGCAGCGGCGGCGAATACGTATGTGACCACACCGGTGCTGCCCGCGAGGTTCTACCCGCCTGCGGCGCAACGGGTGCTGAGCGATTACTACAGGACATTTGGTGTGCAGGGCACGCCGTACGCGTTGTATGGCTATGAGGCGATGACGCTCGTGCTCGACGCGGTGCGCGACTCGGGCGCACGCGGAAACGACCGCCAGACGGTGATCGACCGCGTGTTCGCCACCAAAGACCGCAACTCGGTGATCGGTAACTACTCGATCGATGCCGATGGGGAAACGACGCTGTCGAACTATGGCGTGGACCGGATCGTGAACGGACAGCCAGCGTTCTACCGCGCGATCAAGATCGGGCCGCCGAACCCGTAGCGGGACGTCCGGCGCGTGGCGAGCTGCCAGCGTCCGGTTCTCAAAAACGTGCGGCGACTGATCAGCCGGCCGCCTGCAGGCCGAGGACCAGCTTGAAGCGTTCGACTTCGCCGCCCAGGTCATGGCCACCGCCGGCTAGCGTACTCAGCGAGCGTAGGTAGGGCACGAACTTGGAGATCGACGGCGATTCGGTCAGGCCGAGACCTTCGAGCAGCCCCAGGAGCGTCGGGAAGTTGACCATCAGGCTTGGCTGTGCGCCTTCGCCAAGAGCGCTCGTTGCGGCGCTGGGTGTCGTTGCAGACGACAACGTGCCGGAGGGGCGCAGGGCAGCGGCGACGGAGGCTTCGCCGACGCCCAGCACGAACTTCGCTTGGCCAGCGGCATCGCGCCCGGCGGCGATGTCCAGAACTACCGGCAGTCCGTTCAGTCTTGCTCCCACTGCCGCTTCGGTACCGGGGATCGACGCGGTGCTGACCGATCCGCCGGCTTTGCGCAGCTGGGCGGCGAGCTCGGCCACGGCGGCGCGTGAGCGGGTTGCGTTCTTCGATGCAATCACTACTCCAGCTCTCAGTTCGAGCAGGCTCGAGCCGCTGGCGAAGATCCCTGCTGAGCCCATCCAACTGGCGAAGTCGGCCTTGGCCTGTGGGTTGTTGGCGCCGAGCACGCTGAGCGGCGTCGTCAGCCCTCCCAGGATGCCGCTGACGCTGAGACCGGCGTTGCTTTCCGGCCCTGCACCACCGAGCGTGCTCATCAGCGAGCCGAGACCCTCCAGGCCTTGCACATCTTGGGTGATCGTCGTGCCGAGGTGCCCCAGGCCGATCGCCAGCCAAGATTCACTTGGCAGTTCGCCGAGTGCCTGTGCGCCTTCTGGATCGACCGCGAGCAGACCGCCACTCGGACCGGCTGAGCCCGGGCTCGCGGCCAGGGTGTCGGCGTCGAGTATCAGCGAGCTGGCTGATGGTACGAGTGAGATGTTGGCTTCGCGTCCACCGGCGAACAGCGCCAGTAGACCTGAGGCGTCTTCGGGGGTGCCGGCCTGCGCCGCGCTTGCGGGGCTCGTGTAGATATGGGCGAGGGCGTTGGCCGGAGCGGCGGCGAGCAGCTTGGAGTAGCCGCTTGCGTCGGCCAGTGAGCTGCCGCCGAGGGTGGTATCGATGACGCTGTGTAGACCTGCTTCGCTACCAATCACCGCGAAGCGCTTGACCACGCCAAACGCCACTCCCGCTGAGTTGGTCTCGAAGGTAACGCCTCGATAGCTGCTCGTGTGGGCTCCCGCGCGGCGAGCTTGTGTATCTAGGAACGAGAGCGCCTTGCTGGGGTTGCTGGTGTCAAGCACGATCGCTCCCTGGATGCCACCCGCGGCGAACGGAAACGTGCTGGGCGCCGAGCCGCCGAGCAGCCCTTGCTTGACGAGCGACAGCAGCGCGCTCGAAGAGGAGTTCAGCGAGCTGAGGAAGATCGCAGCGTGCGGCCCGAGCCAGGGTGCGACTTCGCGCTCGTAGTTGAGTTGAGGCGAGCCAGGGGTCTGCAGGGCGGCCAGCAGACGCAGGTAAGGGTTGGCCTCATGGGTGAGCGCCTTGCCGGCGGCCAGTGCAGCTGTGCTCAGTTGCCCGGTGGGCCGCACGGTCGCGCCCACATACAGCGCCGCCGCGGCTGGCACTGCGCTGGCGGGGTCGGCGCTTGTGCCGCTGGGGCTGCTCGAGCCGCAGCCCGCGAGTGTTCCCGCGAGGCCGATTACGAGCGCAGCGCACGCGATTGCCGAACGGAGGCGGGGTGCTGCGTTAGAGCGGAGCGGGGAGGCGACTGCGAGCAACGTGGTTCCTTTCTGTGCCGCGAGACGGCGAGGTGGGCATGGCTCGGGGCGATCGTACAACCGTGCGCGGAGGCCGCGCGCAGGCCGTGGTTTTGCAATGGCCGTTTCAGCGGGAGCTCCTGCACGCGGTATTGCGGGATCGGGTCCGTCCAACGGAAAACCACCAGCAGCACAGAAATCGCTTATTAGCAGGGGTTTTGGCGAGCGGTGCGGCGCGAGGATGGGAAAGTGGGAGAAGATGTGCATATAGAGTTGCATTGTGGGAGGAAGTGGGGTATCTTCGCCACAGCGAGCCGGGATGGAGGGGCTCCTCCCACTCCTCCATCTCGGCTCGGTAAACAAGCTTGGAGCTCTCCCCAGTGGTCCCCTTCCGCGGCACCTTCGATCACACGCTCGACGCCAAGAACCGGCTCACGGTCCCGGCGCGTTACCGCGCGGCGCTCGCGGAGGGAGTGGTGCTGGCGATGCCGGTCGACCTGAAGCCGTGTGTGGGCGTGTGGCGTCCGGAGGAGTACGAGCGCTACACACGCCGCGCGCTTGCCGAGCTGCCGCCGCTATCGCCGCGCTTGACCGAGCTCGAGCGCTTCTTTTACGGCAGCTCCCACGACGCGGAGCTGGACGCCGCCGGGCGGATCATGGTCCCGGGCTTTCTCGGCGAGCACGCCGAACTGCAGAAGGAGGTCGTGGTGGTGGGCGTCGGCGATCGTCTGGAGCTGTGGGCGAAGGATGCTTGGAACGAACATCGATCGACGCTCCTGAAGGGCGTCGCGGAGGTCACCTCGCGTGTCGATGACGCTGCTTGAAAATAGGGAGATCCGAGACTGTGCACCGGAGCTCGCACGGCGGCGTCGCGAGCCCAAGCGCCAGCAGCGCGCTCGGCGCGCCGGCGCAGCCGCACAGGTTGGCGGTGTCGCGCAAGGGCAGGCGTCGCACACGCCTGTGCTGGCCGGCGAGCTGATCGAGCTGCTCGACCCGCAGCCCGGACAACTGGCGATCGACTGCACCTTCGGCGATGGCGGACACGCGCGACTGGTTGCCGAGCGGCTGGGTGCTTCGGGCACGCTGGTGGCGATCGATCGCGATCCGCTGGCGGAGCAGCGGTTTGCGGCGCTGGCGGCGGAGGCGGCGTGCTCGCTGCGCTTCATCCGCTCGAGCTACGCGGAGGCGCTGGAGCTGCTTGCGGGCGAGGGCGTGCAGGCGGACATGGTGTATTTCGACCTGGGTATGTCCTCGATGCAGGTGGACACGCGCGAGCGCGGGTTCTCCTACTCCTATGAGGCGCCGCTTGACATGCGCATGGACCCCGGGCAGGAGCTGAGCGCGCGCGATCTCGTCGCCGAGTGGGACGAGCGTCGTATTGCGCACGTGTTGCGTGACTTTGGCGAGGAGCGTCACGCGGGGGCGATCGCCCGCGCGATCGTGCGCAGGCGCGAGCAGGCTCCGATCGAGACGACGCTCGAGCTGGTGGAGACGATCAACGCCGCGATCCCCGCGCCGGCGCGTTTCGCCGGCGGTCACCCTGCCAAGCGCTCCTTCCAGGCACTGCGGATCGCCGTGAACGATGAGCTTGGGCAGCTGGATCGTGCGCTGCCGCTCGCGTGGGGGCTGCTGCGTGATGGTGGGGTGCTCGCGAGCATCGCCTTTCACTCACTCGAGGACAGGCGCGTCAAGCGCTTTCTCGCCGAGCGCGCCCGCGGCTGCATATGCCCTCCCGATCTGCCCGTGTGCGTGTGCGGACGTGAGCCGCAGGCAGCACTGCTGAAGCGGCGCTCGATCGTGCCTTCCGCTGAGGAGATCGAGCGTAATCCTCGTGCAGGCTCGGCGCGCTTGCGCGCCGCAAGGAAGCTGGCCGACGATGGAGCGAAAAGCTCGTGACGCCGCCTGCCGGATCAGCCGCGGCCGCCGCGCCCGCTGTGCACCGCGGACGCACCGCCGTCCCGACACGCCCATCGGTTGCGCCGCGCAAGCCGCGGCGGATCTCAGGTCCGGCGCGTCCTGCCGCCCGGCCAGGCCCTGCCCGCCGGCCCGCGGCGGCGCCCGCGCGTTCCTCAGATACCCAGCGTGGCCTGCTGCTCGGTGTATTGGCAGCTCTCAACAGCCTTTCGCGCAACCCCTCGCTCGACCGTCTGATTCGGGGGCGCACGTGGATCGTGCTGATTGCGTTTGCGCTGATCGGGATTGTGACGCTGCAGCTGTTGGTGCTGAGGCTGAATGCGAACATCGGCCGTGCGCTCGTGCGTGAGGCGCAGCTGCAGCGCGCGAACGCGGCACTGAGCATCGAAAGCTCCGAACTGGCTGCCGGCGAACGCGTGGAGTCGCTGACGGCGAAGCTCGGCATGGAACTCGTGCCCGAGGGGGCTCTGCGATTCCTCTCGATCAACCCGTCCTCTGACATCGCACGCGCGGCGGCTGCGCTGAACAAGCCGGTGCAAACGGCGAGCACCAGCTCAACAGAAGCGGCTGGTGCCAGCTCGTCTGGCTCCGGCAGCGAAGCTGGCGCTGAAACGTCAGCTGCGACGGAAACGACCGCCGCTGCGAGTACCTCCGCGGCAGGGTCCTCGACAAGCCAGAGCGGCGAAGCAAGCACAGCCGCCAGCGAAACAGGCGCAGCTGCGCCGAGCGAATCGTCAGCCACGAGCGCGCCGTCTTCCACGGCTACACAGCCGGCGAGTCCTGAAACGAGGCCCACCTCGGCCGTCGGCGCGACGGGTGCCACCGAAGCGACTGCGAGTACCGGCGCGAGTGGGACCCAAGCGGGCGGCGCGGACTGAGCGGGTGCCTGTCGTCCAGCACCGCATAGGGGTGATCTTCGCGATGTTCTTCGTGCTACTCGTGCTTGCTGCGGGGCGCACGATGTACCTGGGAGTGGTGCGTGGCGCGTCGCTGCGAAAGCTCGCGAGCAACGAGCAGCTCAGCACCGAAACGGTGATTGCGCCGCGCGGCACGATCACCGACCGTAGTGGTGTCGACCTGGCGGTCTCCGAGCCGGCCCAGGACATCGCGGCTGATCCTTACCTGATTACTGACCCGCTGGAAGCAGCCAAACAGCTGGCGCCGCTACTGGGCCAGACGCAGGACAGCGTGCTGCGCAAACTCTCCGAACGTACGGGCTTCGTGTATCTCGCCCGCGCGCTTCCGGCGAAGGCTGCGCAGGAAGTGCTTGCGCTGAAAATCCCAGGTGTTACCGGTACACCGGTGATGCGCCGCGTGTACCCGCGTGGTGAGCTCGCGGCGCAGGTGCTCGGCGAGGTGGGGACGGAAGGGACCGGTCTTGCCGGCCTCGAGTACTCCCGCAACGCATTGCTCACCGGCTTTCCCGGTCAGCGACGCGTGGTGTCCGACGCGATCGGCCAGCCGGTGTCGATCACGGAAACCAAGCGCGAGGTGCCCGGCAAGTCGCTGTCGCTGACGCTGGACGTAAACATCCAGCAGCGGGTGGAAGACGTGCTGGGCGCGGTCGCTCGCGACTTCGATCCCAAAGATGCGACGGCGATCGTGATGGATCCCCGTACTGGATCGATCCTTGCGCTGGCCAACTGGCCACAGGTCGACGCCAACGATCCGAGCGCTTCGCCGGAAGACGAGATGGAGGACCGTGCAGTTGGGCTCGCCTACGAACCGGGCTCGACATTCAAGGTGGTGGCCGTGTCCGCGGCGCTTGAAGCGGGCCTGATCACGCCGAACACGCCGTTTAACATCCCCGACCAGATCCAGGTTGCTGAACGGACGATCCACGACGACACCGAACACCCTGAAGAAACGCTTACGACCGAACAGATCCTCGCTCGCTCGAGCAACGTCGGCGCGATCAAGATCGGCGCGATGGATGGTCCGGAACGGTTCAACCGGTGGGTGCACCGCTACGGCTTTGGTGCACCGACGGGGGTGGATCTGCCAGGGGAGGAAATCGGTGTGACGCTAAAGCCTTCCGAATACTCGGGCTCCTCGATGGGCAACCTGCCGATCGGCCAGGGCGAGCTGGTAACGCCGATGCAGATGGCCACCGCGTACGCGGCGATCGCCAATGGCGGGGTTTTGCGCCCGCCGCACATTGTCGCTTCGATCGGTGGACGTCCACAGCCGGAGCCCGCTGGCCATCGCATCCTGTCGAGTGCCACTGCTGCGGAGATCCGTCAAATGCTCGAGGGCGTGCTTGGACCCGAAGGCACGGCGAGCGAGGTCTCGATACCGGGCTACAAGCTGGCGGGCAAGACGGGCACGGCAAACAAGATCAACCCGGAAACCGGCGAATACTCACAGAGCAAATACGTAGCCTCGTTCATCGGCTTCGCGCCTGCGACAGACCCCCAGCTGCTGTGCGCGGTGGTCGTCAACGAACCGCAGTCTGGCTCGATCTATGGTGGTACGGTGGCCGCGCCGGCATTCGGGCAGATCATGAGCTTCGCGCTTCCCTACCTGGGCATCCCACCTGGATAGGACGGCCTCCTGGGAGCCTCCTGCCCCTTGAGTAGCATCAGCGCATGCGACTCGACGCGTTGATCGCCGTTGATCCGGCGGGCGAAGCGGCCGGCGTGGAGATCACGGGCCTGGCATATGACAGCCGTGAGGTGGCGCCTGGGGACCTGTTCTTCTGCGTGAGCGGCTTTCGCAGCGACGGGCACGAGTTCGCGCCAGAGGCGGTTCGCGCGGGCGCTGCTGCGCTCGTCGTGGAGCGTCCGCTGGGCCTGGGTGTAACGGAGGTGCTGGTTAAGTCTGCGCGGGCGGCGATGGCGCCGGCGGCGGCGCGCTTCTATGGCGAGCCCGCGCACGAGCTGCGTGTGGTGGGCGTGACGGGAACGAACGGCAAGACGACCACGACGTACCTCGTGCGGTCGCTGCTCGAGGCGTGTGGTGAGCAGTGCGGCCTGTTGGGCACGGTGAAGTCGGTGATCGGTGGCGAGGAGCGTCAGGTGGCGCGCACGACCCCGGAGGCAATCGACCTGCAGGAGGATCTGCGGGCGATGCTCGATGGTGGCGACCGCGCGTGTGCGATGGAGGTCTCCTCGCATGCGCTCGAGCTGGGGCGTACCGATGCGATCGCTTTTGCGGCGGCGATCTTCACGAACTTGACGCAGGATCACCTGGACTTTCACGTGAGCATGGAGGATTACTTCCAGGCTAAGCGGCTGCTGTTCGTGCCCGCGCAGAGCTCCGCGGGCGCGGGCGAGGAGTCGGCTATTGGAGCGGCGGCGCCGGCGGTGAGCGTGGTCAACGTGGACGACCCGTATGGACGGCGACTGGCCTCTGAGCTCGCTGGCGCGGTCACGTTCGCGGTCGATGCGCCGGCGGACTACAGCGCGACAAACTTGCGCTGCGGCTTCGCGGCTTGCAACTTCACGCTGCAAACGCCGGAGGGCCGGCGCGAGGTTGAGCTGCCGATGCTGGGGCGTTTCAACGTGGCAAACGCGCTTGGTGCGCTTGCCACGGTGCACTCGCTGGGCTTTGAGCTGGACCTGCTGGTGGAGGCGCTGGAGCGTGGGGTGCGCGTTCCGGGCCGCTTTGAGCCTGTGGAGGAGGGGCAGGAGTTCGCGGTGCTGGTCGACTATGCACACACTCCTGACTCGTTGGAGAACGTGTTGAGTGCCGCACGCGAGTTGGTCGACGGCGCTGATAGCGGCAGGGTGCTGTGCGTGTTTGGAGCGGGCGGCGATCGCGATCGAGGTAAGCGGCCGTTGATGGGGGAGATCGCTGCGCGGCTGGCAGACATGACGATCGTGACCTCGGACAATCCGCGCTCGGAGGATCCGCAGCAAATCATTGAGGAGATATTGGATGGCGTTGTGGCTGGCGCGGGCGAGGTGGGTGCGGACGCGGGCGCTGTGGGACACGGCGCCGCGAGCGTTCGTAGTGGCTCACGGGGGCATAGTGTGCGGCCGATCGCTGATCGTAGGGCGGCGATCGAGGAGACGATTGCGTGCGCGCGGCGGGGCGATGTGGTGGTGATCGCGGGCAAGGGCCACGAGCAGGGGCAGGAGTTTGCGGGCGGGGTCAAGCTGCCGTTCGACGACGTGCTGGTCGCTCGCGAGGCTCTGCGTGCGGGTGGCGGCTCGACGGCCCATGACACGGGAATTGCCCCTGCGGCTTCGGAGACGGGCGTTCGATGAGGGATTGGGATGCGCGCCATCTGGCGGCTGCTGCGGGCGCGACGCTCGTGCGCCGGTCGACCGCCGAGGAGGGCGCGCCGGGGCCCGAGCGCGCAAGCATCGATTCGCGCCGGATCGCGCCAGGCGAGCTGTTTGTGGGCTTGCGCGGTGAGCGTTCCGATGGCGGTAGCCACGCCGAGCAGGCGCTCCAGGCGGGTGGGTGGGGTGTGCTGGTCGCGCCCGAGCACGCCGAGCGCGCCGCCGAGACCGCTGCCGGCGGCGTGGTACTAGCGCATGGCGACCCGCTCGCCGGTCTGCACTCGCTCGCCCGGGCGTGGCGGCGGGAGCTACGTGCAAGGGGGGCGATGGTGGTCGCGATCACGGGCTCGACTGGCAAGACCTCAACGAAGGACATCCTCGCCGCGCTGCTGGGCGAGCGTCTACAGGTAGCGGCGAGCCCGGAGAACTTCAACACTGAGATTGGGTTGCCGCTGGCGCTACTGAGCGCGCCCGCACAGACGGAGCTGCTGGTGTTGGAGATGGCGATGCGCGGTCCCGGGCAGATCGCTGAGCTGACGGAGATCGCTGAGCCAGAGGTGGGCGTGATCGTCAACGTCGGGCCGGCACACCTGGAGCTACTGGGCTCGCTTGATGCGATTGCTGCCGCGAAGGCGGAGCTGATCGCGGGGCTGGCGCCGGGCGCGAGCGTGGTGGTACCGGCGGGTGAGCCGCTGCTCGTGCCGCATCTGCGCGCGGAGGTGCCGGTGATCACCTTTGGCGAGGGCGGCGAGGTGACGCTGGCTGAGCGTCGTGCCGACGGGTCGGTGCTGATCCGCCACGGCGAGGCGGAGATCGAGCTACAGCCGTCGTTTGCGCAAGCGCACAATCTCAGCAACCTGCTCGCTGCGGTGGCGGCGGCGCGGGC